>JAYVTO010000311.1:0-7936 GCA_043788745.1 Acidobacteriaceae bacterium
TTCCCCCACCTTTTCAAAACAGCCGCCCATTCCAATATCTGATCGCCCCGCTTCCCTCACTACCGGTCATCCCAAGGCCCTTACCGGCGGATTAGGGAATACGGTCTGCCCTTGACGGTGGAAACGCGAGAGGTCGAGATTACGGTCTGATGGCTCGACTGCCCGTTCTCCGTTCGGGCGAGGTCGTTTGCGCGTTCGAGCGCCCCGGGTGGCGCGTTATAAGGCAAAGAAGAAGCCCCATCATTCTCGGCAAGTCACTGGCGACAGCGACACTTTCCGTTCCGATCATCCTGAAGTCGCGCGCGGGCCTCTTCGTGGGTTGATCCAAACTGCAGGAATCAGCGGCGACGACTTTCTTGCCGCACTTTAGTAGGATGCCCCGGGCAGACCGCAGCCGCGACCCGAACTTCTCGTCCGGCATAACACCCGCGACGTCAGCGTTTCATCGCAATCGAATCAGCGGGCCGCTAGTTGTCGCAGCACGTACGGCAGAATGCCACCGTTCCGATAATATTCCGCTTCCTGGGGCGTATCGACGCGGACCTTCACGTCGAACGACGACGTCGTTCCGTCGTCTGACTTCGCCGTCACTTTCGCTCGGCCCGACGAGACAACCGCCGCTGGAATCCCTTCGATAGAAAACTCCTCGAACCCAGTGAGCCCCAGCGACTGCCGCGATTCGCCCGGCAGGAATTCGCACGGTAGAACGCCCATGCCGACGAGGTTCGAGCGATGGATGCGCTCGAAACTCTCTGCGATTACAACCTTCACGCCAAGCAGCAGCACACCCTTTGCGGCCCAATCGCGGGACGAACCGGAACCGTACTCTTTGCCCGCAACGATCATCAATCCAGTGCCCGCTGCCTGATACTTCACCGAGGCATCGTAGATCGACATCTGCTCTCCAGTCGGCACGTGCCTGGTGATACCGCCCTCGACGCCGGGAACCATTTCGTTCTTCAAGCGAATATTGGCAAGGGTACCGCGCACCATCACTTCGTGATTGCCGCGGCGCGCGCCGTAGCTGTTGAAGTCGACCGGCTTCACGCCGAGCGACTGCAAGTACAAGCCCGCCGGACTGCTCTTCGCGATATTGCCGGCCGGAGAAATGTGATCCGTGGTGACCGAGTCGGCCAGCATCGCAAGGGCGCGCAGGCCCGCGAAGTCCTTCACAAAAGTCTGCGGATCGACCATATTCTCGAAGTACGGTGCCTTCTTTATGTACGTCGACTTGTCGTCCCAGACGTAGCGGTCGCCGAGTGGCACTTTGATCGACGCCCATTGCTTGTCGCCCGTAAATACTTCGGCGTATTCTTTCGCAAACATGCCGCGCTGGACGTTCTTCTCGACCGAGGCCTGCACTTCGTCGTTGGTCGGCCAGATATCGCGCAAATAGACAGGGCCGTCGGTGCCCTCGCCGAGCGGCTCATTCGCGATGTCGATGTCGACGCGACCGGCAAGCGCATAGGCAACGACGAGGGGCGGCGAAGCGAGGTAGTTCGCGCGGACCAGCGGATTCACGCGGCCTTCGAAATTGCGATTGCCGCTGAGCACGCTGGCGACAACCAGATCTTCCTTCTGCACCACGTTGCCGATTTCTTCGGGCAGCGGACCGCTATTGCCAATGCACGTCGTGCAACCGTAGCCGACGATGTGGAATTCCAACGCCTCGAGCGCAGTCATCAAGCCGGCTTCGGTCAAGTAATCGAGAACCACTTTCGATCCGGGCGCGAGCGAGGTCTTCACCCACGGCTTGCGCTTCAGCCCTTTGGCGACAGCCTTCTGCGCAACCAATCCGGCGGCGATCAGCACGCTGGGGTTCGAAGTATTCGTGCAACTTGTAATCGCAGCGATCACCACGGAGCCATCTTGCAGCGGCTCGGTGTGGCCATCGACGTCGTACGTCGTCGTGCGCGGCGCGCCCGGCAGGAAGTCAAGGAAGTTCTTCTTGACGTCGGGCAGATTGATTCGATCCTGCGGGCGCTTTGGACCCGCAAGCGACGGAACAACAATGCCGAGGTCCAGTTCGAGCGTGTCGGTGAAGACGGGCTCCGGCGATTCCGCCGTATGGAATAGCCCCTGCTCCTTGGCGTACGCCTCGACCAATTGAACGTGCTCTTCCGGACGATTCGTCATCCGCAAGTATTCGAGCGTCTTCGCATCCACTGGAAACACGCCGATGGTCGCGCCGTATTCCGGCGCCATGTTCGCAATCGTCGCGCGGTCGGCGAGAGTCAACGTTCCAAGACCTGGGCCGAAGAATTCGACGAACTTGCCGACCACGCCCTTCTTACGCAGCATCTGCGTGACGGTGAGAACGAGATCTGTGGCGGTCGTCCCTTCGGGCAATTTGCCTTTCAACTTAAAGCCCACGACGGCAGGCAGCAGCATGGAGATCGCTTGGCCGAGCATGCAGGCTTCGGCTTCGATTCCGCCCACGCCCCAGCCGACCACGCCGAGGCCGTTCACCATAGTCGTGTGCGAATCGGTGCCGACGACCGAATCCGGGTACGCCTGGCCATCGCGCGAAACCACGACCGGCGCGAGATACTCGAGATTCACCTGGTGCACGATGCCGGTGTCCGGCGGAACCACACGGAAGTTCTCGAACGAGCTTTGACCCCAGCGAAGAAACTCGTAGCGCTCCTGATTGCGTTGAAACTCCAGCGCCGCGTTGAATGCGAACGCTTCTTTCGTGCCGAACTGATCGACTTGCACGGAGTGGTCGATCACGAGATCGGCAGGGATCAGCGGATTCGCTTTCTTCGGATCTTTGCCCATGCTCTCCAGCGCATCGCGCATGGCGGCGAGGTCGACGACGCAAGGGACTCCGGTGAAATCCTGCAGCAGGACGCGCGCGGGGCGCATGTTGATCTCCTGCGCTTCGGCCTTCGTATCCCACTTTGCGACGTAGCGAATGTCGTCGGCTTTCACGGTCTTGCCGTCTTCAAAGCGCAGCAGGTTTTCGAGGACAACCTTGACGGAAAACGGCAACCGCGTGAGGTCGAATCCAGCGGCGGTGAGCGCCGACAGACGGAAGATTTCGTAGGAACGGCCTCCGGCCGTGAGTGTGCCCTGGGCACCAAAGGAGTTCTTGCTTGGCATCGGTAATTCTAGTTTACCGTGTCGCTTCCTTACGGCGGAAACCTGGCAGGCGAGGCCGCTAGCGGACGGCCGGCGGCAGACTTTGCGGTTTCGCTTCGCCGCGATGGCAGGTCCAGCAGGTGACTGAATTTGGAGTGCCGTTGAATCCATTGTCCTGGTTTAGGGCGCGCACCATCTTGAACATTTTGCGGGCAGTTTGCTTCGCCGGCTTTACGTCGAGATCGTACTGGCCTGTGTCATGGCAATGGGCGCAGTTCACCCCTAGCCAGCGTGTTTGGCAGCGCCGTTGATGAGTGTCAACGGTGGCGGGGCAAAGCGGCCAGTTTAGTGGTCAGAACTCGAGTGCCTGGGGCAGATCCACGTGGAGAGGCCTATTTGAGCTTTCGCGCAAAGAAGCTCGCAGTCGCGTTCATCGCGTCCATCCATCGGCTGAACGTCAGAAAATCGTGGACCTCATCCGGGAAGACGAGTTGCTCCACCTCGACGCCCTGCTTCCGCAGAGCCTCCACCAATCGGACCGTCTCGTTGAAATTGACGTTGCGGTCGTCATCGCCATGGATCAGCAGCACCGGCGACTTCCACGTCTTTACGCTCGACAAGGGCGACGACGCAAACGCTAGCTTCGCGGCGTCGGTCTGAGCCTGCGGATTGTAGTTGGGAACGAAATTGCGAATCCCCGAATTCCAGTCGTGGACGCCGTGAATGTCTACGCCAGCGGCGTACAGATCGCTTGATCTCGACAACGCCATAGCCGTCAGGAATCCGCCGTACGATCCTCCGTACACTCCGATACGCTTGCCGTCGACATCGTCGCGATTCCTCAGGTAAACACCGGCGCCCTGCACGTCCTGGTATTCACTCGCGCCGGTGGCGCCGTAGTTCAGGGCTTCGCGAAACTCCATGCCATACCCGATTCCGCTGCGATAGTTCACGCTCAGCACGACGTAACCCTTGTTCGCGAAGTACTGATTCATGGCGTATGTGTTCGCGTAGTAATACATGGAGTGGAAGCCGAGCAGCATCTGCCGGCGTGAACCACCGTGATAGAACGCGAGGGCTGGATATTTTTTGCCGGACTGGTAGCCCGCGGGCAGAAACAACTGCGCGTGGATCGACATGCCGTCCGCCGACGGCAGAATCACCTGTTTGGGTTTAACCATCGCGGACTCGGCCGGATAGCTTGGCGTCACCACATCCTTGACGCCCGATGCCGTCACGACGGCCGGACGGCCCGGCTGCTTCGCGTTCGAGCGCAGTACGATAAGTGTTCCGTCTTCCGCCTGCACGGGCGCCCACTCGATTCCCGTGCCGCTCGTTAATGGCTTCGGATCTCCGCTGGCGCCCACCGACCACGCATGACGCCTGTCGATGTCGCCTTGATTGGAGGAGAACAAAACTCCGTTGCCGTCACTCATTGGCTCGACGTGTTCGACTTCGAACTGCCCCGGAGTCAGTTCACGCGCCGGCACATTGGTCGCAACCGCGACCGCGTATAAATGCCGCCAGCCGGTCTTCTCCCACGGAAAAATCAGACTTCCACTCTTCGTCCAAACGAGCGAATTCCCCACAGCCCCAGAGAAGGCGCTGCCCTTTCCGCGATTAGCGTGCCAGATTTCGCGGCCCGTTCCAGACTCCGCGTTCGCCACGCGAATCGACCACGGTTCGGCCTCTCGAACCGGACCGAACGAAAAGGCCCGGGTTGCCGCGGCCGTGCGAACAAACGCCACCTGCTTGCCATCGGGCGACCACGTGGGGCTCAGATCGCGATCCGCGCTGGGGTCTAGATACTTCACGCCCTTGGTGGCAAACGTGTAGACGCCGATAAACGCGTGATCGCCACGGTTCGATACGAAGGCGACCTGCGTGCCGTCTGGAGAGAATTTCAAGCCGCCCGCGCGCACTTTCGAATACAACATTAATTCCGGTTTCGCCCCGTCGAGCGTCGTCGAATAGATCTGGCCGCCCTTGGTCAGCAACACGCGATCGCCCTTGGGCGACACCACCGCGCTATGACCCTCGCCGATCTTTTTGGGTCCTTCGCCTCCGGCGAAGGGAACGATCCAGACGGACTGCTCAGGCCCCACCGCAAGCGACTTCGGATTCGGAATGTCGCGAAACGTTTCGATGTCACCGCCTCGCGTATACACCACGCCGGCACCAGTAATCGAAAGCTGGCCAATCTCCTGGCCGTCATCTTCTTTGTAGTTGGTGATGCGGCGGCCCTTCCAATCGGGCGCTTCCGCCAGCCACACATTGCGAACGCCGCGGTTCGTCTCGACCCAGGCGACGCGATTCCCCCCGGATACCAGATCCTGAACAAACGGAGCGCTTAAGAATTGCTCCAGTGAGGGTTGCGCGCAGACAGTGGCGACAACAAAAAACAGCAAGCTGGCGATTCGCATAGGTTCGATTCTACCCGATGCTGCCGGCGTGGACGCGGACGCGGACGCATTTAGCTTTCGAGCTTCCGTGTCTAATACTCCGAGGATTCGATCACGGGTACGATTTCGAAATCGACGAGGTCACTCCAGCGGCGAACCCATTCGTCAAGTTCCTCCCGGCGCGCAGCCACCATCAGTTGATAGCAGCGATCACGTTCTGGAGTCATCCAACTCATTCTGTACTCGACTCCTTCCGGCAGCATACGGCCATATTCGCGGAATCGGTTTGCCATGGCCGCGCGTGTCTCTTCGCCGAAACGCTCAATGATCATATAGAGCATGCCGTTATTGTAGAAGCGAGCTTGGGGAGACGCGCACAGTGTCGGGCTGCGCTGTGTCGCATCTGCCGAAGCAGCGCGAGCGCAGCCAGCTACCCTATCCACATGAATCGCCGACAACTCGTCAAGGGACTCGCCTTGCTGCCCGCCGATCGCTGGGCCGCCGCGCAAACGCTCCCAAGCGTGCGGCAAGCAAATTCACGGATACGCTCTTCCTCGTTACCGGCGACGGCGGCAACATGGAGGATGCCCGTTAGTTCGTAGAAAGTAAGCGACTCTCAAACCTGGAGGCTTGAGCCTCCGGGTGAGTTTTTCTGCCAGGAAAAAAGGAGAGAGTCGCTATGAAGAAAAGATATCAGATCGAACCGCAACGAACCGCAACGGGCGGTGCGGCAGTTTCACGCGCTCGGTGCTATTCTTATCTGCGACGAAAGGTGGTGCGTCATGTGGACCGCTTCCCGCCGCGATATGCTCAGGGGTTTCACCGGAGCGCTAGCCTCTCCGCTCCTGTTGAGCAGGGCCGATTGCCAAGTCAGTCCCGACCTGGTCCAATTCCGGCCGGAGATTGAGCCGCTGGTTGCGCTGTTCGAGCGCACCCCACGCGAGCGCTGCGCCGAAATGCTGGTGGGCGAGCTGCGGCGCGGAGTGTCGTATCGCCAGGCGCTGTCGGCGCTGTTCCTGGCGGGCATCCGCAACATTAATCCGCGGCCGCCCGGGTTCGCGATGCATTGCGTGTTCGTGATCCATTCGGCGAACCTGATCGCGCTTGAGGCGCCCGCCGACGCGCGCCTGCTGCCGCTGTTCTACGTGCTGGACGATTTCAAGACGTCCCAGGATCGGGACGCAAAGCAGCCCGCGGGCGACTACACCATGCGCGCGCTGCGCGGAACGTTGCCCTCGGCCGGCCAGGCCCCTGCCGAATTCGCGGCGTCCATGGAAGCGTGGGACATGGAGCGGGCGGAGCGCGCGATCGTGGCGCTGGTGCGCAGCCGCGGTGCGGCTGAAGTGTTCCGCCTGCTGTGGCGTTACGGAGCCCGCGACTATCGCAACATCGGCCACAAGGCGATCTACGTCGCCAACGCCTACCGGACCCTCGAAACCATCGGATGGCAGCACGCCGAGCCGGTTCTGCGATCGATGGTGCTGTCGTTGCTCGATTTCGGAAAAGAGCAGCAAGTGAATGGATACGCGCTCGAAGATCAGACGTACTCCGGGAATGTGCAGCGCTTGAAGGAATCGTTTGCCAAACTGGGCGCGGATTGGGCTGCTGGCACCTCGGAGGAATCGGCCACGCGCGCGATGCTGAAGACTATGCGGACGGCGTCGCCCGGAGACACGTGCGCCGAGTGCAGCGGGCGTTTAGCGAGGGGCGCGACGGCGGCTTCCATGTGGGACGCCGTGCACCTGGCGGCCGCGGAGTTGAGAATGCGGGCGCGGGGAAGCGCTTCGATCGTGAGCATCCACGCGGTGACATCAGCCAATGCGCTGCATTACGCTTTTCTCACCGCAACGGATCCTCAGTTGCGTTACCTGCTGTTGTTGCAGGCCGCCGGCTGGATGGGCCAATTCCGAACCTTCGCGGCGGCGCGGCCGGAGAATCTCCGCGCGGCGGAGATCACCAGGCTTGAACCGACGGCAGGCGCCGACCCGGTGCCGATCGCCGAAGCCCTGGCCGAGGTCAAGACCAACCCGGATCTGGCCGCGGCGCTAGTGATGCGCATCGCGAAGGACCCTGCGGCGCGTCCGGCATTCCTCTCAGCGGCGCTGCGCCACACGATCTCGAAAGCCGACGAGGTGCACCATTACAAGTACCTGGCGGCGCTGATGGAAGACGCCCCGCTGGTGAGCGCGGTGTGGCAGCCGCGACTGCTGGCGGCGATGGTGTACTACATGAAGGGTCCGGCCGACGCGGAGTCCGCTCCGATCAAGCGGGCGAGGGAAGCACTGCGCGGTTTTGCCGCGTGAAAAGCAGAAGTCGGAAGCGAGCACTCAGGAGTCAGAATCCAGAACCGGAATCTGGCGCTCGCCCGCCATGCAGGGCAAACACAATCCGTTCAGGAGTATGCTGTTCGGGGTGAATCCAATGACTTTTCTGGAGCAATTACGCTTGTC
>JAYVTO010000312.1:0-4532 GCA_043788745.1 Acidobacteriaceae bacterium
TGCCGAGGATAAACGGGTTCGAGTCGGTCTACGCGGTAAGTTTGTGACTCGAATTACCGACGTAATTCACCTCGGCAATCATGGAGCCTGCCAACTGGCGCTGGACGCTCAGGTTGTACTGGAATACATAGGGCGTCCGCAGGTGCGGGTCGACAAAGTAGACACCGCCACCGCCAAAGGGAAGGAACCCGGAAGCGTTGAAATCTATGTTTTTCGGGGGCGGTTTGGAAGGAAACGAGTTCTGAACTCCGGCTGTGCCGAAGGGATCGGAGTAAACGGGGCTGGCCCCGCTAAAGGTGGACGGATCGAAGAACAGGTCGGCGAAGCCGAAGAATGGGGCCTGCCCGTTAAACTGCAGGTTATCTTCGCCCTTCAGGATGTCGTAGAACGTGCCGAAACCGCCGCGGATGCTGGTCTTGCTATTGGGCGCGTAGGCGAAACCAAAGCGGGGAGCGAAGTCGTTCTTATCGGGGAAGTTGGAGCCATCAGGCGCGCCGGCATCCCCCGGGAACTGCACTCCAATGGGCGCATTCACGAAACGGGTGGACTGGGCGCCGGGGTTGAGCGAGAACGAACGGCCCTGAAGATCCTTCTTGGGGGAACTGTATTCGTACCGCAAGCCCATGGTCAGCACCAGGTTCTTGGAAACACGCCATTCATCCTGCGCAAATACGCCGTAGTTCTTCGTGCGGATGTTGGATGGCGCCTCTCCAAACTGAAGATACTCATCCGGGTAACCCAAGAGGAAGTCGGCAAAGTCATTGCCGGAACCGATTCCTCCATTGGCGGGGTCGCCGCTGAAGAAGAAGTTACCGTTCACATAGAAGTCGTAAACGGTGTTGTTTTGATACGGTGTGACGTTGCCGCCGAACTTGAAGGAGTGACGTCCACGGGTCCAGCTAAATGTATCCGACCAGGTGTAGGTGTTGTCGATGAGGGCAGTTGGGCCCTGCACGCTAAAACCGATGGCGAGGCCGCTGTTGAAACTCAGGTTCGGAGGCCCAGTGGGGTGATCGGGCGTGATGCCAACGCCGAGTTCGCTGGCGGTAGGCAACTTCGCGCCGGGTACGGACTGGAAATTGTTGTTCCGCTGCGCAGTAAACCGAAATTCATTGAGGGTGGCGGAGGAGAAGATCTTGGTGTAATTGATGCTGCCGAAATACCGATTGAGTTCGAAGTTGTTCGGATACCCGTTCACGGTCGCGAAGCGGAAAGGATCCGTTTGCGTGTTGCCATTCCAGCCGAGTGTCAGCGTGATGCGGTCGTTGGCTGTGACGTTCCAATCAATCTTGTTGGTCGTCTCGTCATTGTTGTTTATCGACGATCCCGTCGGGAAGAGCTGACCGGAAGCTGAGGTGGGAATCAGCCCCGCCTTGATGTAGTTGGTAGCAACGCCATTGACGCGACTGGGGTCGATGATACCTTGGGCCGCCTTGTTCGGATCAGGCTGGAAGTACGGATGCCCCTGGAGAAAGGCGACTACATTGTCATCGGGACCGGCACGGGAAGTGTTCGAATGGGAGAAGTCGCCGTTGAGTTCAGAGGGCGTGAACGTTGTCACCGAGCCGTTGGAGGTAAGCGCCGAGAGCCGTTGACCTTGATAGCTGCTAAAGAAGAATAGCTTGTCTTTGCCGTTGAATACCTTCGGGATGATGATGGGACCACCCACCGTGAAACCAAACTGGTTCCGCTTCAAGATCGAACGCGGCGTGTCGTTCAGATTATTGAAGAACTCGTTGGCATTCATCTTCTCATTGCGTACAAACTCAAACGCCGAACCGTGCAGGGCATTCGTACCGGACTTCGTCACTACGCTGATAATGCCACCCGCGTTGCGTCCGTATTCGGCATTGTAGTTGCTGCTTAGAATGCGGAATTCAGCTACGGTGTCGGGGTTGGGATTCAACACTGGCGAGTTGTTCAGCAGGTTGTTGTTCACGCCGCCGTCCAGCAAATACGTGATCGAGTCGCCGCGGCTGCCGGCGATACTAAATGGCGCCGCGCTATTATTTCCGTTCCCCGGTGTCACACCGGGCTGGAGCAGGGCAAGATCGAAGATGTTGCGGCCATTGAGCGGCAAATTGACAATGGGACGGCTGGTCACCGATTGGCCGAGGGTCGCATTCACCGTCTCGACACTGGTGGCCTGCGCTTGCACCTGGATCGTTTCCAAGGACGAGCTCACCTCGAGTTTGAAGTCCAGGTGCAGCGACTGATTGATGTTGAGTTCCGAGCCTGAAATCGTAGTCTTCGCGAATCCTGAGCTTTCAGCGGTCACATTGTATTTACCGATGGGAACCGACAGAATCTGATAATTGCCTTCGCGATCGCTGGTCGCTTCGCGTTTTACCTGTGTAGCGGCGTTGACGACGGTAATCTTTGCATTGGGGATTGCGGCAGCGGTAGGATCCGTGACCGTTCCAATAATCCGGCCAGTTGCATCTTGAGCCTGCAATCCGCTTCCTAAAAAGAGAATTCCGGCGAGAGACGAGAGTACCAGAGATGTTCGATTCATCGTGACCTTCTTAAGAAAATTCTGAAGCCCGAATGCCGGCTGGGAGCGCCGACAATGCACACCACTAGCGATGTGATAGTTGTAACAGCCGCAGGACCGGAAGGTCAAGAAGAATTCTTGATGGGACCTATTAAATCTTACGTGCCGAGTTCGAGAAGAATTTGCTTCGCGGCATCTTTAGGGTCGGCTGCGCGGGTGATCTGGCGGCCGATGACGAGGTGACTGGCGCCCGCCGCCATCGCTTCGGCCGGCGTGGCGACGCGCTTCTGATCACCCTTGCCGGCCCCGGCGGACCGGACTCCTGGAACCACAAGTAGTGGCCCGGGGCCTACCAGTGCGCGCAGCCGCGCTACTTCCAACGGCGAGCAGATAAAGCCGTGCGCTCCCGCTTCCAGCCCGCGTTGGACGAAATATTCAACCTGTTCCGCCACGGTTCTACCGGTATAGCCGAGATCCTCAAGATCGGATTGATCGAAGCTAGTTAGCACAGTTACTGCCAGGACTTTCATCGGTGACCCGGCCGCGCCTTGCAGGGCGGCGCGGATCACTTGTGGCGAGGAGTGGACGGTGAGGTAGCGCGCGCCCAAGGCGGCAGCACGGGCTGCGGCGCGTTTGACTGTCTCCCCGATGTCAAACATTTTCAGATCGAGAAAGACGTCCTTGCCCTGGGCGATGAGTTCGCGCACGACGTGAGGTCCTTCGGCGGTGAATAGCTCCAGGCCGACTTTATAGAAGTTCACCGAGTCACCGAGCCGGGCGGTGAGATGGAGCGCCTGAGCGGCACTTTCCGTATCGAGGGCGACGATGACAGGGTTCTGTTTCATTTGACGATCACTGCCTTGTGTTGCCGCGATGTCACGCGTCCCACAACGGGGCCCGGCAGGCGCAAGGCATCGTGAGGTGCGACGGCGATCAAGAGGCCTCCTGCCGTTTGCGGGTCGTAGAGCAGCGCTTCCAGTTCGGGCGCGAGAAGCCGCTTGAATTCAACATCACAGGAGACGAAGTCGCGGTTGTTATTCAGCCCGCCGGGTTGCGCGCCGGCGGCGGCGTATTCGAGTGCCCCGGGCAGGAATTCGAGCGACGCCGCGTCGATTTCGATTGTGACATGGCTGCCGAGCGCCATCTCGCGCGCGTGCCCCAGCAATCCGAAGCCGGTGATATCTGTGCAGCCGTGAGCTTCGGTTTGCAGCATGGCCTCGCAGGCGGCTCTGTTCAGAGTCAGCATGGACGCGATGGACGCCTCGACGTGAGCCGGGTCAGCGATGCCACGCTTGAGTGCCGTGGCTATGACGCCGGTTCCGAGGGCCTTGGTAAGTACAAGGGCATCGCCAGGACGCGCCGATGAGTTGGCCAAGATGCGGTCCGGATGGATGGTTCCGGTGACCGCGTAGCCGAACTTGATTTCCGGGTCGTTTACGCTGTGACCGCCCAGCAAGACGCAATCCGCTTCCGCGAGTTTGCTGGCGCCGCCCTTGAGTATCGCCTCGAGATCGTCGAGATCGCCGTTGCCCGGGTAGGCGAGGATGGAGAGCGCGGAGATGGGCTTGCCTCCCATGGCGTAGACATCGCTCAGCGCGTTGGCGGCTGCGATGGCGCCGTATGTGAAGGGATCATCGACTATGGGGGTGAAGAAATCGACGGTCTGCACCAAGGCACACTCCGGCGTCAGCTTGTAGACGCCGGCATCGTCGGCAGTGTCGAAGCCTACCAGCACGTTTTCATTGGCGATCCGCGGAATGCGCGGCAAGACCTGGTCCAAAACCTTTGGACTAAGCTTGGACGCTCAACCGGCGGCTTTCACGTGCGCTGTCAATTTGCGATCAGACATACTTCTTTCGCTATGATAGCGGTCCAATGGAACGTTTCGTTTGGAAGAGCCGGATTCGGTTTGTAGACACCGATGCGACGGCGCGCATTCACTACACGGCGGTATTCCGCCATTTTGAGATCGCGGAAGACGAATTCTTCCGGCAGTTGGGATTTCCTTACCACGCGCGGGACCGCGCCCTGTCTTACC
>JAYVTO010000313.1:0-25258 GCA_043788745.1 Acidobacteriaceae bacterium
TCATCCCAAGGCCCTTACCGGCGGATTAGGGGCATCCAGGTCTCCTTGCGGTATCGCTTCGGCTTTTCGCCACCGAGAGATCCCTGAATCGGACGGTGCGTGAGTGGAAATGTTACGTTACTCGAATGATTATGGCCTCGGCGGCGCGCCGGACTCGGCTACGTCCTTGCGTATCGCGTCGCGTTCCTTCATCGCGATCACGTGGCGTTTCTGCGGTTCGACAATCGCTTGCGCGCTCAAGAGAGCGTGGCCCATCGAACGCGGTCCGCCAAGACTGCTGATTTCGGGGAAGGCTCCGCGGCTTTCGAGATAGCCGAGCCACCAGTTCAGTAGCGCGATCGCGAGGACTACCGCGATCGGTACGCCGATCAGGAACAGAGGTACGCCGAGCATCGGCAGCAGCTAGTTCGACACGCGCGACTTGGGCTGCGCGCCGTCGCTTGCGAGCAGCGCCTTCACTTGATCGAGCTGTTTCTGGATCTTGCGCTCCCGCAGGCCGAGAATCACCAGATAGCCGATGACGACAAGCCAGGCAGCGGCGAAGCCGTAGAACATGAAGTTGTAATTGGTAGTATCCATGGCCGGTCTCCTTGATTGTGATCGACTACGCGATGGCGTGGGCGTGTCGCCGTAGCGCCTCGACTTCGCGCGACATCGATTCCTGCTTCATGTGAATCATCACCAGAATCACGGACAGCATCACGAGAGCGAGCAGGTTCCAGTACATCGTTTCCTGCATTCCGGGTGCCATGCCGCCGCCCCCTCGGATCGACAGCACGGGTTGCGGATGCTGCGTGCGGTACCACTCGATTGACTTCCAAACAATGTAGGAATTGACGCTCCCGAAGATGCTCATGACGGCGGAGAGGCGCGCGCGCGTGGTGGGTTCGTCGATGGCCCGGCGTAGCATCAGGTAGCCCGCGCCGATCAGCCACAGCACAAGGGCGCTGGTTAGGCGCGCATCCCAAGTCCACCAGATTCCCCAACTGACGCGGCCCCACAGCGATCCGGTGATCAGGAACATGGTGCAAAAGACCATCGATACTTCGGTGATTCCGGCGGCGATGGAATCCCAGCGGAAGTCCTTGGTCATCAGATAGAGGATGCTGAACAGCAGCGCCACGCCGATTCCCGTCATACCGAGAATGGCGGAAGGCACGTGAAAGTAAAAAATGCGATAGGCGGCGCCCTGGTTCAACTCGTCCGGCAGGACGAGAAAGATCTGATACAGATTTCGAGTAAGCAATGCCGCGGTGATGGCCGCGAGCGCGTAGAAGACTTTGTCGCGCATGGGTTCTCCTAACCTTGTAATACCGTATCCACGAACGTAATCGCGAGCGACGTGAAGATGATGTCGAACGCCGTCAGAACGCGAATCCAAATCATATTCTCACCCAGCGGCTGGTCGGTGATCAGGGCAACCGTCAATTGAATGGCGGCCGTGAGCGCGGGGATCATCATGGGATAGACGAGCGTCGGCAGCATCAACTCACGCAAACGCATATTCACGGTAAGCGCGCTGAACATCGTTCCAATGACGACCAGCGCCCACGTCGCGAGTGCGATCACAAGCGCAAGCCAACCGGGGTGCGCCGTCAAACGCACGTCGTAGAACACCGAGAACACCGGCAGGCAAACGAGCTCGATGCCCATGAGTACGACGAAGTTGCTGATCGCTTTGCCAAGGAATAGCGCCGCACCCGAAACCGGCGAAGCGAGGATCGCGTCCAGGCAATCGTTTGGAATCTCGCGCGCGAAGCTGCGATTCAGTACAAGCGTTCCGGCGAAGGCGAAGACCATCCAAAGCAAGCCGCCCGCCATCTGCTTCATCTCTTCGGAATTTTGGTCGAAGGCGAAGCTGAACAGCAACAGAATGACGAGTGCGAAGGCGAGTGAGGCGTTGATCGCTTCTTTCGTGCGGAACTCGCTGCGCAGGTCTTTGCCCGCGATCGCGCCGACTTGGCGGAAGAACTCACTCACGACGATTCCCCGTACGTGCGATAGAGCCAACCTGGATCTTCAAGCATTTGTTGCGTGCGGCCGCCGGAGTAGATCAGATGGCCGCGTCCGATCAACGCGACGTGTGTCGCGAGTTCCATCGCCTCGCGGATCTGGTGGGTCGACATGATGATTGTGCGGCCCGCTTTCGACGCCTCTTTCAAAAGATTCTGCAGAACGGCAATCGCTTTGTCGTCGAGGGACGTGAATGGTTCGTCGAAAAGAAGAACGGACGGCGAATGCAAAAACGCGCGCGCCACGGCCAGGCGCTGGCGCATGCCGCGCGAGAATTCGCGGACGAGGCCATCTTTCACGCGTTCGAGACCAGTGCGCTCCAGCCACTCGAGGGCAACCTGCTTGGGCTTGGCGACTCCGTAGAGGTCGGCGAAGAGGCGCAGGTTCTCGAACGCCGAAAGTTCGTCGTAGACGCCGATGCCGTGGCCAAGAACGCCGATTCTTGCGCGGGTGGCCTCGGCGCGCACGTCCGCGCCTTCGACGAGGACGCGGCCCTTCGAAGGAGTGGAGAGACCCGCGAGAATCTTCAAGAGCGTCGTTTTGCCCGCGCCGTTGCGGCCCAGCAGCGCCACGCAAGACCCTGCGGCGACGCGAAAGTCGACGTCACGCAGGGCAGGGTAGTCGCCGTAGTATTTCCAGACTCCGTCGATGAGAAGAGCGTCGTGCGCAGGAGTGTTTCCGTCCGGACTCACGACTTGCGCGTCTCCGGCGGCGGCGCATCGGCGCGGTAAATCAGCGCGAAGCCGAGCGCAAGAATCGCGAGCGTAAGGCTAAGAATCCAGTACAGGCGCTCATAGAGTTTCGGCCGGACCTGCTTGATTTCGGGTCCGCCGGCTTGCCCTCCGCCTTGCGCTCCGCCTTCGGCAGCGGCGGCCTCCGGTGGCGGGCGCAGCGTGCCGGTGCCCGTGATGTCGACGGCGTACTCCGTGCCTTTGGTGTCGTAGATGTTCGCCTGCGTTGTCGGCTCCTGGCCGAGCGGCGTGATGCCGGTTCCAGCAAGGGTGACGGCAGTCGGCGTCACAAGGCGCGTCGAGGCATCTTTGTACACGGTGCGGCCCGCAAACTTCGGACCCGCCGGTAAGTCGTAACTGAGATCGAAACGCGTTTCGCCGGGGCGGACGGGGTAATCGATCTTGAAGACGCCTTTTTGTCGTGTCTCCTGCAAAGGGCGCTCGACGGGCATGACACCGCTTTGGACCATCACGCGCGCTTGTCCCGCGCCTTGCGGCAAGACGATGCGCAGCGCGCCCCCGAGCGGATCGGACAGCGTATCGTTCGAGGAGTTCGTGAGCAAGAAGGTCTCGCCGACCTGAATGCGCTCGGCCGTCGGCTCAAGCACGACCATGTGCTGCGAGAGTTTGACGACCTCTTGCTTCTTCGTGACGTTATGGACGTTCAGGACAGCGCCTGTGCGGGGCTGGCCGGGGCCCATCATCAAGGTGTAGGTGACGCCTTGATACAGGCCTTGCAGGAGCGTTGGACCTTCGGGCGGATCGACCTCGATGCGATATCTGCCGTCGGGACCGGAGGTGGTCGTGCCGAGGGTTTTCACCCCTTGCGCGTTCGCCTGGATCAACGTGAGAGTTACGCCAGGCTGCACGGCCTTTGTCGACAGATTCATTACCGTGCCGTCGACGGCCGCCAATAGCGGGATAGCGAGTAATGCGGCGAGCAATCTCATGCGATCGCCTTTCCGCATTCTCCGCAGAACTTCATTGGCTTCTCGAACTTCGCGTGGCAGTGGGGACACTCGAGACCCTTGGGTTTGGGCGGCGCTTCGACGCGAACTACGGGTGACGATTTCGACGTGATCTCCTCCATTTGCGCGAGCACTTGCGCCAGTTGCTGCTGCAATCCGACCTTGGTCTGCTGATAGTCGATGTCGGAGAGCTTGCCGACGCGATACTCGAATGTGAGGTCACGCAGGTTCTCAAAGATCTGCGCGCGACGCTGATCGAGATGCGCGGTGGGAGAGACAGGGGGGGCCTCGGGAAGATCCTTCTTGCGAAGGCCGAGGGTCAAAAGTACCGGTAGGAGAATGAGAACAACAGCGGCGGCCGCAACAGCCTGCTCGAAAGTAAAGATCATTAGTCTAGTTTCGCCATGTCCTTTTCAATCCGCTCGCGATAGTGATCGAGCACAGCCGGATCGACTTCAACGGCGCTGGGTTGGTTGGGCCGATAGCGGCGCATGTAGAAGAAGATCGCTCCGAGACCCGCGAGAATCGCCGCGAAGGGCGTAATCCACGCGAGCAACTGGAAACCGTCAGTGGGCGGAGTAGACAGCGCCTGACGCCCGGTCTCTCGCACGAAATCGGCGACAATGTTGTCGTCGGACGCGCCCATGTTCAGTTGTTTTGCAATCTTTTCGCGGCCTGGACCGGAGTAGTGGCACTGTAGCATCGGGCAATCGCCGACGGTGTTCTTGCACGCGCCGCACAGGCACGCGAGGCGGCTGCCGACGCGGCGTACATCGGGCGAAATCAACTCGGACGAGGTTTGCGCGAGCGAAGCAGCTGCTAAAAAAAGCACCAGCAGACGCGGCTTGGTGAGTCTGAGAAACTTCATGATTGAGCTTCGACTTTCGCAGTGGAGCGCGTCACGCCCACCACTTCGGTGCGCGCGTATACGAGCTTCTGCTTGTTCGGGATGAGGCAAATCAGCGTGCCGAACAGCAGCACCCAATAACCGGCCCAAATCCACGAGACAAGCGGGAAGACGTACGCCTGAATGACGGCTTTCGAGCCGTCGGCGGACATGCCGGCGAAGTTCAGATAGAGATCCTCGTTCGGGCGGCGGCGAATGGCGACTTCAGACGTTGGCTGCGGTTGGCGCATCGCGGTGTAGAGGCGCCGCTCCGGATACAGATTGCCGAGAGCTTGGCCGCCGCTCGATACCTCGACGGTCAGGCGGCCCCACTGATAATTCTCGTTCGAGCCCTTGTCGAGATCCGCCACTTTGAGATCATAGCGGCCAATCTTCATCGCGGTACCAGGCGTCACTTCCTGGGTAGAGTCGAGGTTGAAAGCTGCGCCGCTGAAGCCGATAAACATCACGACGACGCCCATGTGCACCATGTAGCCGCCGTAGCGGCGTGTGTTGCGATGCGTTAGATCGACGATCGCCGGGATGAAGCCAATCTTCTGTTTTGACGAGATGGCGCGCGCGCCCTTGAAGAACTCGATGGCCACCGTCATGGTGACGAAGAGGCAAAGGCCGAACGAGATCATCGCGTAGGGATGCCGCATCCCGAGGACGCTGAGCACCGCGATCAGCGCAAGGCCGGCGACGCTGGGCCACAGGAAGGCTTTCTTCAAGCTTTCCACCGAACTCTTGCGCCATGCGATCAGCGGCCCCACGCCGGTCAGGAACAGCAGGAAGAGTCCGATCGGAATATTGACGCGGTTGAAGAACGGCGCGTCGACGCTGATCTTCTCGCCGGTTACGGCTTCCGAGATGACAGGGAACAGCGTTCCCCACAGCACGGAGAAGCAACTGGCTAATAGGATAAGGTTGTTGAACAGGAAACTCGATTCTCGAGAGACGACGCTCTCAAGCTGCGCGTCGGACTTCAGGAAGTCGAGGCGATTGAGAATCAGGAACACCGTTCCACCGATACCGATCACGAGGAACGTGACGAAGTATCCACCGATTGGGCCTGCGGAGAACGCATGCACCGAACTGACGATACCGGAGCGCGTGAGGAACGTCCCGAAGATGCACAGGAAGAATGTCGCTGAAACGAGCACGGCGTTCCAGACCTTCATCATTCCTTTCTTCTCCTGCATCATCACGGAGTGCAGGAAGGCCGTGGCCGTGATCCAGGGGAGCAGCGACGCGTTCTCGACCGGATCCCAGGCCCAGTAACCGCCCCAGCCGAGGACCGCGTAGGCCCATCCGGCGCCGAGCAAAATACCTGTAGTCTGGAATGCCCAGGTGACGATAGTCCAGCGGCGGGTGGTGTGGATCCACGCTTCGCCCGGTTGCTTCGTAATCAGCGAAGCGAACGCGAATGCGAACGGCACTACGAATCCGACGTAACCCAGATACAGCATCGGCGGATGGATCACCATCGTCCAGTATTGAAGCAGCGGGTTCAGGCCCTGGCCGTCGCCCAAATCGGTGACGCCTTTGCCAACAGCCGCGACTTCGAACGGGTGCGCGACGAAGGTGACCAGCAACAGGAAGAAGGTGAGCGTCGCCATCAGCGTGCTCACGACGTAAGGCATCATGTCGCGGAACTTCCTGCGATTCATGAAGACGACGACAGCGGAGTAGGTCGACAGCAACCACGCCCAGAACAGCAGCGAGCCTTCCTGTCCGCCCCACCACGCGGCGAACTTGTACGCCGTCGGCATTGCCTTGTTCGAGTGTGCCGCGACGTAGGTCATGCGATAGTCGCCGCTAATCAGCGAATAGACAAGGATTCCAGACGCGACCGTCACCAGAAACCAGATGGAGTAGACGGCGCGCTCCGCGCTGAGCGCGAGCAGAGGCCGATTTTTCCACTTCCCAATCAGCGACGCCGCCATTGCATAGAGCGCGAAGCTAAAGGCCAGGAGGAGGCACAATGCGCCTAGATTTTCCATGTTTGTCCCTTCCTTGAAGCGAAGTCAGTGGTTGCGCCCAGCCTTAGATGGCCGCTCGCTTTTCGTTGGTCGGCTTGCCGCCGTTATACTGCGGTTTAGCCTCGTACTTCGAGGCGCATTTCGCTTGAATCTTGGTGGCATGGAAGACGCCATCGTTGCCGAGTTTTCCTTCGGCGAGCGCCTGCGCGCCGTCGCGGAACGTATCCGGTAGCGGATCGATTCCGGAGTACACGACCTTCAACATCATTGCGTCCTGTTTCATCGAAAACGAGACGTTGCGGCCGTCGCGCTGGATGGATCCTTCGCTCACGTCGCCACCGACGCGGATGCGCTGTTCCTTCGCCCGTTCACCCATCTGGTTTAGCTCCGAGATGGTCTTATAGTAGCTTTTCGTTTCACTGATTCCGCTGAACGCGAGCCAGGTTAGCGCTCCGACGATGGCTACGACTGGAATGCCAAACTTCACATATTTGTTCACGACATTGGCCCCCTGAATGATAAGTATACGCCTCCTCGGGAGGCATGGCACATCTAACTTTGTAAGGGGCTAGCCGGACTTGCTTTATAGATGCCCCAGTACTGCTCCGGAGAGGATTATTGCGGGCGGGTGGCCTCTTTGGCCCGCGCTTTACGCCTACCACGGTAGAGGGATGAATCTGTCCAATGGGATTTGTCTCGGGCTTGGGCCGACCGATCCCCCGATCGGCGGCCCTGAATTCGAGGGAGACCCGTTGAGGCCTGGAAGGCCGCGAGCCGAAGAACATGGAGTTCGTCGCGATCCAACCGATGGACTCCCGAACCTTTCCGATCCGATGTTAACCAAAAGGCAGGGAGCCGCCATCCTACGCGGCATCCGCGCTCGCGAATGCTATCATGGGACTAAGAAACTATGAAAACACTCGTTTTTTGCACCACTCTGGTCCTTGGTTGCGCGTTGGTTGCGCCCGCACAGGAGAAGGCGGCCGCGCCGAAGGCGGCGATGAAATCGACGGTTGCTCCGGCGGCCACAAAAATGGGTGCCGCGAAATCGACCGCGGCGAAAGGCCCGGCTCCGGCGGCTCGGCCGAATCCGGCGTTGCTGAAACCGGAATTGTTGAAGGCCAAAGCTCCGGACGTATTCAAGGCAAAGTTCGTGACGCCTAAGGGCGAGTTCGTCGTCGAGGTGACGCGCGCGTGGTCTCCGCTCGGCGCGGATCGCTTCTACAACCTCGTGAAGAACGGCTTCTTCACGAACGCCGCGTTCTTCCGCGTGATTTCGGGTTTCATGGTGCAGTTTGGCCTTTCGGCTTGGCCGGAAGTAAATCGCGCGTGGCGCGAAGTTCGCATTCAGGACGACCCGGTGAAGGAATCGAACAAGCGCGGTATGTTGAGCTTCGCGATGGGCGGTCCGAACACGCGCACCTCGCAGGTGTTCATCAATTTCGGCGACAATTCCCGGCTGGATGGCATGGCGTTCTCGCCGTTTGGCAAGGTGCTGGATAGCGGCATGGAAGTGGTCGATAAGTTGTACGCGGGTTACGGCGAAGGTGCACCGAATGGCAAGGGTCCAGACCAGGGGATGCTGCAGTCGATGGGCGAAGCGCTGATCAAGCGCGACTTCCCGGAGATGGATCACATCATTTCAGCGACGATCGTTGCGGCTCCAGCTCCTGCAAAACCGGCGGCTCCAGCTCCTGCAAAACCGGCTGCTCCGGCTGGCGCAAAACCGGCTGCTCCGGCTGGCGCGAAGCCTGCGGCACCCTCGGCGGCAAAGCCGGCTACGGCGGCTCCGAAGCCTGCGGCGGTGAAGCCGCCCGCTCCGGCCAAGCAGTAACTCGCCATGCGCGTTTCGTTGTTTCAGAAAGGCTCGCGGCTTCTTGCCGCGGGCCTTTTTTTATTGGTCGCGCCCATGCAAGGCGAGGTCGCGAAGGTTCGCATTCTCGTCACCACCGACCTGCACGGCAACATCTATCCGTACGACTACTTCACCGGGCAGCCGGCGAATCGCGGACTCGCGAAGCTCGCGACGTTGATCGCCGACGCGCGCGCGACGGGGCCGGAGACATTGCTGATCGACTGCGGCGATACCATTCAAGGCACACCGCTCGAAAGCGTGCATCAGAAGTGCGGGGGCACCGGCCAGGCGGCTTGTGCGACCTCCGATCCGATGATGGCTGTCATGAATTACCTCGAGTACGACGCGATGGTTTTGGGGAATCACGAATTCAACTTCGGCTTAGCGAATCTGCAGAAGGCACGCAACGAAGCGAAGTTTCCCTGGCTGTCGGCCAATACGCTTGCGGCGAGCACGACGCGAGCTCGGGCGCTTTCGAACGCAAAGGCTCCGCAGCCGTTTACGCCGTACCTGATCAAACAAATGGGCCCGTTGAAGGTTGCCGTCATTGGGCTCACGACGCCGGGCATTCCGAAGTGGGAAAAGCCCGAAAACATCGCGGGCTTGCGATTCGCATCGGGCGTGGATGCGGCGCGGATTGCCGTCGAAATCCTAAAGCGCGAGCACCATCCGGATTTGATTTTCATTGCAGCGCACTCGGGCCTAGACCGCAATCCGGAGACCGGCGCGAAGTTCTCGCAGGATCTCGAAGGCGAGAACTTCATCTACCAGATCGGCCAGCAGGTCGAAGGTGTCGACGCCATTCTATTCGGCCACACGCATTCTGAACTGACGGGCGTGCGTCTCGGCGACACGCTGCTGATGCAGCCGAAGAACTGGGGCATGTCGCTTGGCCAGATCGACATTCGCTTGGAACGCGTCGCGCAATCGAACGGCGCTCCGGGGCCGTGGCAAGTGGTGTCGAAAGTGGGCAAGCTGATTCCGGTGAAAACGGAGACGCGCGCCGACGAGCAGGTGTTGAAGCTAGCCGCACCGTATCATGAGGCTGCGCTGCGGCATCTCGAGAAGCCGGTGGCAACCGCGCCAGCGGCGCTTTCCGCGGCAACCGCGCGCGTCGAAGATACGGCAATCCTCGATGCAGTGCATGCGGTGCAACTGCATTACGCAAAGGCTGACGTCAGTTTCGCCGCATCCTTTAATTCGCGGGCGGCGATTCCGAAGGGGCAAGTGACCGTTCGCGAAATAGCCGCGTTGTATATCTACGACAACACGCTCTACGCGATCGAGGGCACCGGCAAAATGGTCCGCGAGGCGTTAGAGAACGCCGCGCGCCACTTCACGGGTTGCACGAATAGCGCGTGCACCGAAGGCCCGGGGATCAACAAGCAGTTCCTCGGCTTCAACTACGACACAGCGGCCGGCGTGACGTATGAGATCGACCTGACGCAACCCGAAGGGAAGCGGATTCGCAATCTGAAATTCCAAGGGAAGCCTTTGTCCACTACGCAGCCGTTGCGCATCGCGATCAACAACTATCGCTACGGGGGGAGCGGCGGGTACACCATGTTCCCGGGCGCGAAGGTACTGTGGCGATCGACCGACGAGATTCGCGAGCTGATTGTGCGGTACTACTCCGGACGAGATGGCGTGAAGGCGGCGATTCCCGAGACGTCGTCTGACGCCTGGCGGATTGTGCCGGAGGCCGCCCGGGCGGCCTTGCTGAAGACCGCAGCCAATCCGGCAGCGAACACGCAGTAGGCTACGCTTCAGATTCGTCACTACTCCGGACAGCGGCTCTCGGGCGTTTGATGAACAAAACATTACGCACCAATTATGTTTTGGGAACAAACCGCCACTCGAAACGGATTCGTCATCGGAGCTTCACATTGTCTTCAACGACTCCCCGTTACTCTGTCAACTGCATATGACGAACTCTCCCAGCCCGATTCGCCAGATTTTCCAGACTGAACCTGCACCTGGAATCGCTGGCCTGCTGCAGAAGGTGCTCGCCGTGGACAAGTTGGTGGCAATGTACGAATCAGCCGCCTCTGTCTCCGGCCAACTGATCTTCGACAGTATGTTGCAGGCGCAGCGGATCACACCCGTTGTTTCGCGGCAGGATATCGACCGTATCCCGAAATCCGGGCCGGTCGTCGCCATTGCGAATCATCCCTTCGGACTTGTCGAAGGCGCGATTCTCGGCTCGATCTTCGCGAAGGCCCGTCCGGATTTCAAGATCATGGTGAACTCTCTGCTCAGCGAGGTGCCGGAATTCCAGCAGCATTTCATTTGGGTTGATCCGTTCGGCACCGCACAGTCGACGAAATCCAACCTTCGCGGTATCAAAGAGTCGTTGAGCTTCCTGAAGCGGGATCAGGGTTTACTCGCAATCTTCCCGGCGGGCGAGGTCGCGCACATGCAAATCCGGCGAGGCGAAATCACCGATCCCGCGTGGAGCCCGAACGTCACCCGCCTGATCCAGCGCACCGGCGCGACCGTCCTGCCGATGTACTTCACAGGCGCCAACAGTACGCTGTTCCAGATCGCGGGCATGATTCACCCGAAGCTGCGGACGGCGCTGCTGCCTCACGAATTCCTCAATAAGCACGATCAGAAACTTGAGTTGCGCATCGGCTCGCCCATCACGCCCGCCCGCATCGCCGAGTACGAAAACGAAGAGGACCTCACCGCGTACCTTCGGCAACGCACCTTCCTGCTTCGTCATCGCGAAAGCGCGGAGCCGAAACCCGCGCGAATCTTCTCGTTTCCCAAGCCGCAGTTTTTGCAGTCTACGCGGGAGCCGATTGCCAGTCCGGCGGATGCTGCGACTCTGGAATCGGAAATCGCCACGCTGAAGCCACTGCTCGAAAGCGGCGAGTACGCGGTGTACATCGCGCAGGCGCCCGACATTCAGAACGTGCTCCACGAAATCTGCCGCCTGCGCGAGTTGACCTTCCGCGCGGTGGGCGAAGGCACGGGCAAGGCGATCGACACCGACGCCTTCGACAATCACTACAAGCATTTATTCGTTTGGCGGAAAAACGCACGGCACATTGTCGGTGCGTATCGGCTGGGAGAGACTGGCCCGATCCTCAAACAGTTCGGTGCCAAGGGTCTCTACACGAATACGCTGTTCGCCTTCAAGCGCGAGTTCCTCGAAAAGCTCGGACCGGCGATCGAGCTCGGACGCAGCTTCGTGCGGCCGGAAGAGCAGAAGAATTACGCTCCGCTGCTGATTCTGTGGAAAGGTATCGGCGCCTACATCGCCGCGAATCCGCACGTAAAGATTCTGTTTGGGCCGGTCAGCATCAGCGCCGATTATCAACGCGCGTCGCGCCAGTTGATCGTGTCGTTTTTCCGCACGCTCCGCGATTCCAAAGGCCTCAGCCGCTTCGTCCGCGGGCGCAATCTCTTTGGAGTGCGGCCGACGAAAGCGTTCCGGGAGTTCGGCAACATCACGGCCTGGGATCTCGACGAGCTGTCGGAATGCGTCGGTGAACTCGAACGCGATCAGAAGGGCGTTCCGGTGCTGCTGCGGCAGTATTTGAAGCTCGGCGGCAAGCTGCTCGCGTTCAATGTCGACAAGAAGTTCGCAAACGCGCTCGACGGGTTGATTCTCGTCGACCTCGCGGAAACCGATTCGAGCATGGTCGAGAAGTATCTCGGCAAGGCGGGCGCGAAAGCGTTTTTCGCGGCGCACAAACCGATACCGGTTGCAGTTTAGCTACTTCGCCCACGCGATGGTGACTGCGTCACCGACGCATGATCGCGGATCCAGCGGAGTTGGCCGGGAGTGTCGGGAATCGAGGCTCCGCGGGCTTGGCGGATGCGCTCGATGGCATCGTCAATCGCGAGGCCGTCCCGGTTCAGCAGGCAGGCGGCGGTCAGGCCGGAGCGCGCGATGCCTTGGCGGCAGTGAATGATTCCGTGATTGCCTCGCGCGAGCAGCGATTCGATGCGGTGCAGCAAAGATTCGCATTGCGCGGCGGAGGCTGGGACTTGGCGATCTTCGATTGGGACCGCGAGGTACTGAAGTTGTGCGCTCGCTGCGGCGGTTGGCTCGGCGGTGAGATCAAGCTCGTCGACTTCCGCGGGCGTGAGCAGAGAGCAAATGGCATGCGCTCCGGCGGCGCGCCATGCGAGGAGTTCATCGAGTAACCCATCGCCGCATCGTGGCCGAGCGGCGATGGCTGGCAGACGTTTTGAGGATCCGGGAATAAACAACTTCCCTTGGCAACGTGTCGACCGCTACTCCTCGTCCGCGAAGGACGTATATGCGGTGATTGCCTTCCATAGTGGTTCCGTCCTGCTTCACGGGTAAAGCCTTCGGCTCGCCCGGCGACAACGACGCCATTCATTCGGACGTCGAAATAATACTCAGTCGATGCAGTTTGAGCTGAATCAGGCCTGTGTGCAAGTGCTTTAGTGCGACCAAGCTCATCGGAACTTGATTGACGTAGTCATTTGCTCGAAGACGCTCTCGATCTTTTGATAGGCGCTCTTCGGCGCGAAAAAAATAACGTAGAAGAGGCCTTCGGGGCGCGCGACGGTGAGCAGCACGTCGGTTTCCTGCTCGTTTTGGTAGGGCGATGGCGAGGTCATCAGAGTCAACAGCCCGTCCTGGCCATCGACCTTCAACGTGCGGGGTTCGCCGGCCGTGGTGATTCCGGCGGCTTGCAGTTGATTTAAGAGGCGCGTGGTGTCGTTGCGGAGATCGGCTTGGCCGGAGGTCTGGAAGAGGCTGGCTTGCGCTCCGTAGCCGTAGGCGGAACCGTTCTGGGTTTGGAAGGTAGATTCCTTGGGGGCGAGCGTGATGGTGTTCTGCCGCGCGTTGTCGGATGGCGTCCATTCCTGCGGATAGCCGATGCGGAAGCCCTTGGCTTCGTAGGTCTGGAAGTTGCGCGAGATGCGGAGTTGCTGGGGAACGGGTCCGGCGTTGACGGGGACGGGTGTGCCTCCCTGCCCTTGGGCTCCAGTGACTCGCTTGGGCTTCTCCATGTTCGGGAGCCCGCTGATGATGCCTTTAGCGCGATCGAGATCGGCGGGTGTGCCGTTGTCATATTTGCGGGGCGAGTAAAACTTGATTTGCGTCTCGACGCTTTTGACGCGGTTTTCGGGGTTTGGGTGGTCGGAAAGGAACTCGGCGAAGTTGTTCGACTTGCCGGTTTTCTCTTCGAGTTTTTCGAAGAAGCGTGCCATTTGCGAGGGGTCGTAGCCGGCGTCGTACATGATTCTCGAGCCCAGCAGATCGGCGTCGCGTTCGGCGCCGCGGGAAAACTTCAACAGGAATCCGCTGGCGGCGGCGTTGATGCCGAGCGAACCGAGTTGGCCGAGCATGCTGCCGCTGGACCCGAGGACTCCAGAGGCGATGGCGGCGGGAATCTGGAGAAGATTCGCTTTCGACATCTGGCTGGTGCCGTGGCGCAGGGCGACGTGCGACATTTCGTGCGCCAGCACGGCGGCCATTTGGGCTTCGTTTTCGGCGGCGGAGATCAGGCCGGTGTGAACGAACATAGGCCCGCCGGGAAGGGCGAAGGCGTTGATCGACTTGTCGTAGACGACCTGCATCTTGTAGGGGTAGGAGGCTCCGTCGGCGACAGGTGAGGAGGCAAGGCGCGCGATGATGCGGTTGCAGTAGTCTTCGAGATTCTTGTTGGGCACGATGGCGTACTGCTGGCGGACCTGCTCGGCGGCCTCCTTGCCGAGTTGGAGGTCCTGCTGCTTCGAGAAGAAGTTCCAGCCGGGTTTCGGCTGCGCAGGTTTCTGCGCGAACGCGAAGGACGTCAGGAGGAAGAAGAGTGTGGCGATCGTGCGGTTGATAAACATAAGGATACCCAGTTACGTCCTATAATTGTGTCATGTTCAAGCCCACCGAAAAAATCTGGCACAACGGCAAGTTGATCAATTGGGACGACGCGCACGTCCACGTGATGTCGCACGTGACGAATTACGGATCGAGCGTGTTTGAGGGCGTGCGTTGTTACGCTACGACGGGCGGTCCGGCGATTTTCCGGGCTCGTGAGCATGCGCGCCGGCTGATGGATTCGGCCAAGATCTATCGCATGGATTTCAAGTACGGCGTCGATGAGATTGTCGAGGCGATGTGCGAAGTGGTGCGCGTAAACAAGATGGACTCGTGCTACTTGCGTCCGCTGGTGTTGCGCGGCTACGGCAACGTCGGCGTGCTGGGCTTGTCGAATCCGATCGAGAGCTACATTGCGTGCTGGGAATGGGGCAAGTACCTCGGCGAGGAAGGCATGTCTGTCGGCATCGATGTGTGTGTGTCGAGCTGGACGCGCATTGCGCCGAACACGCTGCCTGCGATGGCGAAGGCTGGTGCGAATTACATGAATTCGCAGTTGATTCGCATGGAAGCTCACTTGAACGGATTTCACGAAGGGATCGCGCTCGACACGGCGGGGTTCATTAGCGAAGGATCGGGCGAGAACATTTTCGTGGTTCGCGACGGGAAGATTGTGACACCGCCGATGGGCGCTTCGGTCCTGCCCGGCATCACTCGCGATTCGGTGGTGAAACTGGCGCGCGAACTGGGCTACGAGGTTGTCGAGAGTCTGATTCCGCGCGAAATGCTCTATGTCGCCGACGAAGTATTTTTCACCGGAACGGCGGCGGAAGTGACGCCGATTCGTACGGTCGACAAGATTCAGATCGGCGCGGGACGGCGCGGTCCGGTGACGGAAGCGGTGCAGAAGGCGTTTTTCGACGTGGTCGAAGGCAAGGTCGCGGACCGCTTCAACTGGCTGACGCCGGTGCAGGCAGCGGTGGGAGTCGCGAAATGATTGTGCGTCACGGTATCCGCGCGCCGAAGGACGGCATGCCGTGCCTGAGTCGCGTGGTCGAGCACGGCGGGATCGTCTACGTTTCGGGCATTACGCCGGATCCGCTGGGCGACATGACGACGCAAACGGCGCAAGTGCTGGCTCGCATCGATGACGCTCTGGCGCTGGCGGGGACGACGAAGTCGCGCTTGCTGAAGGCGGAGATTTGGATTTCCGACATGGCGCTGTTCGCCGAAATGAATTCGGTGTGGAACGCCTGGGTGGATTTAGAGAATCCGCCGGTGCGGGCTTGCGTGCGGGCGGATATGTACCGGCCGGAGATTCTAGTTGAGATTATGGTGACGGCGGCAAAATAGCGGTCAGGCGGCGGTGAGATCGGCGCGGCGTGGGATCCTCTCTATCGCGTCGCCGAGTTGTTGACGCACTGTGTCCAATTCGAAGGCGCTTTGCAGGTTCATCCAGAAGTCGGGCGACGTGCCGAAGTACCTGCCCAGGCGCAGTGCCGTATCCGCAGTCACGTTCCGCTTTCCCGCCAGGATCTGAGACAGGCGGTTAGGCGGGACGTCGATTACTGTAGCGAGCGATTTCGTAGAAAGCCTTAGTTCTTCCAATTCGTCGAGTAGAATTTCTCCGGGGTGAATGGGCGTTCTTGGCATCATTTGCTCCTTTGGTCAGTGATAATCCACGATCTCGACCTTCAGCGGTCCTGCTTCGGTCTTTGGCCACTCGAAGCATATTCTCCATTGCTGGTTGATGCGAATCGAATATTGGCCCTTTCTGTCTCGTCGCAGAGCTTCGAAGTGGTTCGAGTCGAGGGCAACAAGATCCGCTAGCAACGTGGCTGCGTCCAGGATGCGAAGTCGTTTTTCGACCTGTCGGCGGAAGGCCTCCCATTTGCGATTGGCTCCGCCAGCAGCGAACCTCTCAGTTGCTTTATCTCGATAGCTCTTGATTACGCTGAACTTCTCTCGTATAGACGAGTGACGTCACGCGTAACCCGATCTCCGATGAGAGTAGCCGCGCTAGAGTGCTTTCGGCAGCAGATGCTTCTGCACTTTGCCGAGAGCGTTCCGAGGCAAGGCATCTACTTTCACGAAAGCTCTTGGCACTTTGAAGGACGCAAGCATTTCTCGACAGCGTTGTTCAAGTACCCCGGGGTCGAAGCCTTTGCCCGACACGATGAAGGCAACTGGTACTTCGCCTTTGAGTGCATCGGGGGCGGCCGCTACGGCGGCTTCGTCGACTTCGGGTTGCTCCATAAGAAACTCTTCGATTTCTCTGGGGTAGATGTTGAAGCCCCCGGCAATGATGAGGTCGCTGCGGCGTCCGGAGAGCGTGTAGTAGCCGTCTGCGGATTTGCTTGCGAGATCTCCGGTCTTGAAGTAACCATCGCGGAAGGCGGCTTCGGTCGCCTCGGGCTTCCGCCAGTATCCGGTAAAAACGTTGGGGCCTTTGAGGTAGATTTCGCCGGTTTCCCCGTGGGGAACTTCCCTGCCCTGCTCGTCGAGGAGTTTCACCGATATTCCGGGCAGCGGGAAGCCGACGGCACCGGGCCGACGCTCGGCGGCGTAGGGGTTGCTGATGTTCATCATCGTCTCGGTCATGCCGTAGCGTTCGAGGATAGTGTGGCCGAAGAGCGTTTTGAAGTCTTCCAACACTTGCGCGGGGAGTGGCGCCGAACCAGAGACGAATAGACGCATGGTTGCGCCAATTTGCATGGCGGCAGCAGGGCCGGTGTCGAGCAGCCTGACGTAGATGGTGGGGACTCCGAAGAAGAGCGTTGGGCGGAATTCCTCGAATTCAGCGGTGGCTCTCTGGTGCGCAAAGCGTTCGAGCAGCCGCATGCGACAGCCGCTAACCAGCCAACAGTGGAGGCCATTGCCGAGGGCGTGGACGTGGAAGAGCGGCAGCGCGAGCAGGAAGCGGTCGGCGTTGGTGATCTGCCAGCAGGTGAGAAGGTTCAACGTATTCGCGGCAAGATTGTTGTGGGTGATGATGGCGCCCTTTGATGCTCCGGTGGTGCCGGAGGTGTAGACAAGGGCGGCGGGCATGTCGCCGTCGAGTTGATCCGCGTGGGGTCGGTGGGTTGGTTGGGCGGGCGCAGCTTTCGTAAATTCGTTCAGATTTTCCGTGGTGAGGAAAAGGCGCGGCTCCGCGTCGGAGAGGATGTGGCTGACTTCCCGATCTTTGTAGAGGACGTTGACGGGAACGAAGATGACGCCAAGCTTGATGCACGCGAGATAAAGGTCGATCATCTCGATGCAATTGGGCAGCTGGACCAGAAGGCGGTCGCCTTTTACGAATCCGTGAGCCAGCAGAAGATTCGCGGTTTGGTTGCTGCGTGTTTCGATCTCGCCGAAGGTGAACTCGCGGCCCTCAAATTCGAGAGCGATTTCCTCCGCGCGGAGTTTCAGCGAGAGATCAAAGAGGTCAACAAGCGTCAAGCTGGGAGATCCTTTCCCTTCGTTTCGTAGCCCAGCGGAAGCAACAGCAGGCCGATCAGGAATGCGACGGAAGTCCAGGCGACGGGCGTTCCGATGGTTTGGTATTGAGCGACAGCGGCTCCCACGAGGAACGTGACTCCGGCGGCGACGAAGCGGCCGATGGAGGTCGCGAAGGCGAAGGCGCTGGCGCGGCATTCGGTGGGATATTGTTCGGGAAGCCAGAGCGTGTAGACGGCGAAATTCGCTCCGCCGACGCCGAGCAGTGCGAGTGCGCCGAAGAAAGATGGCAGCGCATTCTCCTTCCAATAGAAAACGCTGCCGAACCCGAACGCGATCGATACGAACATCACGACGAAATAAAGGGCGAGGGTCGCGCGGCGTCCGATGCGTTCGGCGAGCGGCGCGACGAGCAGGCATCCGGCGATGGTGCCCGCCGAGAGAATCATGGTGCCCCAGGAAGCGAGTCGTGCGGCGGATGGGCCGTCATAGCCCGCTTTGGTTGCGAGCGCGGTGACCGATGACGGGACGTACACGGTGCCGGCCCATAGACCCGTCATCGAGATCAACAAATAGAGCGAATTAAGCAGCGTGCGTCCACGGAGTGCAGGAGTGAAGATCGCCCGGAAAGGCGCGAAGAAGTTACCGCGCAGCGCGGCTGCTTTGCTCTTCCACTTTTCGGGTTCCTTGACGCCGTAGCGGATCAGGCTGACCAGCAGCGCGGGCGTACCGCCAAGAACAAACATCGCCCGCCAGCCATAAGACACGCCGATGGTGTAGTTCGCAATCGCGGCGAGGAAGATGCCGAAATAGTAACCGGTATGCATGAGACCCGCGCCGGACTTGCGGCGATCTTCGGGCCACTCCTCGGCAACGAGTATTCCGCCCAGAGTCCATTCACCGCCGATGCCGAGTCCGGCGAGAAGGCGGAAGGCGGCGAGCTGCCAGATGTTCGTGGAGACGGCTCCGAGGAAAGTGAAGAGCGAATAGCAGAGGATTGTAAGCGTCAGAGTGCGGACGCGGCCAAGGCGATCGCCGATGGGGCCCCAGAGAAACGCGAAGCCCCAGCCAATCAGGAAAAGCGAGAAGAGCAATCCGCCGTAGTAGCCGATGGCGCTGGGCGTAGCGGCGATGCCGGATTGCGGAAGCAGTTCCTTCATCGCGGGGACGAGGACGAGGGCGTAGATAAACGAGTCCATGCCGTCAAGCGCCCAGCCGCCCCAAGAGGCCCAGAAGCCGCGAATCTGATTGGTAGTGAGGGGCGTGCGCGCGGGCGTCGCGGTCATGGCCTTCTATTCTGGCAGATCGTGTTGTGGCTGGGCCGGCGGGAGTGAGATCCGCTCACTCTCGCTGGCGGTTCTTTCGCGGAATCGGTTTAGCACCCGCGACCTGACGGTCGCGCCCGGGGTTGGGGTTCAGTTCGACTAGCGAAGCGCGTCGAGCTTCTTGCGAAGCTCTCGATATTCGGCTTCAAGTTCGCCGAGGACACTCAACATCGCCGGCGTGGGTGCGTCGTTGGGCGCGTCGATGAGATCGAAGAGGGCTTGTGCAGAATCGGAGAGGCGTGGGCGGGTTTCGCCGCGACCCGCTCCGCGCGGCCGAACGAGGCGGTCGAGCATGGCAGCTTTCGTTTCGGATTGCACGAGCGCTTGCGCGTCGGCGGTGAGCTTCGCAACATCGCGCATAAGCGCTGCGATGCGCGTGATGGCTTGTGCCTGCTTCTGCAATTGCTCTGGTGTGGCAGCGGATTCGGGGTCCAGCGTAACGTCGACCTGCTGCGTCGAGGTTGTGGCTCCGGCCATGAGGCGGACGGTGTAACGGCCGGGGAGGACCTGCGGTCCGGCGGCGCGGGCGCCGCGGCCTCGCTGGTCCTGCGGTGCGTCGACGAGCGCAGTCGCGCGGAGATCCCAGGCGAAGCGGTGGACACCAGCGGTCTTTGGCAGGAAGTTGCCGGCGATGGTGCGAATCACGGTGCCTTGCGCGTCGGCGATTTCGAACTTCAAGGCTTCCACTTTCTCGCGGAGATAGTAGGTGAGCAGTGCGCCATAGACGGGATTGGGCGCGTTGAACTCGGTGTCGCCGCCGCCACTGCGGGTGGCGCGCATCGCGTGGCGCATCGCGGGGCGGATGGGAAAGAGGGTGACTGCGCTGGCGGCGCTGAATTGCTGCAGCGCGGAGAGGTCGTCGAGCGCCCACAGTCCCCTGCCGTGGGTTGCAATGAGCAGATCGTTCGATTCGGGGTGAATCGCGATGTCGCGCACGGCGACGTTGGGAAGGTTCTTCAAGTTGAGTGGAACCCAATTCGCGCCGCCGTCGAACGAAGCGAAGATGCCGATCTCGGTGCCGGCATAGAGCAAACCCGGATTATTCAGATCCTCGCGCACGGCCCACACGAAACCGAAGCGCGGAATGCCTTTGTCGATGCGGGTCCAAGTTGCTCCACGGTTCGTGGTTTTGAAGATATAAGGTTGCATGTCGTCGAGCATGTGGCGCTCGACGGCAATGTACGCAACCGCTGCATCGCGATTCGATGGCTCGATGGCGGAGACGCGGAAGTCGGGCGGAAGACCGGGGAGATTGGCTGCGACGTTGCTCCACTTCCCGCCGCCGTTGAGAGAGAGTTGCAGATTGCCGTCGTCGGTTCCGGCCCAAAGCACACCGCGTTTCGCGGGTGATTCGGCAAGACTCGATACGGTACCGTGGGTTTCAGAGGAGCTGTTGTCAGTGAAAACAGGCCCGCCCGAAGCTTTCATTTTCTCCGGATTATTCTTTGTGAGATCGCGGCTGATGGCCTCCCAATTGCGCCCGTAGTTGCTCGATTGATAGATGACGTTGCCGGCGAAGTAGATGGTGTCCTTGCCGTGCGGCGAGCGCACAAGCGGCGCGTCCCAGCCGAAGCGATTCTTCATCTCGGCGGCGTTCGCCCCGTTGTAGGAATGCGCGTCGGGGCCGATCATCTGCTGTTCGCGCGTGCGGAGATCGGTGCGCAGCAGACCAGCGCCGGGTGTTTGCGAGATGATGACGTCGGGGTCGGCGGAATCGCTCAACGCGTGGAAGCCGACGATGGGGCTGATCATGCGCCAGTCGCTATTCAGGATGCCCGCGGGTTCGCGCGTGCGCGAAGGGCCGATCCAGGTTCCGTTGTCTTGCGTGCCGCCGGTGACGAAATAAAAGGGCTTCCGGTTGTCGGCGTAGACGCGATAAAACTGGCCGAGCGAAATGGATTCGATGTGCTGCCAGGTTTCGCCGCGATCCCAGGAGACAGCCATGCCGCCGTCCTGGCCTTGCCACATGCGTTGCGGATCTTTGGGGTCGATCCAGAGCGCGTGGAGATCGCCGTGGGTCTTGTTCGAGATTCGATCGAATTGCTTTCCGCCGTCGCTCGACGCGAGCAGGCCATCCGATAGAACATAGAGTCGATCGGCAATCTGCGGATCGACGCGTAGATCGCAGTAGTAGTAACCGCGTCCAATGAGCTCGCGACCGCTGTTGATGGCGGTGAACGAGTCTCCGGCGTCGCTCGAGCGGAAGAGCGTGCCTTCGCGGGTTTCGGCGACGACGTAGACCGTGCGCGGGCTCGACGGCGCGACCTTCACGCCGATGCGGCCCATCAACGCGGGCAGCCCGCGCGTCAGCTTGTTCCAGGTCTTGCCGCCGTCCGTCGTTCGATAGACGCCGCCGTTTGTGTCGCCGCTGTCGTAGCGCCAGGGTTTGCGATCGAAGCGCCACATGCCGGCGTAGGCGATCTCGGAATTCGACGGATCGAGTTCGACGTCGGATGCACCGTGCTGGTCGTCAAGGTAGAGAGACTTCGTCCAGGTCTTTCCTCCATCGCGAGTAACGAAGATGCCGCGTTCAGCATTCGGGCCGAAGGGATGGCCCAGCGCCGCGACCCAGACTCGATTGCTGTCGCGTGGATCAACGGCGATCCGCGAGATCGTCATGGTGCCGCCGAGGCCGGAGAGTTGCCACTGCTTTCCGCCGTCGCGCGAGACGTAAACACCGCTGCCGAACGATACGCTGTTGCGGACGTTGGCTTCGCCAGTGCCAGCCCAAATGACCTCGGAGTTATTGGGGTCAAGGGCGATGGCACCGATCGAGATGGTTGGCTGGCGATCGAAGATGGCGGTCCAGGTTGCGCCGCCGTTGGTCGTTTTGAAGATTCCGGCGGATCCGGCGGCGGCGTAAACGATGCGCGGATTGCCGGGGACGCCTTCGATGTCGGAGATGCGTCCGCCCATCGATCCAGGGCCGAGGCTCCGCCATTCGAGATTGTTGAGGGAACGGATATCGACGGCTTGTGCAGCAAGCGACGAGGCGGCAGCGGCGAGAAGAATGAGAATTTTCATCGGCGAATAAAACGGATCCTTCCAAGGACGCGACCGCTGGCGGTGAGGTGAAGCCGTCGACTGCTCCGCATGCGACGGGACGCCGGGTCGGCAGCGCGAAGGCAAATTGCGGCGAGAAGGACAATGGCGTTGCGCATGGTGCTTATCCAAATATATTGAAATAGGTCCCTGCTCCGGCGGCGAGGGCTCGTTCGTAAGCGGCCGCGGCCGAGGCTACATCTTGCAATGCGGTTCCGGTGGAGTCGAAGAGGATGATCTCGGTGGGCGACGTGCGTCCTGGTTTTTGGCCTGCGAGGATCTCACCGAGCTGCGCATAGCAGTGTTCGTGGGTCACGAGGTTGGCTGCGATGGCGTGATGGAGTTCGCCCACATGGGCGCATTGATCGAGGATGTCGCAGACGAGCTTGCTATTCGCGACCAGCGCGGGTTCCAGTTCCTGCTTGTCAGGGCTGTCCGCGCCGACAGCGGCGACGAACATGCCCGGAGGGACGTCGGCCGCGGCGACGAACCATTTCTTCGCCGGCGTCCCGGTGACGCAGATTTGGGAATCGGCGAGGGCGGCGCGGAGATCGGTGGTGGGGATTACTTCGATCGAAAGGCGTTCGGACATTTCGCTCGCGAACGCGTGCGCCCGGGCTTGATCGCGCCCGTAGACAAAGGCCTTGCGCAGGCTTCGCACCTGCGCGATGGATTCGAGTTGAATGCGGCCCTGGTTTCCGCTGCCGCAGATCACAGCGGTGTGTGCATCGGGCGTGGCCAGGTGGCGGGCGGCGACTGCGGTTGCAGCTCCGGTGCGCTTCTTGGTGATTTCCATCGAATCCATGACGGCGAGCGGAGATCCGGTTTCGGCGTCGTAGAGAAGAATCACTCCTTGGATGTTCGGAAGGCCGTGACGCGCCATATTCTGAAAAAAGCCGCCATTGGCTTTGAGGGCGAAATAGGATTGGGGTTTGGTGACGCCGCCGGCTTTGATGTGGAACTCGCCCGACGGAGCGTCCACGTGCATGAGCGTTGGCTTCAGTACTTCGCCAAGAGCGTGCGCGCGAAACGCGGATTCGACGGCGCAAATGTGGTCGTCGAGCGTGAGCAGCGAAGCGACTTCACTGCGGGTGAGGAGAAGGACGGGGCGTTGAGTTGGCATCGCGGAATCCTTTAGGATAGCCGCGATTGGAATTGCAGACGCAAGAACGCCCGGCCGCGCGTTGCGGCCGGGCCTCCTCTACCACCGGCATTATTTGCTGGCTTTGACGACAGGCGCCGCGGTGGACTTCACGGCGGTCTTCGCGGCCGGAGCCGGGTTGGCGGTGGTGACTTTCTTCGCCGTGCGGTGCTTCTTCACAACCGGCTTGGTGGTCGCGGTCGAAGTGGCAGCCGGCGTCGCGGCGGGGGCCGCGGTCTTGGCGGGCACCTTGTCGGCAGCGGCTGCAATCCCAACCGCCATCGCCAGGGTCAACATCAGGTTCATCGTGCGTGTCATGGTCTTGGTCTCCTCGTTTGTTCTTCGTGAGCGCTTTCGGATTCTGTCTCCGTTTTCAGTCCCGCTCACAGTAGTAAACGCGGCTGCTTCGCGAAAAGGTCCACTGCGAGGCATTAAATCCTAGCCATGAATATTGGTTCAGAAAGGCCGTTTTTATTGGGGTTTAGGTGGAGGTTTGTTCATGTGACGTACGACGCCTGCCGCGCGGAATCAGCGGATGGCTTGTTACTGCAATGATTATTCACTCGCAAAGAACCACGAACAGGCTTCCCGTTACGGGAAGTCAGCGACGCGCCCGCGCGTCATGACCGCCATGAACCCGTTGGGAGCAATAACAAAGATCTCAGCATGAGGCGCAGCGAGCAGAGGCGATAACCCCGCCTTTCAGGGCGGGAATGCTGAGGCAATGTTCATTGCGAAATGCACCAAATCCGAGCCTCGACCAAAGCGGGCCGAAGGGCCGCGTCGGGAGCGGATTCGCGCCGTCCACGGATCAACCGCGACGCTTCGAGGCAGCCTGTCCGTGCCGGACGCACGAAGCGAGGCCGAAGGCCGGGCGAAGTAAGCGCCCGCGCCCGAGCAACACCAAGAAGTGCGGCATTCGAAATCAATTACTTTCAAGGTGCTTCATGGAGAGTGAGTGGACCCGGGCATTCCCGGTATCCGAACCACGAACGGCGCGGAGATCGGCGCCAATCGCTAACAGCCTTCGTAGAGGAATCCGGGATAGCGTGTCTGCTCGGCTCCCGTGATCTTGCGCGCGACACAATACATTTGTTCGCCGCGTAAATCGGTTGAGTAGCCGAAGCGCTCTAATATCGGTTGAATCCACAGATGGGAGTTGTAGCCGTCCACGCGCTCCGTGAAAATCAGCTCGACTTCGAAGCCCGCCGCAACCAACGCCTGCTTCAATTCATCGGGCGTATACTCGCGGACGTGCGGGATCTCTGTGTCTCGAAATTCGCCGTGCGGATACGGGTACATCGAATAAAGCTGCGGATTGCCGCTTTGTTCGAGCGCCCTGGCAACCGCCGTATAGCTGGCGACGTTGGGTGTCGTCAATACGATGGCACCGCGATCGGCGAGGACGCGGTGGATCTCGAAGAGCATGTGCATCGGGTCGAGCTGCATATGTTCGAAGATCTCGCAGGCGAGGACGCACTCGAAGTGATTCTCGGGATAGGGGAAGACGTGCTTCTCGCAATTGAAGTGATCGACCTCGCAGGTGAATACTTCTTTGCCGCCGGCTTTCACGGATTTGTGATCGACACGGCCGGGTTCGCCGAAGTAGGCTCCACGGACTTCTTTGTATCCGAGGACGCAGCCGAGCGCGGGCGTCATCTGCATGTACGCGCCAAGTTCAAGCACACGCGACGTGGTGGCGGGCGGCGGCACGGCTGCGAGCGTGACGCCGATGCGGTTCATGTGGATCTCAAGATAGTTGCGCGCGTCCGGGGCCATGTCGAGGGTCCGGAGGAAGCGGACGATTTCGTCATAGCGCTGGCGGGGGCCAGCCGGCGCTACCTCGCGATTCGAATCCCAGTGAGCTCGCCACGTTGCGAGTGCGTCGAGCAGGTGCGCCTCTAGTTCGAGCACGGCGGGCGCTGCTGTCTCGGACGGTGTGGATGAGAACTTCTCGCGCGCCCTTTCGATATCGAGGTAGGCTCGTGAGTCTGCTTCGATCTCGAACGAGCGCAGGAACTGGACGATCAGTTCAAACCGCGCACGGGGGCTTCGAGCGAGAGGTTCGAGATCG
>JAYVTO010000314.1:0-13928 GCA_043788745.1 Acidobacteriaceae bacterium
CCCGCGTGGGGCGCGTGGATTGAAACCCAAATCCTCTATACGCGATGATCTCGTACAGCGTCGCGCCCCGCGTGGGGCGCGTGGATTGAAACTTCAGCACTCCCACGCCGTTTGGTAATTCGCAAGTCGCGCCCCGCGTGGGGCGCGTGGATTGAAACGCGTTTGAATACAGCGTTGAGTTTACGTCATTAGTCGCGCCCCGCGTGGGGCGCGTGGATTGATACTAACTCGACGACGACAGCGGGCTGCTGGACGTTAGCTGCCTCGGAATCGAAGCCGGAAACAGGACCGCAGGGCGAGGGCGCAGCCGCGTTGTGAGTTGTTACCGTATCGGTTCCCGCATGGCCATCGTGTCATTTGTCTTGCTTAGAGCCAAATCTTTTGGTTTGATTTCCAAATGCGTGCCATCCTTCTCGTTCCTGCCGTGCGAACAACTCCACTTTATTTCCGGGCGACGTTGCCTCAACAAGGGCGTAGAAATCCTCCGGCTTCTGCGAGTGATTGCGCCGCACGGCTTCGAGCACCGTGGTTTGATTGCCGTTCACGAAAACCGGACTGCCTCTTGCGGCCAACATGCAGTGCTCCGTTTGGCCGCGCAACCATTCACCGGTGCCCATCCTGTCTTTGACCCACGTAAGCAGAGTTCGGTACTCGAATCCCCATGCCACGACTACATCAAAGGCGACTCCCAGGTGCGCGTTGGTGGTCCAGAGCCAGAGGATGGCGTTCTCGTCAGCGATCTTGCCAACCGGCATTGCCTTGATTTCTTCAACGTCCATCGTCGGATATGGCAGGCTACTCCCTGATTCATACCTCCACGGCGGATCCGCAACGATGACCTGGAAAGGCCCAGTTGGTAATTCGGGCCGCGCGGCGTTGAGTTCTCTTGCTTGGCGCAGAACCTCGAGCCGACGGTACGCTCCGGCGATTTTGCCGCTGCGATCCATTTGTTCAACGAGGTAGCCGTACTCCTCAGGCTCCGCCTCGGCGGCTTCGACGACGGCTTCGGCTCGGTCGATGGTGGTCCGTCCGACTCCGAGATACTTCGCGATCTTATTCCTCGCATCGCCGGACGCGGCCGCCTGTCCTTCCGCGACTGAGTCGGAAGGATAGAGGTCCGCTCGGTGACCTTGCCGTTCGCGCCCTTCTCGACGTTCGAAGGGCTCGATGGCACGCTTCAAGGCGACGATCTCGCTCGGCACCAGATCCTTGCGGACGAAGTTCTCGTGAGCCTCGCCACGCGCTGCTTGATAGAGATCAACAATCGTCACGGGAATCTCCGCCCAGCCGAGCGCACGACAGGCTTCGAGCCGACGTTGACCTGCGATGAGACGACCTTCCGGCGTGACTACGACGGGATGCAGCAACCCTACCTCGCCGATGCTATCGGCCAGCGAGCGCAGATCGCCGAGGTCCTTCCGGTACCGAAACCCAATCTGAATGTCCCCAATTTGCACAGTGACTCACCTATCGTTTGTGCTTGCGATTGGCGAGGCGGAATTTTGCTTTTCTTGGTTTGGCGAGCCCGAACCTTGCCAGCGAGAGGAGCTCTCTCGCAACTCCGCTAATGATGCTCTTGCCTTCGCGCGCCACAGCCTTTCCTAGCGATTCCTTCTTTCTCCACTTAGCCATTTGAGTTCTCCTTGATTTCGGTTTCTTTGAGCAAACAGATCGGGCAGTCCGGTCGCGCAGGCATCAGCGCCGAGCCGTCGTTCGATCCGTCTGCGAGACTCAAGCGCCGATAGTTCCACCCGCGCGGTCGGTTCATGAGGAGCGAGTCGACCGCGTAGACAGCGACCGCGCCGATTAGTTGAAGGATGTCCGCGACCGCCGGAGTGCCCGGACAGGGAAACCGGTCATCGGTCACCATGTCCGGGAACACACATGCGATGCACGGGCCGGTCGCGCCTTGAACGAATACGTATTCGTGATCGCAGTCGCGGCTGACGGCAGTGAAGATCACCGGAACCTTGTGGGCGCGAAAGAACCGGCTGGCTGCGACGCGGACTGGGTTGTTATCGACGCCGCAGATCGCGACTTCGGCGCTTAGGTCAATTGCGAGGGCGATGGCTTCTTCGAGCCGGAATGGATGGCCGACGGTCTCGGTCGCGGCAATACATTCCTGCTGGAGGTTGCGAGCGAGGGCGACTGCCTTGTTTTCGCCGACATCCTTTATATAGAACTGCTGTCGATTGAGGTTGCTGACTTCGACGATGTCGGGATCGACGAGGACGATCCGCCCTATCCCCTTTCGCACCAGCGTCGGCGCGATCTGCGAGATGATGCCTCCCGCTCCGATTCACACGACGCTGCTCGACGAGAATCTCGCTTGGTCGAATCCGGCGATTCGCTGTTGGCGGTCCCCGGCTCCGGGAACGGCCTGACCACGCAGACTAATTGAGTTTTGTGAGGCGGTAAATGCCGGGCGCTTAGTTCTCTACTCCTTCTCCGTAGATTTCGATCTCGAAGTTCTTGTCCATCCGCAGGAATCGAATGAAGCCGTCGCGGCTGAAGATTGCCATGAGAGCCAAGTGGCCGGCGCTTTCCAACCGCCTCTGGAAGTTCTCGTCCGTTCCCGAAGGATGCGTGGAGTCGGCGCCGTAGCCCGGATGGCTATGAAAGTGGGCCAGAAACTTATGGCCAAATTGTTCGAGCCGGATAAGCAGGTTGTGGGTGGATGGCATGTCCGCAACCACGCTCAACGCGGTGCGCCGATGATGGGTGAACTCCGCCCACTGGTCGAGCACGCGGACGCCTCCAACCTCCGCGCCGGTGATGAAGAAGAATTGCTCGTTCGAATCCAACGTCAACTTCTTGAAGCTCTCGTGAAGGAACATCGAGCTGACGGCGTAACGCGGCGGACCCGTATTGGGTAGACCGGTATTGTCGGATTCGATTCTTTCTAGAGCTGCAAGAAACTCATTCGTTCGCCGGATCTCGGTAGAGACGCGGGCCGTATTCTTGCGGACGCGCGTTGCTTCGCTGAAGCGGGTGATCAGTTTCTCCCGCCGTTCCAGCAACGCTGTCCGTTTTTCATCCAGGTGTGTCGTTTTCATTTTTGATAAGCCTCTGTGATTAGTCGTTCGATGGTCATGATTCCCGAGCTGACATCCGCGGGCTGGCGGCCCATGTGGATGAGGTACCATTCGCTTCCTCGATGCTGAAAGCAAGCCCAGTGGCCGTGTCGTCGGATTTCAGCGGAGGGACTGTAAAGGTAAAAGTTGATGAGTCCGGATCGGTCCTGCTCGATCCATCCTTGAAATGCAGCGAAGGGCGTCTGATTGGAGCCCGTGTATTCGTTGCCGTTGAGCGTCCAGCCACGCTCTTGCCAATAGGGAATCTGGCGGCGCGCGACCGGAATAGCGGGGCCGTGCCCCCGCGTAACTCTTTCCAAAAAGCGAGAAAGAGCGGCGGGGGCAGGCCGAGCACCGAGGTCTTTTATGCACACCCTACCGGCACTCCGACTTCGGCTTTTGTTGACGCGAACCTTCTCGCCGTCCTTGACCTTGTCGTAAATCGACTCGGCGGCGGCGAAGAAGGGCTCGTTCGGACCTTTGCTGAGCAAATAGTCCGCAAGGGTCAACTGATGGAGCACGTCGCCCGACGTAGTGCCGGGCTGGATCTCCACGTCTCGGATCTGGCCGGTTCCGGCCACAACAACGGATAGTTTCTTCATTTGGAATTTCCTTTCAGTCAGTAATTGCCACGGTTGAGCACGATCCACCGGAATCGCGCCATAGAAAAGAGACCAAGAAAGTTTTATTGGTCTCTAAGCTTGGTTGCGCACAACACGTTCGCTGTTGCGCTTCCAACTGCCGCGCCCTATGAATCGGGCGCGGGAACGACATCGGTGAACCTGCCTTTGCGGAAATAGAGGTCTCGTTCCACCCGGAGCCCAAGCGGGCTCCTTGCGGATTCGAGCTCGGAAAGCAGGAAGTAGCCGAATTCGGAATCGAGGCCGACTACGAAGCCGAAGAACAGAAAGTCGCCATCCTGTTTGCCGCCTTCGGTGACATACCAGGTCCAGCCCGAACCGGGCAGAAAGAACTTGGCATGCACCATCGGATTGGCTTCGGCTTCCTGCGAGTAGGGCGGCGGTAGCCGCGCCCGGATTTCATCAGTCAACAGCTTCATGGTTTAGATCGCCTCGAAGATCTTCTTCGCTTCCTCGAATTTCTGAAGCTGCTTGCGCTTTGCTTTCAACTTCTCTTCCGTCTCGGCGATCTCGGCCTTGAGCTTGTCGGCTTGCTCCAAGACCACTTCGACGGGCGATTTCTTATTCCACGGTTTGCGTTCGAGCTTTCCCCCGACTTGGGGTTGGGCTGGTTTCGGAATTGCCGGCTTTGGCACTGCCATTGGTGTTCTCCTTTGTTTCCTGGCGTTGCTGTTTCACCCACTGTTCGAGTTTTCGGATCGCTTCTCGCTTCACCGGAAGCTCGATGTGGGTGTAGGTCGAGTGCACTTTGGAGCCCGGTGAATGGCCCATGAGAGCCATGCGGACTTCCTGCAAAACACCGGCTTCCATAAGCCGCGTGTTGAAGGTGTGGCGCAAATCATGAAAGCGAACATGGCGCAGACCGCCTTGTTTGAGCGCGGTTTTCCACGAGCGCTTGATGATGCGAACCGGTCCGTCTCGATATCCGAAGATCAGGCCGTGGATTTGTTGACGCCCGGCTAGCTCTTCGTAGAGGCGGCCCGAGAGCGGGATCTCGCGAGATTCTGCTTCCGGAGTCTTCGAGTGGGTCACGAACAGAATCTTCCGAGCGAAGTCGACGTCTTCCCAGCGCTGGCTGGTGATTTCGCCGCGCCGCATGCCGGTATCGAGCGCGGCCATGATCATGCCGCGCAGATGTTCTTTCGCCGCCGGGAGTAATAGCTGCTCTTCGGCGACGCTCAGAACTTGCCGTCGAATCCGCCGCTCGCGCGCCATCTTGAGGCGAGCAAGCGGGTTTGCTGCGATCAACTGCTCGTCGACCGCCCAGTACAGAATGTGCCGGAGTGTCGAAAGATCGCGATTGATGGTCGCGTCTTTGATCGCCGGATTCTGCCGTTTCCGTGCCGCGCGGAACTCTTCGGCGAGGGATTTGGTGATCCGCAACACCGGGAATTCGTCGAAGTACGGCAGCAGGAACTTCAGGTGATACAGATGATGCTTGCGAACGCTGCCACTCGAAACGAATCGGGCGGCGAGCGCATCGAAGCGGATATTCGGATCCGCCTCGGTGATTTGAAAGCGCCGGTTGTTGACTTCTTCCTTGAGCTTGCCTTCGATGGTCTCGGCCTGCCTGCGGTTCGAAGTTCCGGTCGAAAACTGATGTCGGATTCCGTCGCGGTAGAAATAGCTCCACCAGAGGCCGCCGCGTTTGAACAGGCTCACTTTGTCGTTATTCCTCCTTGCTGTTTTTCAATCCAGCGAATGACCTGATCCCGGTAAAAGATCAGTCGGCCACTGGCGGTGAAGCGGAAGTGCGGAAGCCCTCGGGGAATAAGGGTCTGCCTTACGGTCCACGGCGAGCAGCCGATGAGCGCCGCGATTTCGCGAATATCGAGCGGAGGCCCGAGTGCCGAGCGAGAGGAGGAGCCAGGCCCGCCGGAAACGGCCCCCGGTTGGCCAGGAAACGCCCCACGTTGGGGCGGGCAGTGCTGCCCGCCCTCAAGGGCCGAAAAGCCTCGTAAATGTGCGGGTTTGCGTGAAAGCGGTACCCCGGCCTTCGGTGAGGAAGCCGAGCGGCTTCGAATCATTGTGTTCGGAAGTTTAATGTCCATGGTCGTCACGCTTAGATCGATGAAACAGTTTGGAAATGAACCGCCTGAGAAAGTGCGGCAAGTGCATGTAGAGGTACCAGAGGAACGCCAGCATCAGGCCAACAACCATGAGTTGAAAGAGAAGCTGCGGGCTACTGGCGAGCGCGTTCACGAACGCGATGAGGAACAGCACGCTGACGACGAGTAGCAGCACTCCGGGAAGCGCTGACAGCAAGGCGACCAGAGGCGAGATCCAGAACGGCGTATGAGGTTGAGGTATCGAAAGCTCGCGGGAGCCGCACTGGCTGCAGATCTCCGCGTTGCGGGGATTCGGATGGCGGTGCGGGCAATGCTTGAAGTCATATGACCTTCCGCAGAAGTTGCAGAAGAGCGGCTCGCCGGAGGTGATTCGATGACACTGGTGGCAATAGCGCATAAAGATTTATTGGATGAGCGAGTGACGCTGATCGCCGGTCGGCCTCAGCCAGATCCGGGAACAGAATCCATCGCGGTTAATGGTGTCGAAAGTCGTAAACCAGAAAACTTTGTCGGTAGACTTGGCGACGGTTGCACGAATGTTAGAGAGGCGTTTGTTGGAGCTCGCGACCACCAAGACCCGGAACTGGGGCTGGCGAAACCGTTTCGAGAATTCGCCGGTGACGGCAAGCTGCAAGTAGTAGCTGGTCTTTTTCTGCCATTCGTTCAGCGCCTCGGTGCCGAGATCAACTTCGAGAAACATGGCGCGCAGGGTCGCTCCAGATTGAAGCTCGAAGTAGCCGTCGGGAGTTAACTTCGTGGTTTCTGAGATGGACCGGCGGAATGTCAGCCACCGGGCAAGGCGGAGATCCAGACTGGGAGCCGCGCGGTACCTGAGCGCAAGATAAACCTCGTTGATTCCGGTCTGGTGTTCTACAAAACGGTCGCCAACAACGAGCCGCCCGGCAGGCCGCTGAATGCCGGCGAACTTGGCTTTGACCAGTTCCGCGCCCTTCGGCGTCAAGGTGTAAATGGCCTTGCGGCCCGAGCCGATGCTTCCAACAAAGAACTTCTTTAGGAGTCCGTCGCACGTCAGCTCAAGCAGCCGGGTGTTGACTTGCGTGGTGGAACCGAACCCGGCCACGACCTTCGTCATCTCGCGATCGATAATCCGCATGACGCCGAGTTCTGAAAGCAAGTGCCGGTCGCGATCTTGAAGTACGATGCCGCAGTGTCTTTTGTTAGTCCCAGTCATCGAGAACCTCCTCGGTGCTGCGACTCGCCCGTTGATGGCGCTGGCGGATCTCGGATTCGATGTCGGGGCGCCGTCTCGCCCACCGTGCCCGGCACCGGTTATATAGGTCCGCATAATCGGCGTCGGACTCCGCAACATTCGGAACCAACACTTCCTGATGGCGATGCGATCCGCTCTTAATGACCATGTGTCGCTTGGGGAGGTTCTTCAAAATCTCCGCCAAGCGTTTCCCGCCATCGAGTGCCGAGGCCATCTTTTCAGCGTCGGTACTCGATAGTTGGAAAAACATGTGCGTGCCAACGGCTAGGATCGCGGCGCGCATCTGCGGTGGATACTGCTCTAGAAACTGATTCGCAGAAACAACCGAGATGCCGAATTTCCGAGCCTCGGATAAAAGTGTGTCGAGTCCCGAGTCGTACGCCACCAGATTCTGAATTTCGTCGCAGTAGAGAGTGAAGAGCTGCCTGCGCCTCCGCGCGAAGAGTGCGTTCTTGAGCTTGGCCATAAGCAGGCTGCCTAGCGTCGATGCCTGCTCGCCCAGCCGCCCCTTGTCGAGGTTCAGAATCACCCATCTGCCGCGATCCATGGCATCGAGCAGTGAGAATGTAGATCGCTGCTGCCCGAGGATGTGGCGGAACCGCTGGTCAGCGGTGAATCCAGAAACCTTATTAAGGATGGCGTCACGATACGCGCTCTGCATGGCTTCGCTGCGAGTATCGAAGCGCGTTTGAAAGTAGGAGACGACCTCCGTGTTCTGGACGCGATTGAGACAGCTGGCTCGAAACGCCGCATTGGTCAGCAGCGGCGATAGCTCTAGCAACGTCAGGCCGTTGTCCGCCAGAACGTGCAACGCATTGCGCAACAGTTCTTCCGTCCGCGCGCCCAGTGAATCCAGATGCCAGCGGGCCTTGAGAATCTGCGCAAACTCCGCAAGCTGAACGTAGTTCTGCTGGCCTTCCTGCGCCTCCAGTACGTTGAGTCCGAATCGAACACTCCGGGTCGGCGGGTTCAATGACAATCAGGCGGTCGCTTAAGTCGGCCCTGGTGCGCCGTTCTTCGGCAGCCACAAGGCGAAGCAGGAACGGCATGGTGTCGCCGTGAAGGTCGAAGAACACGAATCCGCGGCGGTTCCGAACATCTTGCCCGCTGAGGTGCCTGAGGAAGAACGACTTGCCCTGACCAGTTTTTCCGAGGATGGCCGCGTGCTCGCAACGTTTCGAATCCGGCAGGTATGCTCGCGAGCGTTGCACTTCACCGTCGATCACCCGGAAGCCAATATCGAGCCGCGAACCAGTCTCACGATCACGATTGGCCGGAGCAGCCAGCCGGTTCCAGGTTGAGATGAGCAAGCGTTCAAACATGTTGGTTATCGCGGTTAATGGTTTTGCGCACTTCTCGCGTGGTTCCGGCGCCGCTCGGAGTCTCCTTGGGATCAGCTCTCGCTGACACGCGCCATACGGGTCGCGTCCGTGAAGATCGAGGCAGCACCGGAACCACGGGAGCTAGTTGCCTGGCAGGATCAGAATGCAGCAGGAGGGAAATTTGCGCAGTGGGCACCCCCACCGGATTCTGTAACGGGCGAACGAATCGTGTTAGCGCTTGCGGGAGGCGTTCTCGTTGAGAGTCCGCCGGCCCCAGAGCCGCCGCAGACGGTCGTCGAGACCGAGATCGGGTGTCAGCGTGAGCAGCTTCCGAATGGTGGTTTGATGACCAAATTGCGGTGACAGTTCTGGAGCTTTGAGGAGCAGATCGATCGCATTCACAACCTGCGTCGGGCTATCCGTGGACAGACTGGCGGCGACAGCCCAATGAAGTGCCATCGAAGCCTCAAGACTCGATTCCCCGAAACAACTCTTCGCCGTTTCACTGACTTCCCGTGCCTTGTCACAATCGAGACTCAGAAACGCCGTATGCCTGGCCCCGGTCATCACCAGTTGCGCCGGATGCGTCGCTTCCTTCAATCGCTCCATGGCTTCGACGGCGAGTTTGAATTGCCGTAAAGATCTCTCGTCTTCCCGAAGCTGAAACAACGCGACGCCCCTCTGCCGAAACAAATCGGAACCGATCGGCGAGCGGATCGAGTCAGCAGTCGAAGCCGCCAAACCCAGAAGATCCCAGGCCCGTTGCGGCTCCCGAATCAATAGCAAAGCATGGGAACCAATCAGAGCGGCTTCAACAAAGCGGTTGCCGTAGTCCCGGTCGCCGCTTTCGTGGTAAGCACGCCTCCACAACGACCGCGCCGTCAGAGCCTCGCGGGCGGCCGATTCGCACCGTCCACAATGGACCAGGAACCATGCCATACGCTGATGGATCTCCGCACGCAAGGCGATATGCCGCGCGTCTCCCGCGTACCCGATTCTCGGGAGGAACTGGCGCAAAGAATCGATTCCATCTAAGAATCGATAGGAGGATGAGTAGGTTCGAACGACCTCGGCGAGGTCGTCGCGCAGTTCGTCCAGTCGCCTGGTCTTGGCTGGTGTCCGGACTACTTCGTCCGCCTGCGTCCTCACTCCAACTGACGCAGCGGCTATCGCATCAGGTTCCTCGTGGAGCGGCGATTCGTCGCCGGCCTCAGCAGCAGCTTCGCGCCGATGACGGAACACGGTGATCCGTATGTTCTCTGCGGTTGTGCCGAACAGCGAGGCGGCTGGAAGAAACGTCCTTTGAGAGCAGCCAAGCGAGCGCGGGGCCGTACTGAGCAAGGCTGGGACTGCCGGACATCTCTCTCTCCGATTATGGATCGAAATTCGTAATCAGCAACTCTCCGAACCGCTTGCCGACCTTTTGCTGTGCCGTGTAGGCGATCTCGGTTCGCGCGATACGAAACGCCTGGAACACGTCGCGCACTTTGGGATGATCGTCGAGCGACAAGATGAACTTGCCTTTGAGCGAACGGAGCCGCTTCTCCATTCCGATGAAATCCGCTTCGGTGAAATTGAACTTGTAGAGCTTCCGTTCCCAGTACGGCGGATCGAGATAGAACATGGTCGTCGGCCGATCATACTTTTCGAGAACTTGCTCGTAGGGCAGGGACTCAATCTGGACGCGGGCCAAACGCCGATGCGCGTTCTCGATGACTTCCGGTATTCGCTCCGGGTTGTAGTTCGACGGGTGAGTCACCCCGTAGTGGAACTTCTGCTTCAAGATCAGCCCGCCAAACGAGTTCTTCTGAAGGTAATAGAATCGGCCGGCCCGCTGAATGTCGGTCAACGTTGCCGGATTCGTCGCCAAATGCAGTTCATGCAACTTGCGGCTCGCGATGCAAAACCGCAAGTACCGGATCAGTTCCTCGTAATGCCATTGGCAGACGCGGAAAAAGTTGACGTCGTCGTAGTCGAGGTCATTCAGAACCTCGACGTTAGAGGGTTGCTTGTGAAAGAGGACCTGCGCGCCACCCGCGAACGGCTCAACGTATGTAGTATGTTCCGGCAGCATCGAAATGATTTTGGCGGCGAGACGGTTCTTGCCGCCGATGTAAGGGATCGGACCGAGCATGGATGTTTAGTTGTTAGTGATGAATAGACGTTCGATCTGGACATGCAGACCGAGGATGGCCGCGTCTTGGATGAATACTTTCGCATGGCTTCCAGCGATCACTGGCCACAGTGTCGTGGCGACTTGCCGAAGTTCTTCGCGGGTTTTGAGTGGCGGTTCTCCGCAAGCTTCGAGAAGCACCGTTCTCGGGATCTCCCAGATTGGAAGCATTCGCTCCCGAAGAACTTCTGATAGACCGTCATGGAGCAGTCTGCGCTGAATCTCATGCCCGTTCGGAATGGCTTCGAGCGCCGCGGACTCGATGGCAAAGTGCATGAGCAGCCACTGAAGGAAGCCGTTAGCGCTCGATAGGGCCTTATCGCTCGAGGAAGAGAGCTGACGGGAATCCGTGTATTCCAAATGTTCGCCATCGAAGATAGCGGCTGCGACAGCTCGGCGCTCGACCCGGATCGCGACGAGTCGCGTACTGGGACTGTGACATCCGCTTTCCTGAACCCGCAACAACTCCGACAGGAAACGCCTGCCTCGGTCGCCATTCGTGGTGGCCCGGAGAGTTCGCCGGAACGCACAAAGCAGTTGAAACTCCGAATAGCGCTCCGCCAAGTTGGCATAGTGCGAAACCACACGAGCGTCGCCGAGTTTCTGCGCAAGCCGCAGCGCGAACACGTCGGTGGGCGTCTTCGGCTGGAAAGACTGTGGTTTGAATTTGTCGAGCAGTGAGTTCATCGCGAGTTTTGGTTAATGCTTACGGAACTCAGAAGAGCGGTTGCTGGCCTGCGCCCCTCTGAGATTCCTCTTGGGCACGAACGTGGTGCTTCAATTCGTCATACATCGCCGGAAACAGGAAAGCGACCGGCACGCGGTAGGCGATCTCCAGAATGAATGCGACGGCGAGCGAGGGTAACGCGCGGCCATGTTCGTAATGCGAGAGCATGGACGTGTCGCGAAGCCCGAGCAGCCCCGCCACCCGTTTCTGAGTGAAGCCCATCCTCCTGCGATACAGCACCAAGTTGTTTTGTTTGTGTTTGAGGGATTCCATGTTGACCTCCTTGTGAAGTCAATGTAGCAATCTGGTGGAAACGGTAAAGGCGGGAAAATCTGTGGAAAACTACAAATCTCCTTTCGGCCCTGTGAATAATGTGTTGAGAAGGCGTCTGCGGTTGCGGGCATGGACCGAACGAATCACGTGGTCGGCGGATTTTGCCTTCGTCCTTCCCAGCCGTTTGACAACCTGGCGGCGGACATGGCCGGATAGCTCATCGACGAGAAGATCTCGAAGCAATTCCAGAACGAATTGGAAGAATGGATTCTCGAACATATCCAGAGCATGATGGCGCTCGCCGGCCGAATTGAATAGGCGGGAAGATTCGGACGCCGTCCAGACTGGAACGGCGTTCAGCTTTTCCCGCCTTGCCCGTTTGCGCGGATCTCGTAGGCTGACCCTCTATGAAACAGCCCTCGCGATCCAAACAACTCGCGGTGATCTGGAAGACCGTCCCCGATCCCGACCCGCATACGCTCCTCAAAGCAGTCCCGATGGTCTTCAACCGCCGCCTACCGTTGTCCACAGGAGTGGATTTGACTAAACGGGACGCAGAGCTATTGTGTAGACGACAGCCAGAATCTTAACCTTCCGAACCATGCCCGAAATCAACGAAACCGCACCGAGGACCGCTATCTATGCCCGCGTTTCCACCGAAGAGCAGCGCGAGGGCCAGAATATCGATTCCCAGGTCGCGGAGTTGGAACGATTTGCCCGTGACAAGGCGTGGCCCATCGTCGGCATATATAAGGATGAAGGTTGGAGCGGCGGAGTCATGGAGCGGCCCGAACTTGACCGATTGCGCGATGCCGCGCAGAAGCGGCTTCTTGAAGTCGTCCTGATCAACGACGTGGACCGCTTGGCCCGCGACGTCGCGCACCTCGGTGTCATCAAACGCGATCTCGAAAAGAACGGCGTCAAAGTCGTCTTCCAGAAACTCCCGTCCGACACAAGCCCCACATCCAACCTGATGGTCAATATCCTTGGCAGCTTCGCGGAGTTTGAACGGGAGTTGATTTCAGACCGAACCCGCCGGGGCCGCCGCCACAAGGTGGAAGTACGAAAACAATACCTCGGCTGCAACACAGCCTACGGGTTGCGATACCTCCGAAAAGATCCGATCACCGGGAAGGAAGGGAGTCTGGAAATTCATCCGGCAGAAGCCGCAGTGGTGCGGCGAATGTTCGAATGGGTAGACCAAGACGGCCTTTCAGCACGGCGGGTGCTGAACCGGCTCAACGAATCGAAGATCGCGCCGCAGAAGGGTGCCGCCGTTTGGGGCAAGTCGAGTGTGCTCCGAATCCTCCGCAGCGAGACCTATGCGGGAGTCTGGCATTACAACAAATTCCAAAGTTGCGAGCCCAACAACCCGGTCCTTCACGGTCGCTACCGCAAGCGCGCCAAATGCAGTGTCCGGCAACGGGCCAAAGGCGAATGGCTCCCGCTACTCCTTCCCGAACCGCTAACGCTCGTACCACGCGATCGTTGGGAGCGGGTGCAGAGGCAGATTGATCGAAACATCACATTCTCTCCGCGCAACGCAAAGCATCTCTATCTGCTCCAAGGCCTCTTGCGCTGTGGCGTTTGCGGCGCCCGGTACACGGGTGACCCATGCCACGGCAAGTTTTACTATCGTTGCGTTGCGCGCTGCAAGAAGTTGCCGAGCATCCGTGAATCTGCGGTCAATGAGGCGGTGAAGAGCGCTGTAAGGAAAGTCATTCTGAATCCCGAGTTGCTTCTTGAACCGATTCGCCAACTGGACCAGACTCAGGTCCGAGAGAAGGCTGCGACCAGGACGGCCACCGAACAGATCGATTTGGAACTCCGCAAGCTCGCTGCGGAGGAAGGCCGAATTTTAGACGCATATCGAACCAGTGTTATCACGCCAGTCCAACTGGGCGAACAACTTCAGAAACTCAAATCGAGACGCGGGACTCTTGAGGCCGAGAAGCTCGCTGACGTTCCGGTAGAGGAGCCGGAACCAGAAAAGGTAAACCTCGCAGTCACCGACTACTGCGCCGAGGCCGCGAAGAACTTGGACGGCTTCACTGAGGAGCAATGGCGGGAGTTTCTGCGGACGATCATTCAAGCCGTCGTGTTTCGGGGCGACAGCATCACCATAGAGGGGCGCATACCATTGGGCGATCAACAGGCGAAGCGCCTGCAACTTGAATCGCCGGTTGTCCCATTACGCCACGAGGAGACCCTCTGACATTCCGCCACAATGGCGGAATGTCAGAGGTCCAACCACCTTTCCTTCGGTCTCGCGCTCGGGTTCTTTGAGCGCCGGAAAGAGGCAAATCGGCACCCATCATCGGCTATCCTCCGCGATGCCAGCATTTTCTAATCCGAGAATGAGCCTGAAGGGGGAAGAGTCAGGTTGGGACGCTGCTGGGGTCCTTTCTGTGTTTTTTG
>JAYVTO010000315.1:0-30345 GCA_043788745.1 Acidobacteriaceae bacterium
CCCGCAGGGGTCGCGGAGTAAGCGCCCGCCCATCCAATGCCGACGGACCTCTTCGAGGACGGCCTGCTGCATAAGTAGTCGCTCGCTACCTCCCCCTTGACGCCGGTAAAATAAAACAGCATGCTCGCATCCCCGGTAACGCGCGTTCTCCTCATCGACATCACAGGTCACGATCGCGCCGGAGTTACGCATTCCCTCACCAGCATTCTTGCCGCTTCCGGCGCGCGCGTTCTCGACATCGGACAAGCCGTCATCCACGACGCGCTTGCTCTCGGCATTCTCATCGAAATGACAAGCGAGATGAAGTCATCGCCGCTGCTTACGGAACTCCTCTTGAAGGCCCATGAACTCGGCGTGCAAATCCGCTTCTCCGCAATTTCCGGCGAAGAGTACCAAAGCTGGGTCACCAGCCAGAGCAAGCGCCGGTTTCTGATCACGATTCTCGGACCGACGATCACCGCGGGCCACGTCGCCGAAGTCAGCGGCATCGTCGCGCATGCCGGACTCAACATCGACCGCATCGATCGCCTGTCAGGCCGCACACCGCTCGATCAATCCGAGGACACGCCGAGCCGCGTCTGCATCGAGCTTTCGGTGTCCGGCGAAGCACCCGACGAAGACGGCGTGCGCGGCGCGTTGATGCGCCTGACGAGTGTTCACGACATCGACGTTGCCTTTCAACACGACAACGTCTATCGGCGCATCCGGCGTCTTGTCGCGTTCGATATGGATTCTACGCTCATCCAAACGGAAGTGATCGACGAACTCGCCGCGCTCGCCGGCGTCGGCGAGCAAGTAGCGAAGATCACCGCAGCGGCGATGCGCGGCGAACTCGATTTCGACTCGAGCTTTCGTCAGCGCGTTGCGCTCCTGCGCGGCCTGCCCGATTCGGCACTGCAAACCGTCATCGAACGCGTTCCATTGATGGATGGCGCCGAGCGCCTTACGGCGACGCTGCGGCGCCTCGGATACAAGACGGCGATCCTCTCCGGTGGATTCACTTTCATGGGAAGAGAACTGCAGCGTCGCCTCGGAATTGATTACCTGCACGCCAACGAACTCGAGATCGCGGACGGTGCCGTCACGGGAAACGTCACCACGCAGATTGTGGATGGCGCGCGCAAAGCGTCGCTGCTCGCTGAAATCGCGCTTGCAGAAAACCTCAGCATGGAGCAAGTGATCGCGGTCGGCGACGGCGCAAATGATCTGCCAATGCTCAGGATCGCCGGTCTCGGAATTGCGTTTCGCGCGAAGCCGGTGGTTCGCCAAGGCGCCCGGCAATCCATCTCCACGATGGGCCTAGACGGAATCCTCTATCTACTCGGCGTCCGCGATCGCGAGGCGCTCTCCTAGGGAAGCCCCATTGAGGCGCAACCGCAAGGTTGGGTGTTCCATGCAGCAAATAACCACGAACGAAGTCACGGACGCGCGCCTCGCGTCATGACCGCCAGAAACCAGCACGGCGCGCCAATGCGTGAGACAAAAAGCGCCAGATCCGAGCCGCGACCAGAGTGGCCCGAAGGGCCACGGCGGGAGCGGACTCAACCGTGCACGGATCAACCGCGAAGCTTCGGCGCACGCGAAGCGAGGCCGAAGGCGGAGCGAAGTGAGCGCCCGGCCGGCCAACAACAAGATCTGAATCAACAATCTACCGCCAACCCTGGCTTCGTTCGGCAGACCGAAAACGAGTCCGTCACAACCGACGCAAACAGCGTCATGACGCAGAACAGAACCACCACGGAGAACTCGAAAAGCAACGAAAAACAGGCCACCTAGACCCGCTAAAGCAGCCTTCAATCAGCAACCATACTGGAAGTGTGCCCACGCGTCCCGACCTAGGCGGACGCCCGACCGACCGGCTCGACGCCCGACCGAATCCCCAACTGCCATGGCCGACCCTAGGAACCTCGATGGAACGTAGCAAGTTGGCTGCTCGACTTCGGAACCGCCAAGTTCCTGGCCGGAGCCGAGCCCACCCAAACCGTTCTGGGGATGATGACCGCCGCCTACGCCAGCCCCGAACCACTGCGCGGCGAATCCGTCACCAGGCGCAGCGACGTCTTCTCGCTCGGCGGCGGCCTCTACGAAGCCCTTGCCGGCGAACGTCTCTTCAACGCTGACGTCGCTTCCCTGTTGGCGAACGAAACGCTGGCCCCGTTCCCAAATCGCTGCCAGCCGATCTCCAGCAGATTTTCCAAAAGGCTCTCGCCGCAGAATCCAACCAACGCTATTCCTCCGTCAGGTAATTCTCCGAAGATCTCCGTTGCTACCTCGACCGCCAGCGTATTCTCGCTCATCCGCCAGGCCTTGTGTATCGCACGGAAAAGTTGATTCGCCGGAATCCCTGGAACGTCGCGCTCACGTCCCTGTTCCTCATCGCCATGAGCGCCGCCGGCTCCTACTCGCTGCTGCAGCAGCGTAAAGCGCTCACGGAGGGCGAGTGGGCAGGCACGATCAATCGCTTCCTCCACGACGTCCTGACGCTCGCGAACCCCGAAGGCGGAGGCCACGCGGATATGAAAGCGACCGAGTTGCCGAGCACCGCGGCCGCCTATTCGAACCAGCACTCCGTTCTCGACCCAGCGGTGCAAGGCGACGTGCACGCCCTGCTCGGCGACGCCTTCGCCGCCAACGCCACCGGACGTGGAGTCCTCTTCGAAAGACGGTCATGACACAATCGTCACACCACTCGCAGGGGAGCATGCGTGCCCGTGGTATTCTGCCGTCGTTATGAAGAAGCTCGTCTTCGCGGTCTGTGCTCTCGCCGGTCTGTATCTTCTGCCAGGGGTCGCGGCGTGGCTACTTTCGGGTAGTGGACGGGAGTTTTTGCTGGCGAAACTCAGCGCGACCGCGAAAGTGCGGATTTCCGCCCGGACGGTCTATTTCGACTTTCCCGCTTACTTGCGTTTGCATCCTTCGCTTGCGATGGAGGACGTGACCGTTGGGAATCCGGCGGGGTTTCGTTCTACTCATCTATTAAAAGCGGCCAAACTGCGCGCGGAGGTGAAGCTGCTTTCGCTGTTCGGGAAGGAGCCGCACATCACCGGCATTGACATGGTGCAGCCGGAGATCACGATTGAGGAGAATGCGAAGGGACTAACGAACGCGGAAGTTTTTCTGAAGAGGCTTTCGGGTCCGGCGGGCGCAGCGCCTGTGTCCGCTACGAGTGGGGCTGCGGTGGGCGGCGTTGAGATCGATCGCGTCACGATCACGCGCGGAGAGATCGCGCTGGTGGGGATTCCGGTGGCTCCGGAGGGTCCGGTGGTGCGGCAGATCGACATCACGATCAACGACATTCACGCGGGCAAGCCATATCAGGTGGAAGCGTCGGCGAAGCTCTATAAGGGAGAGCGATCGACGTTTGCCTTTAAGGGCGCGATCGGGCCGCAAGCGGACGCAGCGCTGCCGCTGAGCGGTACGGCCACGATTCAAGTGTCGGTGGCGGATATTCCGGCGGAGGTGCGAAAGCGCGAGGTCGGCGAGTTTCTGAGCGTCCCTGGCGACAAGTCTTTGGTGCGGGTTGTGACGCAACTGAAGGGCGATTTGTTTGCGACGCTCGCGGGTTCGGCGGAGTTGACGATCGCGGATCTGTTTTTCGGTCACGATGACAAGCACAAGCTGGCGTGGAACAGCAAGACTCCGGCGGCGTTCAAGGTGCAGCATGCGCTGGGAAATCCGGATTGGATGCTGGACATTCGCGAGGGGAGCGCCAAGGCCGGAACCTCCGGCGAATGGAAGGGCGCATTTCAGATTCATTCAAACAAAGGCGTGATGCGGGGGACGAGCACCGGGTCGATTCGCGGCGTCGATTCGAATGAGTTCCTGTCGGTGTTCTCATCGGTGAATGAAAAGATCAGCGGCGTGCTTGCGATTCCGTCGTATCAGATGCAATTCGCTGGCAAAGGTTCGGCCGCGCTGAAAACTTCGCTGACCGCGACCGGGAAGATGGAGATCACGAAGGGGCACCTTGCTGCCATGAACATTCTCAGCTCGATTGAGAACGCGCTGAGCGGCAGGCCGCTGAAGGGCGGTGCGACAGAGTTCACGACACTCGAAGCCAATTTGCGGATCGCGGAGCAAGCACTGGCGATCTACGACATCGTGATCGAAGGGCCGGAGCTTCACGTGACGGGCGCGGGCATGGTGAGCGCCGAGCAGAGGCTCGACTTCAAGCTGGACGCAACGGTGAGCGGGGCCATCGGCGCGTTGATACCGTTGCGGTCGGCAAGTTCGGGCGGCCAGGGCGTCTCGATTCCCGTGACGGTCACAGGTACTGTTTTGCAGCCGAACGTGAAGCCGAACGTGAAGAAGCTGGCAGGCGACACGGCGAAGAAGGCGATCGGCGGGTTGCTCGATCGGCTGATCAACGGCAAGCAATAGCGCGCAGTGCGACGATCAGCCGGCGCACCATGCTCTCCGCTGCTGCAAGCCGTTGCTCTTACATCGGGTCGCTTCGTGGGCGCCTCGTGGCCCGTCGCAGGTCACTTGGCGCTTGCAACGTCGATGCGGCGTTGCAGTTCCTGCATGGCCTGCTTGCGCACGGCGCGATCAGGATCACGAAACGTGAGGAACAAGGGCCGCTGGTTCCAGTCGAATGCTTCGGGTGCGCCGCCGGCGAGATAGAGCGCGAGTGCGGCTGCGTGGACGCGGAGATCGTCCGCTCCATTGATTGCGCACCAAAGAAGCGCGTCCCGTACGACCGGCCCGCCGAACCTTTCGGCGACGCGCAGGATCACGCCGATTGCAACCGAACACCGCGGATCGCAGAGCAAGTTGGCGATGCTGAGTTCGACCGCGCCGCGATCCTGCGCGGAGAGGCTTGGCGCCAGATACTCGGCGGCATGCAATCGGAGAGATGGGTGCGGATACGAGAGAGCGCCGTGAATCACAGCGTACGCTGCGGGCGTTCCGACGCGCAGACGGGCTTCGAGGTCGTACCAGTCGGCGTTTCCGTCGGCGACGCGCTGCGCGAGTAGCTTTACGACTTCAGCCTTTTCGCTCGGCGAAAGGGCGTCGAGCGCGTCGATGTCATAGCCGATGCGATCGTGCCACTTCTCATAGTTCATCGTCATGCTGTCAAGGAACTTCTTCAGGACCGCGGATCTCATTACGGACAGTATCACCCTTTGGAACGTTGTCTTGACGGCGCGATTGCCGGTTACTGAGTTGACCTGCAAGGCGTCCTCAGGAATGCGAGGATCGTCTTCATGCGCATCTTCCTGTTATCGATTTCGCTGGCTGCCGCTGCACTGATGGCCCAGTCCGTGGAACCGGCTCGCCTTCCGGTGCCGCTGCCCGCGCCGGTTCAAGATAAGAACTTCTACGTGCTCTCGCTACTCGAAGAGAAGGGCCTTGCGCGGGACGCAATAAAAGCGGACGCGACGCTCGCGGCGCTCGCGGCGGCGAAGCGGGATGCGTTGACGAGTGCCGCGAAAGCGTGTGCGTTTGAGACGGCGTGCTATGTGAGCGCGCTGAAATTCAACGATGCCGACACGGAATCGGTGTCCGGCGCGTTGCGGGCGCTGGCGGAAAAGAATCCCGCTGTGAAGCAGTTGGCAAGCGGACCGCTGCGCCGCAGCGGCATGTACGTTCGGTATCACGACAAGCCGGCGCCCGACTTGCTGGCGGCCGCGTGGATGGATGCCGCGAAGGGAATCAACAACGCGATCGAGGTCTATGCGCAAGGCCGCGCGCCGCGGTATCCGGCAATCGATTCGGTAGCGTACGATGTCAAGGCCGCTAGCTTCACGCGACTGGTGAAATCGATCGTCAGCGTCGAAGCGGAGTTTGCGCCGTCGTTCGATTTGTTCTTCCACGCGCCGCTGCGCTTCGCGTTCATGCTGATGAACGCGAGCCGCCGCGACGAAGCGGGCCGGTTGGAGCCGTTGGAATCGGGCGAGAACAAACTTGCGGTGCAGCGCATCCGAACGACCACTTGGAGCAAGTACCCGTACAGCGTGATCGTGGTGCCGGGTTCTGGCACGAGCGACGTTCACATCAATCTTTCCGCGGCAAGCAAGCTGCGCGTAATTCTTGCGGCAAAGCGATACAAGGAAGGCAAGGCACCCTTCATCCTGGTATCGGGCGGCTACGTGCATCCGAACCAGACTCCGCATAGCGAAGCCGTGGAGATGAAGAAGGCGCTGATGGCAGAGTTCGGCATTCCGGCGAGCGCGATTCTCATCGATCCGCATGCGCGCCATACGACGACGAACATGCGGAACGCGGCGAGGCAGATGTACCGGTATGGCATGCCGTTCGACAAGAAAGCGCTGGTGACTACCGACGAAGATCAGAGTGCGGGTATTGAGAGTCCGGCGTTTGCGAGGCGCTGCATGCGGGAGTTGGGCTACGTGCCGCACGAGATCATCGGTCGCGTGTCGCTACACGATTTGGAGTTCCTGCCGAAGATTGAGTCGTTGCATTCGGACGCGCTCGATCCGCTGGATCCTTAGACGCGCGCAGTGCGATGCCAGACAGCAAGGAACCGCGAGTGGACCTCATGAACGCTCGCGGTGCCAATGGGGCGGTGCCCGTGAACAGGAGGGTGCCTGTGAGACGAAGTTCGCCGAGTGACCCCAGAGGCTAGACGAGATCATTCGCTCACTCTCGATGAACCACCTTGTAAGCGATCGAATTGTGGGAGCAGCAGGGCGGGCCGCCGGCTGGTGAATCCGCTCCCGGCGCGGCCCTTCGGGCCGGTCCCGGCGCGGCCCTTCGGGCCGGTCCCGGCGCGGCTCCGATGTTGCGCTGTTTGTCTTGCACAGTGGCCTGCCGTGCTGGTTCATGGCGTCATGACGCGCGCGTCCCTAACTTCGTTCGCGGTTCATTGCAGGCGAGAGGCCGTCGATTTCTTCACAGCTCCTTACGCTCGCGGTTTCTTCGAGAGGAGCAGGTGTCACTTTTTCGCAGTTCCAGACGGACGCGGTTATCGGGAGTGGCGTTTGGCGCAAAGCAACCCCGTCCTGAAGGGCGGGGTTATAGGCATCGCCGGGTCGAAACCCCGGCGTAGTCCGCCAGCCTTACCGCAGCAACAATCCAGCAAGAGGAGGAAGAAACGCTCGCCGCGTAGTCGAAAATCAAAACTCGAAAGCAACCTCCAAAGCCCGAAGTGCGCCCGCGCTCAGCGGACACGGTAAGGCTCGACGTGAATCAGCACATCCGCTACCCAGTTGAGCTTCCCCCGGATCGCAAACTTCACTAGCCGCGCAATCTCATGCGACTCCCTCACTGTCGCCTCGGGATCCACCTCGAGATGCAGGTCCACGTGATACGTCAGGCCCGTCTTCCGCGCGTAGCACTTCTCAATACCCAAAGCCCCCGGAACCGTCATCGCCACCTCACGGATCTGTGCAATCAGCTTCGGATCCGGCATTGTATCGACCAACAGATACGCCGTCTCACGAATCACCCGAATGCCGAGAAACACGACGATCAAACCAACCACGAATCCCCCATAGTGGTCCGCTGCCGAGAAACGTGCCGGATCGTACAGCGCGATGCCGAGCGCCAGCAGCGCCGTCAGCCCCGACAGCATATCGACGCCGTCATGCCACGCATCCGCCACCAGCGACGTTGCCCCCGAACGCCGCCCCGCGCGCAGCTTGTACCCGAAGATACAACCCTTCACCACCAGCGACGCCAACACCGGCCACGCCGCGAACGCCGCCGGAATATGCGCTGGATCCTGCAGCCGGTCGAACGCCCGGTGGCAAATGACAATGCCCGAAGCAGCGAGAATCGTGCCTACCGCCAACCCGGCGAGTGTCTCGACGCGCCCGTGGCCATACGGATGATCCTCGTCCGCGGGCTTCGCCGCGATCCACAAACCAGCCAGCACAATTCCCGAAGTGAGAACGTCCGAAGCCGACTCGAATCCATCCGAAACCACGGCCGTCGAGTTCGCTTTCAGGCCGACGATAATCTTGATCGCCGCCATGACAAGCCCAACCAACATGCTCAGCGCGGCGATGCCCATGCGAGCACCAGCATACCAACGCGACAGACGGCCTTTGCAACGAATCGTCTACAATGCCCCCATGCGTCCTTACGGCCTGGCCCTCTTCGCGTTCCTGACAACAGTGCAGGCGCTGATTGCGCAAACTACGCGCGACATGAACGAGATCAACTGGATGGAGTTCCGCGAACTCGTTCCCTCGAAAATCGAGACGGTCATCCTCCCCACCGGAACCCTCGAGCCCCACGGCGTCACCGCCAACGGAGCCGACAACATCGCTCCCGTCGCCATTGCCCGCTTCATGGCGCCCAAAGTCAACGCCCTGATCGCGCCCGTCGTCCACTACGGGATCACCGGCAGCCTCGACGCCTATCCCGGCGCGCTCTCCATCTCCGAACCCGCCTATCGCGCCTATATGAGCGACCTCCTAAAGGGTCTCGCCAGGATGGGTTTCAAGAACATCATCATCCTGAACGGCCACGGCGGCCCTCAAACCGCCGTCCTCAACGACCTTGCCACCTCTATCGGCCGCGAGTACCGGGTCCGCACCCTCGTGACCAATTGGTGGACCTACTGTAGCGACGTCACCCTCAAGATCTTCGGCGAAGACGGAGGCCACGCCGGCTGGAACGAGAACGCCTTCATCGAAGCCATCGATCCCAAGCTGGTCCACAAAGAGCGCTACAACGATTCCCTCGCCACCGCCAACCCCCGCGCCGGAGCCTACTCCGCCTACCCCGCGCCCTCCTCGATCCTGCTCTACCAGCCCGGCCAAGGCTACGTGAAGTTCGAGCCCGCCAAGGCCGCCGCCTACTTCAACGCTGTCAACGAGAAGATGACCGCCCTTGTCGCAGAGATGATCTCGAAATGGGACAAGGCAGGATTATTCCGATAGGCGCGCCGTACCAGTACGTTTCGTGAGAATTGTCCCGCCGTCTCCGCACTCCTCTCGTGAATGACCCGAGCAACAGCAGGCAGCGTAGCGTTCCGGGACGAGCGGCTACGCACCACCATCATCGCGGCCCGCTATGGCCCTAAAGCTACATGGACGCGCAATTCGCTATTAGCGCGCCGCCAGCGTGAATCGGAAGAACGCCATCTGCTCGGTTCGGCGCAAAAGGGTTCGACGTGCCCGCCCCGCTTGCTCGAAAGCGGGGCACCGGAAGTGGCCCGGCCGAGCGGCCGTCGCGGCATCCTGGGCTTTGTCGGTGACCGCCACTACCTGGTCCACTGCTGGACCAGGCTCGCCTACTTCTTCGAGTCGCTCTCCGCCTTCGACTCCGCCACCCGCTCGGGCCGCTAATTTCCGAGTCGCCTGATTCCATCCACTGGAGTGCGCGGCGTTTGAAGAGGGGCAGCGCACTCCGATTTTTGTGTCCTAGAACTTCAACCGGATCGCCATCTGCACCGCGCGCGGCAGGTTCGACTGGCTTGTGATCTTGCCGAAGTTCGAGTTCGTCGGATTACGCTCGGGTGTGCCGAAGATCGGATGGTTGAGCGCGTTGAATGCTTCCAGGCGCAGTTGCACCGTGAATCGCTCCTTGATCAACGTGTTCTTGATGATCGAGGCGTCAAAGTTTTTGATGAGGTCCGATCGATACTCCTTGAACCGCGACGGGAACGTCCGCAGGTTCAGGTCAAGCTGCTGCCGCGAGTCGGTCACAAAGCGCGTTCTGTCAAACGCGTTATCGATGTTGTGCGCGTTCCACTTGAGATCGCCGCCGAGGTACAGCGGATTGCTATCCCACACCACGGGACTGTTCGATTGGACGATGAAGATGCCGTTCACCACCCAGCCGCCAATCAGCTTGTTCGCCCAGCCGGGTGAAGAACTGAACAGCGTCTTCCCCGCGCCGAAGGGAAGCTCGTAGCTCGAACTGGTGACAAAGCGGTGCGGGCGATCGTCCTCGGAGATTCTCTTTTCGAGGCCCGGATCGGCCCAGTTGAGGCGGCTGCGGCGCTCAATCAGCCGCTGCCACCCGTAGTTCGCGAGCAGGTTGAACCCGTTCGAGAAGCGCTTCTCCAAACGGACCTGCAACATGTGAAAGTAGCTGGAGCCGTTGTTCTGGCCGAGTATCCTCACCCCGGCGTTCCCGTTGAACTGCGGGAACTGCCGCAACAACTGCTCAAGAGAAACGGTCGAGCCATTCAACGACGTCCCCGGCAACAAGCCCGCAAAGGGATTTGGAACCACGGCGCGGATGCGATCGATATTCGCCTGATCGCGCACCGGCGAAGTCGAAAGGAAGCTACGCGGGATAAAGTTGAGCTCCCGCTCCGCGTTGTTGTTGTTCAGCCGGATCTCGGACAGATGCACGGCGTGGTTGCCTACGTAGCCGATCTCAAGGACGGTGTTCTTCGAGATCTGATGCTGGATGTTGAAGTTCCAGCGCACGGAATACGGTTGCGAGGCTCGCGGATTGACGAAATTAACGTTCTGGCCGAAGAAGGTGTTGATGCCATTCGCATTGCCAACCGGCGGCAGAATGTTGGCGAACGGATTTGAAAGCGTCGACGCCGGCGTCAGGAAGGCATCCAGCGTCGCGACGTAGGGGGTGCTCTGACTGAAACCGGGCTGTTCGCTCGGCACCACGCCATAGGTGAAGTAGAAGATGCCGAAGCCGCCGCGGAAGACCGTCTTGTTCTTGAACATCGCCGGATTCCAAGCGACGCCGATGCGAGGGCTCAACAGGTGGCTGTCCGTCGTGTACGCAGAGCGATTATTCGAGTCCGCGAATGTCACGCCGCCGACCGGGTTGAAGGCGCCTGCCGGCAACAGAGCATTGGGGTTCAGCGCGTAGGCGGCCTTCGCTCTCCCCGTGATGGCGTTCGGCGAAGTGGAGTCGAAGCCGTTCAATTGGCGGTTGTAGCGCTCCGTCGTTCCGGTTTCCCGCTCGTACCGCAGGCCGAGGTTCAGCGTCAGTGTCGGCGACACGCGCCAGTCGTCCTGGACGAAGAACGCCGTGTACCAGGATTGATTGGTCCGGAACGCATTGAGGTCAAAGTTGCCCGAAGTGGGCAGCCCTAACAACATCGTTGCCAAGTCCTGCCCTAATGGCGAGTCGGCTGCCGAGTCCAGCGGTCCACGCATGAAGTTACCACGGAACACATAGTTGCCGGAAGAGTTGCCGAAATCGATGGCGCTATCGTTCAGACGCCGGATGTCGGCACCGAACTTCAAGGTGTGCCGGTTCAACGATTTCGTCACGCTCGAAAACAACTGATACGTGTCGAATGGATTGATGCCGCCGCCGGAATCGCCGATGTCGGTAAAATTGTCCAGGTCGAACCTTGGAAGCAAGTTCTTCGGAGACGCGGCACGGAGGGAGGCCGGAAATCCCAAGGACGTGAAATCGAACCCGTCCGATGAGCGGGTGTTTCCTTCGATGAATCGGGTCCAGCCGAAGCGCGTGTTGAGGACCATGGTTGGCGAGAAGGTGTGGACGTCATCGAACTGCGCGCCCCAGTTCACGCGAGAGAGGAAGCCCCCCGTCGCGATGTTGAAGAAGCGGTTGCCGCGGTCTTCAATCCGGTCGTTATAGCGGGCGTTGACGAAGAAATGGTTCCTCGCATTGACGTTGTAGTCTGCCCGGCCGATCCAGTTGTAGAAATCGTCGGCCCGGATGCTGGGCGCAAGGTAATTGTCCTGGCCATCAATGCGGCCCACCTGATTGGGCCGCGGATAGTATTGGAGGGCGGCGACGCCGATCTTGTTGAGGAGCGCGGTGGGAATCACGTTGTTCTCAAACGGCTGCCGCCGGATGCGCGCCCCTTCGCGGACCGCCGTGTAGGGATTGTAGATCTGGTAGTTGGCGCCGGCCTTCAAGAGGGCGGAGAAGTCGCCCCTGCGCTCTTCGTCCGTCGGAACCGTCGAGGTCTGCGGCTCGAGCGAACTCTGCTTGATGCCTTCGTAGGTCAAAAAGAAGAACAGCTTGTTGCGGCCGTTGAAGAGTTTCGGAATCAAAACCGGGCCGCCGACCGTGAAGCCAAACTGATTGAAGCGCGTCACCGACTTTCGCTGCCCGGCGCGATTGGTGAAGAATGGCGTCGCGGCGTAGCGGGAAACCTGATTGAACTCGTAGACGGTCCCGTGGAAGTCGTTGCCGCCGCCCTTCATCACCACGTTGACCGTGCCGCCGCCAGTGTTCCCATAGGCAGCGTCCGCCTGGAAGGTCTCGACCTTCACTTCATTGACGGCATCGACCGGCGGGTTGTAGGCGACGCGGCGGTTGCGCGTCATGTCCGGCGTACCGTCGATCAGAAGTTCATTTTGTTGGGCTGGCGCTCCGCCCATCGAGAAGCCCGACGGACCGCTGTTGTCAAACGGCCGGGTGAACCGCGGATCGGACGAAGGAGTGACGCCGAAGGCCAGTTGCGCCAAGACGAGTGGCGTGCGGCCGTTCATCGGCATCGATTCGACCTGCTGCGCGTTGATCACCTGGCCGGTGGAGGCAGACGAGGTTGTGAGAAGCGGCGCTTCTTCGGTGATCGTGATGGTGTCGGTCACCACACCCACCTCGAGCCTGATGTCGGCTTCGATGCGCTGGTTGGTTCCCACCACAAAGTTCGGGCGCGAGTAACGCTTGAAGCCCTGCGTTTCGGCCTGGATGTCGTAGCTGCCCGGTTCGAGGAACGGCAGGACGAACTCGCCGCGTTGGTTCGAAATCGTCTCAGCCCGCAGCTTGCGTTGCGTCTCAACGGCAACAATGCGGACTCCAGGAATCACGGCGTCCTGGGTATCCGTCACGCGGCCCGAGATCGTCGCGCGATATTCCTGCGCGGCGAGAGGAAAGGTCATGAGGCTCGAAACGAGCAAGGCGGTTTTCACCACGGAAACCATGGGCACTCCAATTAAGTGATTCAAAATAAATCGGATCAGCCTCACACCCCCAAAGAGGCGAGGCGGCTGCCAAGAGGCTGATCGGAACGACTGCTTAGGATTATGCACGGTTCTACGTGCCGATTTCAAGGTCTAAAATGGTGCATAATCTTAGTCGATGACACTAAGATGATTGCATCCTATAACGCTCATGTGATATGGTACTCGAAGGCGGTCGGTTATGACTTCGGCAGGCGTCGCTCGCCGCTCGAAGAGGTAAATGGTATGGATATCAATCGGTTTACGGAAAAACTGCAGGAGGGCGTGAAGTCGGCGCAGTCGCTGGCCGTCCGCCGTGGAAATCAACAAGTCGACGCCGCGCACCTGCTCGCGGCGCTGCTCGAGCAGCAAGGCGGCCTCGCCGCCGCGATCCTGCTTCGCGTCGAGCCGTCCGGCCCGGAGGCGCTGCATCGCCGGATGCTGCAGGATCTCGACAAGCTGCCCAAGGTCTCCGGACCCGCCGCCGCCGACCAGATCTATGTGACTCCGCGCCTGCAGAAGCTGTTGGTTGGCGCCGAAGACGAAGCCAAGCGGCTGAAAGACGACTACGTTTCGGTTGAGCACATCGTGCTGGCCGCGGCCGATCAGGTGAAAGCGTTCGCCGAACTCGGCCTCACACGCGACCGCGTTGTGAAGGCTCTGCAGTCGGTGCGGGGCAATCAGCGCGTGACGACGCAGGATCCGGAATCGACGTACGAAGCCCTCGAGAAGTATGGCCGAGACCTCACGAAAGCCGCGTCGGCGGGCAAGCTCGATCCGGTGATCGGGCGCGATGAAGAGATCCGCCGCGTCATTCAAGTACTGTCGCGCCGGACCAAGAACAACCCGGTGCTGATTGGCGAACCGGGCGTCGGAAAGACGGCGATCGTCGAAGGCCTGGCATTGCGCATTGTGCGCGGCGACGTTCCAGAAGGCCTGAAGGATCGCAAGATCGTATCGCTCGATATGGGCGCGCTGATCGCGGGCGCAAAGTTCCGTGGCGAGTTTGAAGAGCGGCTGAAGGCGGTGCTCAAAGAAGTGCAGTCGGCTGAAGGCCAGATCATTCTCTTTATCGACGAACTGCACACCGTCGTTGGAGCAGGCAAGGCCGAAGGCTCGATGGACGCAGGCAACCTGCTGAAGCCGATGCTGGCGCGCGGCGAACTGCATTGCATCGGCGCGACCACGCTTGACGAGTATCGCAAGAACATTGAGAAAGACGCCGCGCTCGAGCGCCGCTTCCAAACAGTGCTGGTCGATCAGCCGACGGTCGAAGACACGGTCTCGATCCTGCGCGGCCTGCGCGAACGGTACGAAGTGCATCACGGAGTCCGGATCAAAGACTCGGCGTTGGTCGCAGCGGCGGTGATGAGCGACCGCTACATCTCTGATCGTTTTCTGCCCGACAAGGCGATCGACCTGGTCGACGAATCGGCCGCAAAGCTGCGCGTCGAGATCGACTCGATGCCGGCGTCGCTCGACGAACTGCTGCGCCGGAGCATGCAGCTCGAAATCGAACGCGAGGCGTTGAAGAAGGAAACCGACGCGGCTTCGCGCGACCGGCTCGGCAAGATTGAGCGCGAGATCGCGGAGCTGAAGACGTCGTCCTCCGCCCTGAAAGCGCAGTGGGACACCGAGAAGCAAGCCGTGCAAACGCTGCGGGGGATTCGCGAACAGATTGAACAGATGAAGGTCGAGATCGACCGCGCCGAGCGCGCCTACGATCTCAACAAAGCGGCCGAACTGAAGTACGGCAAACTGACGCAACTCGAACGCGATCTCGCCGCGGAGCAAAGCCGCCTCGCGCAGACGCAGGATCATTCGCGCCTGTTGAAAGAAGAGGTGGACGAAGAAGACATCGCGCGCATCGTCAGCCGCTGGACCGGAGTGCCGGTAGAGAAGATGCTGCAGGGCGAGATGCAGAAGCTGCTGCACCTCGATGAAGAACTGCACAAGCGCGTCGTTGGGCAGGACGAAGCCGTCGAAGCCGTCGCCGAAGCCGTGATGCGCGCGCGCAGCGGTTTGAAAGATCCGAAGCGGCCTATCGGCAGCTTCATCTTTCTCGGGCCCACCGGCGTCGGCAAGACGGAACTCGCACGGGCGCTCGCCGACTATCTGTTCGACGACGAGCGCGCGATGATTCGCATCGACATGTCGGAGTACCAGGAGAAGCACACGGTTTCGCGCCTGGTCGGCGCGCCTCCCGGATACGTCGGCTACGACGAAGGCGGCCAGTTGACCGAAGCCGTCCGGCGTCGCCCGTATGCAGTTGTGCTCTTCGACGAAATCGAGAAAGCGCATCCGGATGTGTTCAACGTCCTGCTGCAACTGCTCGACGACGGTCATCTGACCGACGCGCAAGGACGCACGGTGAACTTCAAGAACACGATCGTGATCATGACGTCGAACGCGCGTCAGAGCGAGTTGTCGAACGTCTTCCGGCCGGAGTTCTTGAATCGAGTGGACGAAGTAATTCAGTTCCACTCACTCGACGAGTCGCATCTAAAGAAGATCGTCGAGATTCAACTGGCTGGGTTGCGCAAGCGGCTTGAGGAGCGTCACATCAAGCTCGAACTGACCGACGCCGCGCGCGCGCATCTGGTCACTGTCGGTTACGATCCGGCCTACGGAGCGCGGCCGTTGAAGCGCGCGATTCAACGCGAAGTGGAGACGGCGCTCGCCAAGCGCATCCTGAGCGGCGAGGTCCGCGACGGCATGACCATTCATGTCGACCAGCGCCGCGGCGCGCTGATTTTTGAAGATGCCGCTGCGTTGCTCGTGTAAGTGCGTCACACCGTTGACAATTCACCCCGCGTCGTTGGGTTCGACGCGGGGTGAATTGCATTGGCGAACGGCAATGGGAGCAGTGCCGTAGCGTTCTGCAAAGAAGACGAGAACCTTTTTGCAGTTTGGAGAATCAAAGGAAGTAAGGAGCAAACTGGGCTAATCATGTCGGAGAATAATGAGTCGGAGAACGGAAACGGCGAAGCGACGTTCGAGACACTACCGTTGTTGCCGTTGAAGAGCGCGGTCCTATTTCCTGGTTTGTTGATGCCGCTCTCAGTGGGGCGCGTCGCCTCGCTGGCGGCAGTCGAAACGGCATTGGGAACCGAAGACAAAGAGATCGTAATCGTGACGCAGCGCGACGCAGACGATCAGGAGCCGGGCGCGGATGAGTTGTACACGATCGGAACCAAAGCCGTAATTCGTAAAGTCGCGCGGCCGAACGACGCGCAAATGGATGTCATGGTGATCGGCATTGAGCGCGTCGTGCTGATCAAAATCGAGGAAGACGGGCCATTCCTGAAAGCCCGCGTGCGGCCCTTGCCGCTGCCCGACGACTCAAGTCGCGAGACTGAAGCAGTGACGCTCGCGCTGGTTGACTTGGCCAACAAGTTGGTTTCGCTCTCGCAGACTCAGCAGGAGGTCCCCGATTTGGCGCGGCTTGCCGCTACCTCCGACGACCCGCTGCGGCTTGCATTCCTGTTGGCTTCGATGTTCTCGGTCGAAGCCCAGAAAGGCCAGCAGTTGCTCGAAGCCTCTACCAGGCTCGATGGCCTGCGCCTGCTGCACGGCTGGCTTGCGCACGAAGCCGAAGTGTTCGCGCTGAAGAATAAAATCAACACCGAAGCACGCAGCGAGATTTCGAAAGAGCAACGCGAGTACATGCTGCGGCAGCAGATGCGCGCCATTCAACATGAACTCGGCGAGAAGGATTCCGGCGCTTCGGACCTCGAAGAGTTGCAGGAGAAGCTCGCCAAGGCCGACCTGCCCGAAGACATTCGCAAAGAAGCCCAGCGCGAAATGTCGCGCCTTGAAAAAGTGCCGGCGCAATCGCCCGAGCACAATGTGCTGCGCACGTATCTCGAATACGTGGTCGAACTGCCGTGGAATAAGACCACGGAGGATTCGCTCGACATCGCGAACGCCCGCCGCATTCTCGACGAAGAGCACTTCGGCCTCAAGGACGTGAAGGAACGCATCCTCGAGCACCTTGCGGTTCTCAAATTGAATCCCGACGCGAAGGCTCCCATCGTTTGCTTCGTCGGACCTCCTGGAGTTGGCAAGACCTCTCTCGGTCAATCGATCGCGCACGCGCTGGGCCGCAAGTTCGAACGCTTCAGCCTCGGTGGTTTGCATGACGAATCCGAACTGCGGGGCCACCGCCGGACCTACATTGGCGCAATGCCGGGCCGTCTGATTCAAGCGATGCGGCGCGTGGGTTCTCGGAACCCGGTGCTGTTGCTCGACGAAGTCGACAAGCTGGGCCGCGATTTCCGCGGCGATCCGGCGGCGGCGTTGCTCGAAGTGTTGGATCCGGAGCAGAACAAAACGTTCCGCGACAACTATCTCGATCTTCCGTTCGATTTGTCGAAGGTCCTGTTTGTGACCACGGCGAATTCGCTCGACACGATTCCGGGCCCGCTGCGCGATCGTATGGAGATCATTCGCCTCGCCGGTTATAGCGAAGAAGAAAAGGTCGAGATCGCGCGCCGCTATCTGGTGCCGCGTCAGTTGAAGCAGACTGGCCTCGACGAGGCACGCTGCTCGCTGAACGACGCCGCGCTGCGCAAGATCGTGTCGTCCTACACGCGGGAAGCCGGCGTGCGGCGGCTGGAACAACTGATCGGTCGCGCGACCCGTCGCGTGGCGTTGAAGATCGCCGAGGCCAAGGTCGAGCACGTCGTGATCGACGCTGTGGAATTGGCCGAATTACTGGGCCCCGAAGTGTTCCTGCCAGAAACGATGCGCCGCGAGCCGCAAGCCGGCGTCGCGACGGGGCTGGCGTGGACCGAAGCAGGCGGCGATGTCCTCTACATCGAAGCGACGCTGCTGCCAGATGGCAAAGGCATGACGCTCACCGGGCAACTGGGCGATGTGATGCAGGAGTCGGCGAAGACGGCGCAGAGCTACGTGTGGAGCCACGCGCGCGAACTCGGAATCAATCCGGCGCTCTTCAAAGATGCCGGCATCCACGTGCACGTTCCGGCGGGCGCGATTCCGAAGGATGGTCCGTCGGCGGGGGTGACGATGGTGACGGCGCTGGCCTCGCTTTACGCGAACAAACCGGCCCGCAACGATACGGCGATGACGGGTGAGGTGACGCTCACGGGCTTGGTGCTGCCGATTGGTGGTGTCAAGGAAAAGGTACTGGCGGCCCGGCGCACGGGCATCAAGCGCGTGGTGCTGCCGAAGGCGAACCAAAAGGACTTGCGCGACTTGCCGGAAGAGGTCCGCAACGAGATGGAGTTCATCTTCGCGGAGCGCGTAGAAGACGTGCTGCGCGCGCTGGTCCCGGGAATCGAGTTGCCGGTGGCGTCGGGCATTCGCGCGGCGTAAGGTAGCGATGGGTGCCGCTCGATTGCGCCGTGCCCGCCCGTCGGTTTGCGATACCGTGAAGTTATGCCGAAGCCGCCGATTGACGGGGAGGAGAACGTCGATTTGATCGAAGCATGCAAACCGGTGAACCCGGACGCTGGCCTCAATAGACTCGCTTCGTAGCGGGATCGTTGTCAGGCTCCGATCGAGGAACCCCGCGATGAGCACACTCTTAGTGAGGTAACTTGCTGAACGGGCCCGGGGGACGAGCGTCCATCCACTCACTTCGTTCCTGGTTCTTTGCTTGCGATCAAGCCGGTGGGGACGCGCCTTCTGCGCACTTGTACGCTCCCTCGGTCGGACCTGGTGGTCCGACCTACTTCGAAGGCGTTAGTCCAGCTTCTGCGCGTCGACAACCGCGATGGCGGCGATGTTGACGATGTCGGAGACTTCGGCTCCGCGTTGCAGGACGTGGACGGGCTTCGACAAACCCATCAGAATTGGGCCGATGGTTTCGCAGCCGCCGATGCGGCCTAGCAGTTTGTACGCGACGTTGCCGGCTTCGAGGTTGGGAAACACCAACACATTCGCCGCCGTCTTCAACGCGCTGAACGGGTAGTCCGTGGCCAGGATTTCGGGATTGACGGCGGTGTCGGCTTGCATCTCGCCGTCGATGACGAGATTGGGCTCGCGCTTGCGTACGATCTCGACGGCGCGGCGCACTTTGTCGGCGAGCGGGTGTCGCGTTGACCCAAAGTTTGAGAACGACAGCATCGCGACCTGCGGTGTGACGTCGAAGTGGCGCGCGGCATTCGCGGCGTGAATCGCGATCTCGGCAAGGTCTTCGGACGTGGGTTCGATGTTGACCGTGGCGTCGGCGAGGAAGAAGAGTTCGCCGCGCGCGGTAATCAAGAGATACACGCCGGCGACGCGCTTCGAGCCTTCGCGCACCGGGATCACTTGCAGTGCGGGGCGGATGACGTCGGGGTAGTGCTGGGTAAGTCCGCCGACCAGCGCGTCGGCATTGCCGGCCTCGACCATCAGCGAGCCAAACATGGTGTGATTGCGGAGCTGTTCCGTTGCCTCTCCGCGGGTGACGCCTTTGCGCTGACGCAACTCGAAGTAGCGCTGCGTATAGCGCGCGAGATCGGCTGAGGTGGCTGGATCGATGATCGCGACGTTCGCGAGATCGAGCTGCAGCGCGGCAGCTTCGCGCTCGATCACATCGCGGCGGCCGAGCAGAATGGGCTGCGCGATCTTGTCGTCGATCAAAATCTGCGCGGCGCGGAGGATCTTGCGCTCTTCGCCTTCGGGGAACACGACGCGGCGCGGATTGCGCTTGGCCTTCTGGATCATGATGCGCATCACTTCATGCGCGCGACCGAGGCGCTTTTCAAGCTGCTCGCGATACTTTACGAGATCGACGGGCTTTTGCGCAACACCAGATTCCATCGCGGCTTTCGCTACAGCGGTGGCCTCCCACAACAACACGCGCGGATCGAAGGGCGACGGAATGATGTATTCCGGCCCGAATTGCATCGAATCGGTGCCGTAGGCGCGGCGGACGGAGTCAGGCACGTCCTCTTTGGCAAGGTCGGCGAGGGCGCGCGTCGCGGCCAGTTTCATCTCGTCGGTGATCGTGGTGGCGCGGACGTCGAGCGCACCGCGGAAGATAAACGGGAAGCCGAGGACGTTGTTCACCTGATTTGGATAATCGCTGCGGCCGGTCGCAACGATGGCGTCGGGGCGGGCGCGCTTGGCGTCGTGGTAGGGGATTTCGGGATCGGGATTCGCGAGCGCGAAGATAATGGGGTTCGCGGCCATGGGCATCAGCATTTCAGGCGTGACGCAATTGGCGACGCTCAATCCGAAGAACACATCCGCGCCGTGCAGGGCCTCTTCGAGAGTGCGGTACGGCGTGTCGTTGGCGAGTTCAGCCTTGTACTTGTTCATCCCCTCGGTGCGGCCTTTGTAGACGACGCCCTTCGAGTCGCAGAGGATGATGTGTTCGCGTTTAACGCCGAGATTGATGAAGTGGCGGGCGCAGGAAATGGCGCTCGCTCCAGCGCCGGAGATGACGAGGCGCACTGCCTCAATCTTCCGCTTGGTGAGTTCGAGCGCGTTGAGCAATCCGGCACCGGAGATGATCGCGGTGCCGTGCTGATCGTCGTGGAACACCGGAATCTTCATCGTGCGGCGGAGTTCTTCCTCGATCTCGAAGCACTCCGGACTCTTGATGTCTTCGAGGTTGATGCCGCCGAACGTGGGTTCGAGGATCTGGCAGGTGCGGATGACCTCCCGCGGGTCTTCGGTGTTGAGTTCGAGATCGAAGACGTCGATGTCGGCGAAGCGTTTGAATAGTACGCCCTTGCCTTCCATCACAGGCTTACCGGCTGCGGCGCCGATATTGCCGAGGCCGAGCACGGCGGTGCCGTTGGTGACGACGGCGACCAGGTTGCCCTTGGCGGTGTACTCGTAGACGAGACTGGGGTCGCGATGGATTTCGAGGCACGGTTCAGCGACGCCTGGCGTGTAGGCGAGCGACAGGTCTCTTTGCGTCAGGCAAGGTTTTGTGGGGACAACGGCGACCTTACCCGCCGGCGCGGAGGAATGATACTCGAGCGCGTCCGATTTGCGAACACTCATGGGAAGTTCCAGTGTAGCGTGGCGAGTCCGATTGGGATTGCTGCGAAATTCGCAAGGCCGTGCAAGACTGTGATTCATGCGAATGAAGAAGCGCTACGGAGTGCTGTTTGTAATTGCCCTGACTGCGGTTGCCGCTGACTACCCTGCCGAAGCCAAGCGCTGGTGGGCGCACATTGAATATCTGGCGAGCGATGCGCTGGAAGGCCGGGACACGGGATCGCCTGGGCACAAGAAGGCCGCAGAGTATGTCGCGCAGGAGTTTGAGCGTTCGGGATTGAAGGCCGCGGGCAAGCAGGGCTACATTCAGCCGGTGCCGTTTCATGTCAAGCGGATCGATGAAGCGAAATCGAAGCTGGAGATGATTCGCGGCGGGCGGACTACGACGTTGCAGATGGGCGAGGTGGCGACGTTCAACCTGCGCTACGCCGGCGCGGGGAATTCTGAAGGCGATGTTGTCTTCGTGGGCCATGGCCTGGTAATTCCGGAGGCGAAGGTCAACGATCTCGCCGACGCGGATTTGCGCGGGCGCATTGCGATGTATGTCACCGGCGGTCCGTCGACGATTGCGGGGGCGTTGAAGTCGCACTACTCGTCACGCGCCGAACGGTGGAAGGCGCTGCAGAGGGCGGGCGCGATCGGCATGGTGGAGATACCGAATCCGAAATCGATGGACATTCCGTGGGAACGCTCGAAACTGGCGCGCTTCATGCCGGTGATGGCGCCTTCCGACCCGGCGATGGACGAGACGCGCGGCGTGCAGTTTGCAATCACCTTGAATCCGGCGCGCGCGGATGAGTTGTTGCAAAGCGCTCCGTACAAGATCGCGGAGTTACTGGCGATGGCGGATACGGATAAACCGCTGCCGCATTTCGCGACGGGGATTCGGTTGCGCGGGACGGTGGCGACGACCGAGGGCGACGTCGAGTCGCAGAACATCGCGGGGATTCTGCCGGGATCGGATCCGAAGTTGAAAGACGAGTACGTCGTGATGACGGCGCATATCGACCACATCGGCAAGGGCGAGCCGGTGAATGGCGATTCGATTTTCAACGGCGCGATGGACAATGCGTCGGGCATCGCGTCGCTGATTGAGATTTCGCGGATGATGCGTGAAGCGGGCTTGAAGCCGCGGCGCAGCATCCTGTTTATTGCGGTGACGGGCGAAGAGAAGGGCTTGCAGGGTTCGCGATGGTCGGTGGAGCATCCGCTGGTGCCGCGCGAAAAGATGGTGGCCGACATCAACATGGACATGTTTCTGCCTTTGTTTCCGTTGAAGTCGATTGAAGTGCAAGGGCTGGTGGAATCGACGCTCGGCGACGATGTTCGCATCGCGGCGGAGAAGCATGGCGTCTCAGTGCAGGCGGATCAGAATCCGAACCGCAATGCCTTTATCCGTAGCGATCAGTACAGCTTCATCAGCAAGGGGATTCCGGCGCTGGCGTTCAAGTTCGGATTCGCGAAGGGGTCGCCCGAAGCGCAGATTCAGGCGGATTGGTTGAAGAATCGCTATCACGCGCCATCGGACGATCTGAATCAGCCGGTGGCGAAAGAGGACGCGGCGAAGTTCAATCGGATTCTCATTGACCTGTCGATGCGTGTGGCGAACGCGGACAAGAAGCCGGAGTGGAAAGCAGATAGCTTCTTCCGGCGGTTTGCGGCGAAGTGATTACTGCGCGAGGAACAGGCCTTTTATCGTGTTGTAGAACAGGTAGACGACGCAGCCGATGAGCCAGACCATGGAGCTTACCGAGAGCGCTCTTGTGGTCGGCCGCACTTCGGGCGTGCGGTTCAGTTGCAGCAACGGCCCGCGTTCATTGGCTGCCGTGCGATCGTACAAAAATAACGGCGCTGCCGCCAGCGCGGCGAACCAGGGAAACCAGACCGCCGTGATCTGTATGTTCTTGTTGCCCGCTTCGGTAGCTGCTTGAAAGACGGCCCCGGCGGATTGCAACGCCTGGCCGATCGTCAACAGCGCCAGCGCGTAGTGGCGTATGGCGAGGGCGCGGCCTACCGAGTGGAGCCCGGTCATCAGTTGGCGCGAACGCGCAATGGCGGCTCCTCCGGAAAGGCCTTCGACGATGCAGATGGTGGCCCAAAGGCAATCGCCAATCACCCAGCCCGGGCCGATCGTGATCGCGGCTTGCAGTTGCGTTTTCGCAAGCACGGGAAGTTTTTTCAGCAGTTTCCACAAAACCCGGATTCCGAGAAACCGGCGGAGCGCGATTTGCTCCTCGACGGCCATGATTGCCGCCGCGGCACGAATCAGGTTGTCCGCGAAGATCAAAAATGCCGCGATCAGGAGGCCCCCGGCGAGCCCGCCCGCCACACTCTGCCCCTTCTTGCTGAACGAGACGGCAATCGCGCTGATACTGAGCACCAGTGCGTAGGCGGGCGTCATGACGACCGCGAAGGCCGCCAGGTGCTGCAGGGCGAAAGCCTTCGAGCGCCGGAGGCTGAAGAACTCCGCGTCCACGCTGTTGTGAAAACGGCGAGCAAATTCGATGGCCGAGGCCGGGCGGTCCTCAGGTCGGCGCGCGAGGCCTGCCAGCACGGTGTCGGAAACGTCGTCTGGGATTTTGGCAATTTCGCGCGGTGCCGGCGGCGTGCCGCTTTCGTGGAATTCGAATAGCTCGCTCGGCTTGCCGGTGAACGGCAACTGACCGCAGACGAGCGCGTACACAACGACGGCGAGGCTGTAGATATCCGAGCGGAAGTCGATCTCGCGGCCGAAGGCTTGCTCGGGCGACATGTAGGCGGGCGTTCCGAGCAGGCTGCCAGGTATGGTTTGCGCTCCGGCACCGCTATCGAGGAGCGCGGAGCCTGATCCGGGTGTTGCAACGAGGGCAACGGTATCGAGATCTTCGGCGCGCGTAGTCGCGTAGGTTGCGGGCGCGGGCGCTTCGGCGACGGTTTCCATGTCGTCCGCATAGATCGTCTGCCGCGAGGGGCTGGTTGGGCCAGCAGCGAACGTTGGGTTTCGCGACGCCGTTCCGCTGGTGATGCCCGGCGCGGCCCAGCCACCAGGTGCGTTGAGCTTGGCGACTCCGAAATCGAGAACCTTGATGGTGTAGCCGCCACGCCCGTTGGGTTCGAGCCAGATATTTTCGGGCTTCAGATCGCGATGCACGATGCCGATCTTGTGAGCTTCTTCAAGGGCGAGCGCCGTCTGGTCGAGGATGTCGGCGACGAGCGTCAGTGGAATCTTTGGATTCGTCTTTTGGAACTCGGCGAGCGTGTGGCCGTCGAGGTACTCCATAACGAGATACGGCACGTCGGAGGTGCCGTGTTTCGCGATGCCGAAATCGGTGACGTTAACGATGTTCGGGTGACGCAATCGGCCGCAGGCTTGGGCTTCGCGTTGGAAGCGCGCGAGGAATTGCGGTTCGCGGGCCCAGCGGGGCGCGATGACTTTGACGGCGACGAGACGCGTGGTGCCGAGATGCGTGGCGAGATAGACGTTGCCCATGCCGCCGGCGCCGAGTTGGCGTTCCACGCGGTACTTGGAATCGATGATTTCGCCGATCACATTGAAGCCCGTCCTTTGGCCAGGCCACCCGCGACGGGGTCACGCGCGACGGGGCCACGCGCGACCTTACGGTCGCGCCTCGGGGCCCGATCGGTATCGCCCAGCGTCGCGTGTTCCGTTGGGGTCAGATTCGCCAAGATTTGCCGTGCCAAGTCTCCCACGTACCTCTCAAAATCGGGTGCGGTTGTTGGCGGCCGCGGCGGAGGCACGACGAGCTTTTCGCGGATCGGCAGTGCCTTCTTGCCGATCGCGTCGATGGATTGCAACGCGAGCAACGCGACCATGGCGTTGGCGTTCTTTGGGTCGGCGTATCTTCCGAGCAATTCAAGGGCGGCGGCCAGATCGGCGTCGCCGCCGAATCGTGCGATGGATTCTGCCGCGGCGATGCGTACTTCGGGTGACGTGTCTTTGAGCATCGCGATCGGCGCGGCCATCGCGCGTACGGCACATCCGACGGCCATCCAATAGCGGATTGCGGGATCGGGATTCGCGAAGTCCGGCTCCCAGGAACAGCGCGCCGCCGCTTGTTCGGCTGCCGCCATCACGGCCGCGAGTGGATAGCGCTTGTCATCGTGGCCCATCTCATACGGCGTCGCGCCTGCGGACCTGCGATGCATTTCGCTCTCCGGCAAATAGCCCGCGTCGCGGATGGCGGCGGCGTGCCGCTGCTGCTCTTGAAACAAACGATCCAGCGTTTCGCGATGTTCTTCCATGGGTGCGAGATTACGAACCTCATCCGGGTCGGCTTCGAGATCGTACAACTCTTCGACGGGCTTGTTCTCCCAGAAGTACGTCTGCGGCGGGGCGAGAGTTCCTTCGTCGTACAGCTTCTTCCACACTTTGGTGGTCGCCGTCTCGAACATGTAATCGATCTTCGCGCCGTACGCGCGATGCGGCATGTAGTTGCGGATGTAGACGTACTTGCGGTCGCGCACGCTGCGCATCATGTCGTAACGCTCGTCCATCCGGCCGCGAAAGCCGTGCAGGTATTCGGGCGCGGGGCGCGTGAGAGGGCCCAAGAACGCAGAGCCTTGAAAGTGTTTCGGCGCTTCGACTCCGGCGAGACTCAATACGGTAGGGGCGAAGTCGACGAAGCTCACCAGGCGCTGGGATGCGCCGCCCGCCTTGTACTCGGCTCCGGCGTGCGCGCGATAGCGATCGGGCACGTGAATCAGCAGCGGAACCTGTAAGCCGGAGTTATACGGAAACCGCTTGCTGCGCGGCATGCCGGAGCCGTGGTCGCCCCAGAAGAAGACAACGGTCGAGTCAGCCAGGCCGTCGGCTTCGAGATCGGCGAAGAGCATCGCGGCCTGCCCGTCCATCGTGGTGATGTTGTCGTAATACCGCGCCCAATCTTCGCGAACTTCGCGCGTGTCGGGGTGATAGGCGGGGACGCGAACTTTTGCGGGGTCGTGCGAGCCCGTGCGGGGGCGCGTGCGAAGCTGGCTTTCGTGCGTGATTTCGAGGTTGAAGACAGAGAAGAACGGCTGGCCGCTGTGCCGGTCGCGCCAATGGGCCTGCTTGCTTGAATCGTCCCAGACCTGGCCGGGCTTTTCGAGATTGTAATCTTCCTTCGCGTTGTTCGATACGTAGTAACCGGCCTCGCGCAGGTATTGCGGGAACATCTTCATGTCGTGCGGGAGCCGGGTCTTCGAACGCATATGCTCGCTGCCGTTGGAGGTCGGATACATGCCGCTGATAATTGTGGTTCGGGCGGGGGCGCAGACCGGGGCGTTCGACCAGGCGTAGTTGTAGCGTTGGCCTTTGGCCGCAAGGCGGTCGAGGTTCGGAGTCACGGAATAGGCGTCGCCGTAGCAGCCGAGGTGCGGCCCGATGTCTTCACAGGAGATGCAGAGAATGTTTGGCGTTTCCGCGCGGGCGGCTCGGCTGATTGCCGTCGCCGCGGGGGAAGCGAGCAGCGAAGTCGCGAACTGGCGGCGAGTTAACATCTCGGATTCTCACTCGTTCTCTGGCGCGTGTTTCGGATCGAAACGATCCCCGCCTTAACCGGCGGCGTCATAACTGCCGGCGTCAGCCCGGGGACACTTTTTGCCGTTCACAACCCTAAAGTATACTGCGGCCGAATCCCGTGCAATATGGTGTCCGCGTCCTTCGATCAGGGCACCCGCTCGCTTACGCTCGCGGTTCTTCGTTCGACACTCGTTTACGGAACTGTGGAATACTCCGCCCTACTCCTCTCGAAGAACCGCGATCGTTAGTGAGCGGTCACCGACAACTACCCCGCCCCTCACGCTTAGGGCACCCGCTCGCTTACGCTCGCGGTTCTTCGTTGGACACTCGTTTACGGAACTGTGGAATACTCGGCCCTACTCCTCTCGAAGAACCGCGAACGTTAGTGAGCGGTCACCGACAACTACCCCTCACGCTTAGGGCACCCGCTCGCTTACGCTCGCGGTTCTTCGTTGGGTGGGGCCGCAGGACGTTAGGACACCCGAAGACCTGGGGCTGGCGATGGGCGGGCGCAGCAGTTTCCTCTAGCCGGGCTATGCGGAATCCATCAAGCCATTCCGGATTGGTTACGATTTGGTTCCAGAATCGTGGGGGCAGGTTGAAACCGCCGTTCACTCCGTGATAAATTGAACTTAAAGGAAAGGGAGTATTACCTTGCTTCAACAACTTAGACGAAGTCTCGTCGTTTTGTGTCTATTTTCGGCTGTGCTGTCCGCTCAGGTCACCGGCCGCGTACGTGGTTTCGTCGTCGACGCCACAGGGGGCGCCGTGCCGAACGCGAAAGTTAGCCTGCAACTTGCCGGATCCGGCGCCGATGCGTTCGCCACGACAACTGGCACCGATGGCGGTTACACCATCAGTGCGGTTCGTGCAGGAACGTACGATCTGGCCATTGAGGCCACGGGCTTCGGCAAGAGCGTTACGCGTGCGCTTAAGGTCGACTCCAGTGTCGAGTTGTCGGCTGCGACCGTAAAGCTCGAAGTCGGCGCCGTCACGCAGACCGTGGAGGTCACGAGTTCGGCCACGACGGTCAACGTAACGAACGCCGAAGTGGCGACAACGCTGCAGAAGACGCAGCTCGCCAATCTGCCGAACATCAACCGCAGCGTGATTTCGCTGATCTCGACCCAGCCGGGTATCAATTCCACCGGCCGCGGGACGACGGCGGTGAACGGCCAGCGCGCCACGTACGCGACGGTGACGTTTGCCGGTATCAACATTCAAGACAACTTCATCCGCACGAACGGTCTGGACTTCCAGCCGAACCTGCTGTTGAGCGACCAGGTGGAAGAGGTGACGGTTTCGACGTCGAACCTGAACCCCGCGATCGGCGGCGGCTCGGCGCAAATTTCGTTCGTACCTCCGTCGGGCGGCAACCAGTTTCACGGATCGGTCTACTGGTCGAACCGCAATAACGTGTTCCGCGCCAACTCCTACTTCAATAATCGTGACGGCATCAAGCTGCCGTTCCTGAACCAGAACCAGCCCGGCTTCAAGATCGGTGGTCCGATCCTGAAGAACCGCCTGTTCTTCTACTTCAATTACGAAGCGTTCCGCCTGCGCCAGCAGAGCACGGCGAACCGCACGATTCTCACATCGAGCGCTCGGCAGGGAATCTTCACGTATCGCGATAGCACGGGCGCAGCGCGCCAGATCAACGTGCTGACCGCCGCCGGCGTGCAAGCGGATCCGGCGATGGCCGCGATTCTCGCGAAGGTTCCGGGCGCCGAGAACATCAACAACACGCGTGTCGGCGACAGCATCGACGGCTTCTCGCGCAACACGGGCGGATACTCGTTCGTCACGCGCAGCAACCGCGACCGCAACAACGTGACGGGCAACTTCGACTTCAAGTTGAACGACAAAAACTCGTTCACGGTGACCTCACTCTGGAGCACGGATAAGTTGGATCGCTCGGATCAATCGAACGACTACTCGCTGGTGCCGAAAGTGGCGAACGACAGCACCACCAAGCTGCTCTCGATGGCATGGCGCTATAGCCCGACCGGGCGGCTGACCAATGAAGTGCGCTTCGGCTTCAATCTGGCACCAGCCCTGTTCGGCACGACGGAAGATTTCGGCAACCGCATCATCGCCGGTACGCTCTTCAGCAACCCAGTAAATACGTTCCGCCGCCAGGGCCGCAACACGGACACGTTCAACATCGCCGACAACGCCAGCTACGTCAAAGGCAAGCACACGATCTCGTTCGGCTGGCAGGGCCAGTTGACGCGTGTCGAAACCTTCAACGACGCCGGAAACATCGCCGTCTATACGCTCGGCATCGGGACCCGTAATCCGAGTTTGACGACTGCGAATCTGCCTGGCATCAACTCTTCGGATCTGGCAGCGGCGAACTCGCTGTTGGCGACGCTCGGCGGCTTGGTAAGCGACGCGAGCCAGACGTTTAACGTCACTTCGCAGACCTCCGGTTTCGTCGGCGGTGCGCCGAACGTAAAGCAACTGCGCCAGAACAACTACGCTTTCTACGGCCAGGATTCGTGGAAGGTTTCGCGCCGCTTGACGGTGAACATGGGTCTCCGTTGGGAATACTATGCTCCGGTTACCGAAGCGCAGGGCCTGTTCCTGCTGCCGGTGTTGCAGAACAACAACCCAATCACCACGTTGTTGAATCCGACCGGCGTGCTGGATTTTGCGGGCAACAGCGACAAGCCGCTCTACAAGAAGGATTTGAACAACTTCGGACCGAACATCGGTATGGCGTATGACGTCTTCGGCAATGGCAAGACGGCGATTCGCGCCGGTTACTCGATCAGCTACCCGAACGACAACTTTATTCGCGCGATTGACAACAGCGCCGGTACCAACGTCGGACTTAATTCGACGGTTGCGCCTACCGGCCTGCAGGCGCGGGTAAGTACGAGTCTACCCGCGATCGCGACGCCGGCATTCAAGGTTCCGCGGACGTTCGCCGACAACTACGCGTTGTCGACGGCGAACGGGTTCGGGCTGCCGAGTCCGGACTTGGTCTCTCCCTACGTCCAGCAATGGAATCTAAGCGTGCAGCAGGAGATCTTCAAGAACATCATCGAGGTACGCTACGTAGGGAACCACGCGACCAAGCAGTTCCGCGCCTTTGACTACAATCAGGTGCAGATTGGCAATGGCTTCCTCGAAGACTTCCGTCGCGCACAGGCGAACGGAAATCTCTCGCGCGCGGCCACTGGCGTCTTTAACCCGGCCTTTAACTCGGCAATCGTTGGCAGCCAGCGCCTGCCGATCTTCGACCAGTTGAGCTCCGCCGGGTTGCTGGCCAACGGGACGATTCGCAACCTGATCGATCAGGGTGCGGTGGGCGAACTGGCGAACACCTATCAGACCAATGGTCTGAACGGTGGGCTGAACTTCTACCGCAACACTAACGCGCTGGGCACAAACCTGATGACCAATTACAGCAACCAGAGCTATAACGGTCTACAGATCGATGTGAATCGCCGCTTGGCGAACGGCCTGCAGTATCAGTTCAACTACGTCTTCTCGCGCGTGTTTAGCGACGCGGCAGGCGATGGGCAGACGAACTTTGAGCCGTTCCTGGACATCAACAACGCCAAGATCGAGCGTTCCCGCGTGGCGGCTACCGACATCACGCACATCTTCAAGGCCAACTTCTTCTACCAACTGCCGTTCGGCGACCGGTTCTTAAAAACCAGCAATCCGATCCTGAGCCGCGTGATTGGCGGATGGACGATGGGCGGCACCTTCGTGGGCCAGACAGGGACGCCGTTCGGCGTTCTCTCCGGTCGCGGCACGCTCAACCGTGGAGCGCGGTCTGGCAACAACACCGCCACGACGACACTCGACAAGGCCGGACTGGACGGCATCTTCCAGATCCGCAACACGCCTACCGGACCGTTCTACGTTCCGGCTGGCGTCATCAATCCGACCGACAATCGCGGCGTTGGTGCGGACGGTTCGGCGCCGTATAACGGCCAGGTGTTCTTCCAGCCCACCGCTGGCAACCTGGGCGCCCTGCAGCGCAACTACTTCTCGGGTCCCAGCGTCTGGAATTTCGATTTCAGCATGCAGAAGAACATCCGTATCACGGAA
>JAYVTO010000316.1:0-25861 GCA_043788745.1 Acidobacteriaceae bacterium
GATGCGCGTCACCGAGCCAGTCGACGCGTTGCCTCGCGCATCGACCACCACTTGATCCGCTTTCGGATTGCGGCCGGTCGGGAGTGTCAGTTCGCTCGACTTCGGCAGACGGCCGCCCCAATTGGTGACGTATGCCACCGACCCGTCGGTGTTGATTGCGGCTCCAAACGGCGCGATGCCCTTGGTGTTGACCTTCACGGTCGGCGCGTTCGCACTGTTCAAATCGACCACGGCGAGTTCGTTGTTGTAGATCAGCGGAACGACGGCCAACAACTGGCCTTTGGAGTTTGGCTTCGCGGCCATCGCAATACCACCCGTGACCTCCGTGCCGTCGAGCGCGCGTGGCGCGGACGCCTTCCCGTTCTCCACCGTAAACAGTTGCGCCTTCACGGGCTGGCGGCGTTCTCCTGCCGATCGACTGAACGCGACGCGACCGCCGTTAGTCGCAATGCCCTGCAATCCGGCGCGGCCGAAGTTGCTTCCCGGCGAGATCTTCGCGAGCGTATTGTTCGCCTGCCAGTCGAGGAGAAACGCGCCGCGCCCGGTCAGCGCCCAGAGTTCTTTCGAGTCCTTGCCAAACGTCACACCGTAGACGCGGGAGTCGAACACGGTTTGCACGCCGGCCGGTGTGATTGCCTGACGCGTCGTGACGACCCCTTGCTCCGCGTTGCGAGGCAATGTTTGCGCGCTTACCAACAGGGGCAGGAAGAACAGAATTGATCGCATTAGAATGATGATATCGAGAAGCCGCGTGGAGCGTGTGTCAGTTCGGCTTCGCGCGGCTATTTCTTGAGGTTCAGCTCTTCCGCGAGGAACTCTTTGACCCCGGCGCGGCCGGACATGCGCAGGCTGACGGTGCCGACTTCGGCAGCGGATTCTAAGACGAAGCGAAGAAAAGGACAGCATTTGCGTTCGAGCTCGACCCACGCCGCGGCCTCGCCCCACAGGGGCGCGGCCATTTTTACTTCGTATCCGGAATCGGAGGGAGTGATGCTCGCGGCGGTGAACAGTCGCGTTGTGCGGTCCTTGTGCTGCTTGCGTTCGTCTGCCGAGAGGGCTTTCAGATTGCAGGCGAGGGGCGTTTCCGCGAAAGCGCTGGTTGCGGCGGCGGCCAGCGAAACGATTGCAGTCCGGCGATTGAAACTGTGGCTCATGTTGCCGAGCCTACAACCTCAAGCTAACTTGAAGTCAAGAGGAATTATTCGATGACGACGGGACAAATCGCGCAGCGCGCTTCAGTGCGGCCCTCGGCGGTTCGCTACTACGAGTCCATTGGATTGCTGCGGCCGGCGCGTGTCCGCGGCCAGCGGCGGTTTACCGAAGGCGACCTATCCCGGCTTCGTTTGATTGCGACGGCAAAGGACGCCTCGTTCTCGCTGTTCGACATTCGCGGGATTCTCGCCGGCGATCGTCCGGACTGGAAGCCGGCGGCGACGCGCAAGCTGGAGGAGCTCGACGCCGTGATTGCGAACGCCAGGGCCCAGAAGCGGGCCGTTACGCGGATGCTCACTTGCTCGTGCGAGAGCATCGTGGAATGCGCCGCTCGGTCGGTCCATATTGACTAGTTGGCGATCCTCCGTGGCGCTGGCCGGTTGAGAAAGGCACTTCGGCCGCGCCAGCTTCGACGCAACTGAGTCCGCGAAGCTCGGGCCGGGAGGCCTTTGCCGCCGTCCGCTGGGCGGCTGTACGGGGCCGTTCATTTCGGTCCTCTGACAAAACTCGCAGTGAGTCTTCAAAGTCCGGTGAAATTTTACTCCTGGGCCCGTCCGCGTCTACGCGCTTTCGTGCTCGTTGGTATAATTGAGTTTCCCTTATGAACACTGCCGAACAGACTGTAAACACGCGTACGGAACGAAAAATTCTTCTGCTGCGGCCCCGAGGTTTTTGCGCCGGCGTTGTGCGCGCGATCGATGTTGTGAAGATCGCGCTCGATCTATACGGGAAGCCGATTTACGTCCGCAAAGAGATCGTCCACAACCGCCACGTGGTCGATGAACTGCGCGCGGCGGGCGCGATTTTTGTCGAAGAACTGACGGAAGTGCCTGTCGGCGCGCGCGTTATCTTTAGCGCGCACGGCGTGTCACCGGCGGTCCGCCAGGAAGCCAAAGAACGGAAATTGCAGGTGATCGACGCTACCTGTCCTCTCGTCACGAAGGTCCACATCGAGGCTGTCAAGTTCGCGAAGAAGGGTTTTACCATCATCCTCATTGGCCACAAAGATCACGACGAAGTGATCGGTACGCTGGGAGAGGCGCCGGAATCCACGTTCCTTGTTTCGACCGTGGAAGACGTCGACACCCTTGCTATCAAAGACACGGACCGTATGTCTTATATCACGCAGACGACGCTGAGCCTTGATGAAACCACTGACATCGTGGAACGCCTACAGCAGCGCTTCCCCAAGATCATGGGGCCGCATGCGCAAGACATCTGCTACGCGACCGAGAACCGCCAGTTGGCTGTGAAGGCCGTCGCTCCGGAATGCGAGACGCTGCTAGTTGTGGGTTCGCAGAACAGCTCCAATTCACGCCGCTTGGTTGAGGTTTGCGAGAAGCTTGGCGTACCGGCGTATTTGATCGACGACGCGGGTGAAGTGCAGGCGGAATGGCTGCAGTCCGTCAATACGGTCGCTGTCACCGCAGGCGCCTCGGCGCCGGAGAATCTGGTTGAGGAATTAGTTCAGTCCCTCAAGGGATTCGGCTTTACGATGGTCGAAGAAGTCGAGATCAAAGAAGAAGACGTTCGTTTCCACCTGCCTGCGGAGTTGGGCAAAGCGCAACTCCATACCATCGCGAGCGCGAGGCTATGAGCCCGGCTGCCCAAGTGGTGGATGGTATAACGGCACAGACAGCGCAAGTTCTACGGCGCGCCGCGGACGCGCTGCTCGCGCGGCAATCGAAGGAAGGCTACTGGTGGGCGGATCTTACCGCCGACTCGACCCTCGAGTCCGACTGGATTCTGACCCAGCTCTGGTTGCATCCGCCAACCAACGGCGTCTGGAATCCGCCGAACCGGGCATTGGTCGATCGCGCGGCCGCAGCGATTCTCGCCGAGCAACTTCCAGACGGCGGCTTCTCGATTTATCCGCATGGCCCCGCAGAGATCAACGCCTCGATCAAGGCCTACACCGCGCTCAAGTTGGCTGGATATTCGCCGGAGGATGAGCGGATCAGCGTTCTCCGCGAGCGCATTCTCGCGCTCGGCGGAATGCAATGCGCCAACAGCTACGTCAAGCTTAATCTGAGTCTGTTCGACCTCTATCCGCGCGATGCCGTGCCTTCGGTTCCGCCGGAGATAATGCTGTTCGGCAATCTGATTTACGAGATGTCGAGTTGGACGCGCGCGATTGTGATTCCGCTGTCGATCGTCCACTCGTTGAATCCTCACCGGCCGGTACCCGCGGGATTCGATTTGGAAGAGCTCCATACCAACGGCTTGAAGCTGGACTCCGGCAAGGCGGAAGGATTCTTCTCCTGGAAAACCGTTTTCCTGGGCGTCGACAAGTCTCTCAAGATCTGGGAGCGATACGGCTCGCGGACGATTCGCGCGAAGGCTGTGAAGAAGGCGATCGAGTGGTCGCTGGCACGCACACGCGCTACAGACGGGCTCGGCGCGATCTATCCGCCGATGATGTATCTGATTATGGCGCTGGATCTGCTGGGCTATCCGCCGGAGCATCCGAATCGTCAGGAGGCCGAGTATCAGTTCAATCGCCTGATGGTGAACGACGAGCGTGGATTCTACTTCCAGCCTTGTTTCTCCGTCGTGTGGGACACTGCGATCGCCGCCTACGCCCTCGGCGAAGCGCAGGCCGCGCCTGCCGAAGCGATGCAGCGTTGCGCGGATTGGCTATTGACCAAAGAAGTTCGCAAGAAGGGCGATTGGAGCGTCAAGCGCCCGAACCTCGAACCCTCCGGCTGGTATTTCGAGTTCGCGAATGAGTTCTATCCCGATATCGACGATACGGCGATGGTGCTGCTCGGCCTGTTGCATGCGAAGGGCAGCGACGATCAGGCCTTTCAGGCTTGCACGAAGCGGGCGATCAACTGGCTGATCGGTATGCAAGGCAGCGACGGCGGCTGGGCCGCGTTCGATGTCGACAACAATTGGGAGCCGCTTTCCTACGTTCCGTTCGCCGACCACAACGCGATGCTCGATCCAGAATGCCCGGACATCACGGGGCGCGTTTTGGAAGCCCTGTGCCGTTGGGGCGTTGACAAGGATTCGGCGTGCGTCCGCCGCGGCGTGGAATACCTGATCCGCTCGCAGGAGCCGGATGGCAGTTGGTACGGCCGCTGGGGCGTCGACTACATCTACGGAACCTTTCTTGCGTTGCGCGGTTTGCAGGCGGCGGACGAAAGCGATCGCGAAGCTCATGTGCTGCGCGGCGGCGAGTGGCTTCGTTCCATTCAGAACGCCGATGGCGGTTGGGGCGAAAGCTGCGAAAGCTATGTGAAGAATGCCTTCGTCCCCGCCCCATCCACTCCCTCGCAAACAGCGTGGGCGATCCTCGGCCTGATTGCCGGCGGAGACACAACGAGCAGCAGCCTGCGGTCTGGCGTCGAGTATCTGATTCGGACGCAGAACGCTGCTGGTTCCTGGGATGAGGCACTCGCGACCGGAACCGGGTTCCCGCGTGTGTTCTATCTGAGCTATCACCTGTATCGCCATTCCTTCCCGGTGCTGGCCCTCGCCCAGTACCTGAAGATCCGAGGTGCTGATGGCGACCGCTAGTTTCAGCATCTTCACCCAAGTTCCGGTTGCCCTAACGGCGACCAGCTCAGCCGCTCTCCGGTCGTCGAGCGGCGTGCCGGTCAAGCCGTGAAACCCATATTCATTACGGGAGCCACTGGTTTTGTTGGTTGGCATGTTGCGCGTCTGCTTTTGGAGCGCGGCATGACAGTGCGCGCGCTCGTCCGTCCGCAGAGCAAGCTTCGCGAGCTCGACGGCGTGGAAGCCGTGACAGGCGATTTGCGCGACGCTCTTTCCGTAGGTCGCGCCATGGCGGGCTGCGGTCAGGTGTATCACGTCGCCGCGGACTACCGGCTCTGGGCTCGAGATTCAAACGAGATGTATCAGTCGAATGTCGGTGGCACACGCAACGTCCTGGCGGCAGCCGAGATGGCGGGCGTCGAACGCGTCGTCTACACGAGTACCGTCGGCTGCATCGGAATCCAGCCGGGAATCGAAGGCACCGAGGATGCGCCGGTGCGCATCGACGAAATGCACGGCGCCTACAAGCGGTCGAAGTTTGTGGCCGAGCAAGTGGCTCTTGAATTCGCAAAGAACGGCCTTCCTGTGGTGATCGTGAATCCGACAGCGCCGATCGGCGATCACGATACCAAGCCCACTCCGACGGGCAAGATCGTCATCGATTTCGCGACCGGTCAGATGCCTGCCTACGTAGACACGGGCTTGAATCTGGTCGACGTCCGCGATGTGGCGAAGGGTCATTTGCTCGCCGCCGAGAAGGGCCGCGTAGGAGAGCGCTACATCCTTGGCTGCGAGAATCTGACGCTTGCCGAAATCTTGGGGCGCCTATCGCCGATTGTCGGACGCCCGGCGCCGACGACACAGATCCCCTACGCGGTCGCCTTCGCGTTCGGCGCGATAAGCACGGCGTGGGCGTCGGTGACAAACAAGCAACCACGCGCTCCTTTGGATGCCGTCAGAATGGCGAAGAAAAAGATGTTCGCGTCGCACGCAAAAGCGTCCGCTGAACTTGGGTATTTGCCTGTGCCGGTCGAGAACGCCCTGCAGCGCGCGTTCGATTGGTTTCAGCGAAACGGGTACTTGCAATAGCCATGACGACGATCCTTGCCATCGCCGCGGAGCAGAGGGAGTTCGACGGAATCTTGCGTCGCGCCTCCGCATCCAGGAAACTAAAGACAAGCGTAAGTTTCTTGATGGAAGCCGCCTGCAACGGGGATCGTTGGGTGCTGGCCGCGAACGGTCCGGGCCCAAAACTCGCCCGTGAGGCGATGCTCGCGGCAATTGAGTACGGAGAGCCGGATGCTGTGCTCAGCACCGGATACTGCGGCGCGCTCGCGGCATCGCTGGCCGTCGGCGATATTTTTCATGCGAATCGCGTGATCGCGCTGGAAGCGGGCGATGAGTTCTTCGCGCAAGATATTTCGCGCGACGCAAACGGTGGAACGCTGGTATCGGTCGATCGGGTTGCCGCGACCGTGGAGGAAAAGTCAGAATTGTTCCGGCAAGGCTACGCTGCGGTCGAAATGGAGGCGGCTGGCGTCGCTCGCCTCGCGAAGCAAGGTGGATTGCCGTTTTACTGTATCCGCGTCGTGTCGGACTCGGCCCGCGAGGCCTTGCCGCTCGACCTCAACGAGTATCGGGACCAGGATGGGCGCTTCCGCAAGGGCGCAATCGCCGCCGCCGCGTTGTGCAGTCTGTCCGTCGCCCGCAACTTGATGCGCCTGAATCGCCAATGCCGCACCGCATCGGAAGCACTAGGAGAGTTTCTTGCCAACTGCCGATTCTCATCTTGAAACCGCTCTTCTTTCGACGCCTAAAACAATGCGCGCCGCCGTCTATACTGGCGCGTCGAAGGTGGAGGTCCAATCCATCGCGACACCGCAGATCGGCGCGGGCGAGATTCTGATTCGCGTCGAAGCCTGCGGAATCTGCCACACCGATCTCAAAAAGGTCGAATACAATCTGCTCGCCCCGCCGCGCATCTACGGGCACGAGACGGCAGGCGTGGTCGCGGCGGTTGGCAAAGGCGTCAAAAAGTATCAGCCCGGCGATCGCGTGATCGCGTTTCATCACATTCCCTGCGGAACGTGTTTTTACTGCCGCAAGAAATTCTACGCGCAGTGCCCGATCTACAAGAAAGTCGGCATTGGCGCTGGTTGGGAAGCAGCCGGCGGCGGGTTTGCGCAATATGTTCGCGTCATGGACTGGATCGTCGAGCGCGGCGTTGAAAAGATACCCTATGGCGTATCGTTTGAGCAAGCCTGTTTTGTCGAGCCCGTGAACACGTGCGTGAAAGCGATGGCGCAAGTGGCTCCGGCGAATGACGAAGTGGTGGCTATTCTGGGTCAGGGACCCATCGGCTTGATCTTCACCATGCTTTCCGCACGAAGCGGAGCGCGCACGGTTGCTACCGACACCTTTCCCGCCCGCCGCGCGCTGGCCGAACGCTTTGGTGCGGACTGGGCAGCCGATCCCCGAGAAGCCGGATTAGAAGCCAGGATTCGCGAAATGACCGACGGCCGCGGGGCCGATGTTGTCATTGTCGCGGCATCCGCGAAGGGTATTGTGGAGCAGGCGATGAGCTGGTCCCGCCCCGGCGCGCGGATCGTACTTTTCGCCCAAACCTCCCATCAAGAGCGAATCGATCTCTCCGGGGCCGACATCTGTGTAGGAGAACGTGTTTTAATGGGGAGCTACAGTGCATCCGTCGATCTCCAGGAAGAGTCGGCGAATCTTGTATTTAGCGGCGCTCTGCCGGTTTCTGAGTTGATTTCTCATCGGTTTCCGCTTGAGCGGATCGCCGAAGGTTTTGAACGGGCGTTGCACCCCACTGACAAATCGTTGAAAATAGTAGTGCAGCCACAGGAGTAATGCTGAACGTGAACCAGTCGATGACCGCCGCCGTCCTGTACGGCAAAGAGCATCTCCAAATTGAGTCGGTGAAGGTACCGAGTCTCGAACGCGGAGATGTCTTGGTGCGTGTTGGCGCGGCGTTAACCTGCGGTACGGACGTGAAGGTCTTCCGCCGTGGTTATCACGCCCGCATGATCGTGCCGCCCGCTTTGTTCGGGCATGAACTCGCAGGAAACATCGTCGCCATGGGCGATGGTGTGGAGGGCTGGAAACTCAATCAACGCGTCGTCGCGGCAAACTCTGCTCCCTGCGGCGAGTGCTACTACTGCAAGCGCGGCCAAGAGAATCTCTGCGCCGACCTCCTCTTCAACAACGGCGCATACGCCGAATACATTCGCATTCCGCGCCGCATCGTCGAACGCAATATGTACGCTGTGCCGGATCACATCAGCTATCAGGATGCCGCACTGTCGGAGCCCCTGGCCTGCGTCTTGCACGGCCTCGAAGAAACCAATGTGCGCGCCGGCGATACCGTCGCGGTTATCGGCTTGGGTCCAATCGGCATGATGTTCGTGCGGCTCGCCAAAGTGTTTGGCGCGCGCGTGATTGCCATCGGCCGTCGCGAATCACAAGTGGAACGCGCCCGCAAGTTGGGCGCTGACGAAGTGCTCGTTAACAGCGACGGCGCCGACATCATCGGGCCGATCAAGGAAATGACCGGCGGTCTCGGCGTCGATATTTGCATCGAAGCCGTCGGACAGCCGGAAGCATGGCAGCTTGCCGTACAGCTTCTCCGCCGTGGCGGTGTCGTGAATTTCTTCGGCGGTTGCCCGAACGATTCGCACATCTCGCTCGACACCAATCTTCTGCACTACTCGGAAATCACCTGTAAGGCGAGTTTCCATCACACCCCGCGCCTCATCCGCAAGGCGCTCGACACCGTTGGCAAGGGCTACGTGACTGCGCTCGATTTCGTCAACCGCGTGGAGCCGCTAACCAACCTGCTTGAAGTGATGCAGCATCTCATGAGCCACAACGGCCACATGAAGACCGCGATCATTCCGTAACGTGTCCCCGCAGCCGCACGCGTTTCTGCAGCCGAAAGATTTCGTGGGCGCGCCTTCCGCGCTGGATCGCGTTTGGACTCTCGAAGAGTCGCTTGCTTATACGCGCTGGCTGGCTACCAATCATTACGAGAATTTCCAGGTCGTCAGCTTTCTGCTGCCCAAGCATCTGCATCAGGATTTCTACAACGTCTATGCGTTCTGCCGCTGGGCGGACGATCTCGCCGATGAGATTGCCGACATTGCGGAGAGCAAGCGCCTTCTGCACTGGTGGCGCGGAGAGCTGCACGCACTCTACGCATCCGCGAAGGCAAGCCACCCCGTCTACATCGCGCTCAAGGGCACCAGCGCCCGGCATAAGCTTCCCATCGACCCCTTCGACGATCTCATCACTGCGTTTGAACAAGACCAGGCCGTCACCCGCTACGGGAGCTTCGACGAAGTGTTCGCCTACTGCAAGAACTCAGCCAACCCCGTCGGACGCCTGGTGCTCTACCTCTGCGGCTACTCGGACGCCCATCGCCATCAGCTTTCCGATGCTACGTGCACCGCGTTGCAGCTCGCGAATTTCTGGCAGGATGTGACGGTCGATTGGAACAAGAACCGCGTCTACTTGCCTCTCGATCTCCTCGCCAAGCATGGTGCCAGCGTCGACGACATCGCGCAACGCCGCGCGACTCCGCAATTCAAGGCCGCCCTGCGGGAGGCCGTCGCAGTCGCGCGGGACCTGTTCCTCAAAGGCCTGCCGCTAGCGGATCAAGTCGATCGGCGTCTCGCCATCGATCTCGAACTCTTCAGTCGCGGCGGATTGCGCATTCTTGACAAGATCGAACAGCAGGATTTCGACGTGCTCGCCGCCCGGCCCACAGTCGGCAAGGTCGAACGAGTCACGCTGCTCATCGGAGCGCTGTTGCGGCGCTCCTTCCAAAAATCTCCGCACCGCGCCGCCGCATGAATGCCCCCGCCAGCAATAATGTGACGGTCGCAGCGTCATACGAGTGGTGCGAACAGATCGCACGCTCACGCGCCCGGAACTTCTATTATTCGTTTCTGCTCTTGTCGAAGCCCCAGCGCAACGCCATGTGCGCGATCTATGCCTTCATGCGCTACTGCGACGATCTTAGCGATGACGAGACGCTCGCTGATCGCGCCGCCGAGATCGGCAAGTGGCGCGCCGATCTCGAACGCGCCCTTGCCGGTGAGACCTCGATGCATGCCGGATGGCCCGCGTTTCACGACGCGGTGACGCGCTACAAAATTCCGCACGCGTATTTCTTCGACATGATCGAAGGCGTCAGCGCGGACGTCGTCCCGCAAACGATCGAGACGTTCGACGAACTCTATCGCTACTGCTATCGCGTCGCCAGCGTCGTCGGACTCACCATCATCCACATCTTCGGCTTCGACGATCCTCGTGCGTTGCTGCTCGCCGAGAAGTGCGGCATCGCCTTCCAGCTCACCAACATCCTTCGCGATGTGAAGGAAGACGCCGGCCTCGGACGCACGTATCTTCCCGCGGAGGATCTGCGCAGATTCGGCATAAAAGCCATCGAGGCCTCGCCGCCATTCTTTCAAATGATGGCCTTCCAGGGAGACCGCGCGCGAGCCTACTACCACGAGTCCGCACCGCTGCTCGATCTGGTTCACAAGCAGAGCCGCCGGTCGCTATGGGCGCTCATTACCGTTTACGCAACGCTGCTCGATCGAATCAAGAGCTCCGGTTACGATGTGCTCTCGCAGCGCGTCAGCCTTCCCACTTGGCAGAAGCTCTGGATCCTGGTTCGCGCCTTCACGGTCGGTCGCTAGCGCTTCGGCTTCTCGCCCATCTTCTTCAACAGCTTGTTCGGCGGCATATACAGCAACACCACCACGACGAGCGCAATCAACACAATTCCGCCCATCAGTAAAAACGCGATCATGTAGCTACGCTAACAGGTTCTCTCGACGACTCACTTCGCCACGGAATGTGCTATTCCTGCCACTATGCGTTTCCTTCTCTTCTTGCTTGTCGCGACGGCAGCGTCCGCGCAAACCACGCGCGTCGAGGACCTCCGCGGCAAGACCGTGATGATCTTCACGCCGCACCCTGACGACGATCACTTCTGCTGCGCCGGCACGCTCGCCAAGCTTGCCAGGAACGGCAACAAGATCATCGTCGTCATCTATACCAACGACGACAAAGGCTCCGCCGACCTCGACATGACCAGCGAACGCCTCGCCCGCATCCGCAAGGCGGAGGAAGAGGCGGCGGCAAAAATCGTTGGCATCCCAAAGGAGAATCTCATCTGGCTGCCCTATCACGACGGCATGCTCGAATACGCCAACCCACTGGAACTCGTCGAGAAGACCACCGCACTGATTCGCAAGTATCGCCCCCACCTCGTCATGGCGCCAGACCCTGGCAGCGAGTACGTCCGCTGGCACAAGACCGACCACCGTATGGCCGCCAACAATTCCATCGACGCAATCCGCGCCGCGGAGTGGCATCTCTACTTCCCGAATCAACGTCTCCACGATGGCCTCGAACCCTGGAAGGTGCCGATGGAGCTTTTCTATTACTCCGGCAAGGACGCCAACTACTGGGTGCCCATCGACGACGAGCTAGAGACCAAGCTAAGAGCGCTCGCGGCGCACGTCAGCCAGTTCGAGCCATCGACCTCGAAGTACCGCGCCGATTGGGATCCGAAGGAACTCGAAAAGATGAAAGCCTCCCTACGCGCACGCGCAGTGAAGAAGAACGGCAAGATCGTCGAAGCCTTCCGCGCGGCGACCGGTTTTCGAGGAGACTAGGTCCGGCGGCGAACGTCCTAAGATCTGACAATCCGCTCCGTTTTGGTCGCATTTCTTTTTAACCACTGATAGCACCGAACCGCGACCCTCAGCGGACATCACACCGCGCGGGATTCACGCCGCGCTAGACTAGCCGCGTCATTCTGTGTGCGTCAACAGGTCGGTGATCGCCGAAAGCGAGAGGGCTTGCGCGGTTAGAGTGGTCGTCAAGAAGACTACTGACGCGAATCATCGAGCCGGCGCCAAATTCCAATCCCCCGGAGCCTGTCCCTCGGGCAGCATCGCGCCTTTCTCAAGGTGCCGGATCTTCGACGCAAATCGCGCCGCGTGCGGATCGTGCGTCACCATCACCACCGTCTTGCCGAAATCCCTGTTGAGCTTCGACAACAGGGTCAACACTTCCTGCGCCGAAGTCGCGTCGAGATTTCCAGTCGGTTCGTCGGCAAGAATCAAGTCCGGATCCGTCACAATCGCGCGCGCGACAGCGACACGCTGTTCCTGCCCACCCGACAACTGCCGCGGTAGATGTCCCAGCCGATCACCGAGCCCCACCAGCTTCAGCGCGGTCTCCGCATGCTCCATGCGCTCTTTCTTCTTGAGGTTCGTCAGCTTCAGCGGCAGCTCGACGTTCTCAATCGCCGACAGCACCGGAATCAAATTAAACGACTGAAAGATGAAGCCGATATGAATGTTCCGCCAGTGTGCGATCTCCGTATCGGACATCCGCCGCAAATCCTCTCCCAGCACGCGAATCTCACCGTTCGTTGCCCGATCCATTGCCGCAATCAGATGCAGCAGCGTCGACTTACCGGAACCCGACGGCCCCATCAGCGCCACGAACTCCCCGCGTTGAATCTGGATGTCTACCTTGTCGAGCGCCACCACATGAAACTCGTCACGGACGTATTCCTTCATCAACTGCCGCGTCTCGATTACTACGTCGGCCATCTACGTTTTCCTCGCCTTCACGCGGTCGCCGTCCTTCAAGCTCTCTGGAGCGCTGACGATCACGTCTTCGCCCGGCAACAGACCTTCTTCAATTCGAACCCCGTTCATTAACGTGCCGCCGGTCTTGACACTCTTCTCAATCGCCTTGCCATCCACAACAACGAACACCTTGCCGCCTTTGATCGCATTCGCCGGAATCACGATCGACGGCTTTGCCGCGGCAGTCGACGTCGCCGGCTTCGCATCCGCCAGAAACTTCACGCTCGCATTCATCTCCGGCCGCAGGAAATCATCAGGCTTTGAAACCTTCACCTTCACTTGCACGGTCGCCTTCTGACGATTCGCCTCCGGAGACACTTCATCAATCACGCCCTCATACGCGCGATCAGGAAACGCGTCCGTCGTAATCGTACCGCGCTGCTTCGGACCCAGCTTGGCGAAGTCGCCCTGATTGATGTCCAACTCCACCTTGAGATCGGTCAAGTCGGCCATCGACACGACGTAGCCCTTCGCGCCCTTATCGCCAACGAAACCTGTAGTGACGAACTCGCCGCGCTCCACATTCCGTTCCAGAATTGTTCCTGAAATTGGCGCCTTGATCACCGTATTCGCAAGCTGCGTCTCGTAGAACGCCACCCCGCCCTTTGCCTGCTCGATCTGTCCGCGCACTTGGTCCATCTGTTCCTTGCGAGGCCCGATCCGCGCAAGCTCATACGTGTTGCGTACCGACTGCACACGAGCCTGCGCCGCGTCGTACCGCGCCTTCGCGTCATCCAGGGTTTGCTTGGCGAGCACGCCATCCTTCACCAGACCCGCCGTGCGGTCCAGCGTGACCTTCGCGTTCTGCAAATCCGCCTGCGCCTGCTCCGTATCGAACTTCGCCCGCTGAATTTCTTCGGGTCGCGAGCCATTCAGAAGCTCCGCTAAGCGCGCTTCGAGATTCTGCAGACTGCCCCGCGCCTGCTGCAACTGCGCACGGTAATCATCGTCTTCGAGGCGAACCAGAATCTGACCCTGCTTCACCTTGTCGCTCTTATCGACGCCGATCCACGCCACCTTGCCGACCACCCTCGCCGCCAGCTGAATCTTGTGCGCCGCGACGATGTAGCCCGTGGCGTTCAGAATCACCTCGCCCGCCGCCACACCGGATTCGCCGGGGTCCGTCGCGCGCACGCGAGCCACGTCCACTTCCGTCGCCGCGATCATCCTGCCGTAGATGAACCGCCCCGCGCCTAGCAACAACAACAGCAAAACACCGATGATGATCCACCACCTCGCCCATGTGGACGGTTCATCCCGCCGCTTGCCGCGATCAATTCGAAGGCTCTTGAGTTCCGCGTCCATAGTCCTCTAGATTTCGCGAAGCGCCGTCAGGATCTCTTTCCTCGACGCGTTTCTCGCCGGAAACAGCCCACCGAGTGCACCCATCAAGAGTGCGAACGCAATTCCAATCGCCATCACCGCCGGCGTGACGCGGAAGTCGAACGAGATTTCACTGAACGTTCGGAAACTGCCCACGCCCGTTGTCAGGCCGTTCAACGGCAACACCAGCAGACATCCCAGTACGCCGCCAATCAGCGCCAGTAGTAGCGATTCGAGAAAGAAGCTGATAAGGATGCTTCCCTGCGAGAATCCCAGCACGCGCAGCGTGCCAATCTCTTTCGCCCGGCGCGCAACCGAGGCGTACATCGTGTTCATCGCCGCGAAGCTTGACCCCACCGCCATGATCACCGAAATAAAGATCCCGAGATACTGGATGGGCGCGCCGGCGCTCGTTTGCCGCTCGTAGTACTCGGTCTCAAGCACCGGACCCACGTTCAACTTGCGATCCTCCGTCAGTGAATTAACCAGCGCCTGCAGCGTGCTGCGATCCGTCGCGCGCACCAGAATGCTGCTTAGGCCATTCTCGCGATTGAAGTCGCTCGAGATCTGATTCAGGTCGCCGAACACCTCGCCGTTCGCGGCGCTCTGGCCGCCATCGAGAATCCCCACCACCTCCCAGTAGCCCTTGCCGAACTTCAGCTTGCCACCGAGCTTCGCTTCCGGATACCGTTTCGCAATGCTCTTGCCGACCACGATCTCTCGCTGGCCCGTCTGAAACATCCGCCCTTCAGAAATCTTGGCACCGCGCATGTCGAAGCCTAGGGGCAGCAGACCACGTAGCGTCAGATTCATGCCGTTCGGCGCCTCCGGACTCGCCAGGTTGATCACCGTAACGATCTCGAGCGAAGCCATCGGTTCGCCCGCCGCACCACGCGCAATTCCCGGCTTGAACTTCAAATCTTGAAGCATCTGCCGCGTCACGCTGCTATTCAGTTCCGCCGTCGAACCCTTCCGGAGCACCAGCATCTGCAGCGGATTTCCAGAGACTTCGAACGCGGTCTGCAAGCCGGAGACCAACGCCAGCACCGCCACGAGTACCGCGACCGTCAAACCGATACCCAGCGCCGTCATCAGCGTCGTCGTCTTGCGAACCGTTAGATTGCGCAGGTTGTATGCGATGGGGATTGCCATAGATCCTCGCTTAACCCGCGTTCTTCAGCGCCTCGAGAATCGATGTGCGCGATGCGTTCCAGGCCGGCACCGCGGAGCTCACCAGCCCGATCGCCACGGCGACACAAAGAGAAAGTAACGCCACTTCCGGAGTAATTGACAATGTCTTGAGGCCCTGAATGAATGCCGGACCCTGCCGTACCACGGCCGTCATGCCCTGCGCCATCCCAACGCCGATCGCGCCACCGATCGCCGAAATCACCGCTGCTTCGCCGAGAATAATGGTCAGGATCGCAAGCGGCGTATAACCCAGCGTCTTTAAGATTCCCACTTCGCGTATCCGTTCCCGCACCGACATCGCCATCGTGTTGCCCGAGACAAGCAGAATCGTAAACGTCACCGCCGCGACGATGCTCATCAGAAACGCCTTCACATTGCCAAGGAACGAAACGAAGCTCAGTGCGAACTGTTGTTCGCTCTCCGCCTTCGTCTGCGCGGGTGAATTGTCGAAGATCGCGTCCACCTCCTTCGAGATCCGCGAGACCGAGTCCGCACTGTCCGCCAGCACCTGCCACGCGCCCATTTGACCTTTCCGCGCACCAACCAATCCTTCGCGCACCAACGCCCAGTTGAAGTACAGCGTTTCGCTCGCGTCCGCCGCCTGGTAGGTTCCAGCGAGGATCAAATCCAGATTCGCAGGGAAGATATCGCCCTGCAGCACGATGCGCTCGCCGGGTTTCCAGCCCAGTTTGTCCGCAAGATCCGTCGTCGCGATCGCCGATCGCCGGTCGGTCTCGAATTTCTTCCGGACTTCCGGATCAATCGTGATCTCAGGATGCGCACCAAAGAACTTCAGCGGCTCTACGCCAAATCGCGCGAAGAAGTTCTTCGAGTCGCGGCTATCCTTATACACGCCCCCGAACCACTGCCACGGCGAAACTTCCTTGACGCCCGGAATCTGCCGGATCCGCGCCTCATACGACGCCGGCATCGGCTGCGTCAGCGACACCTTGTTTCGTACCACCAGTCGCAGTTCCTGTCCCGGGGCCGGAAGCGCCAAAAACAACGCCCGATACATTGCAAACAACAATCCCAATAGGCAAATTGAAAACGCGATGCTCGAAATCGTCAGAATACTGCGCCTACGGTTCCGTAGGCTGTTTTTGAACATCAACGGCAAGTAACGCAGCATGGTCCCAGTGTACCTGTCCACACACCGGCAGGAACCGGAAACCGGCCAACCGCCACGGTTTCCTGGACGAACGCCCCTTCCTGACCGTCCAAGCGGTACGCTCATCCGTCACGTTCTAGTACCTGACCCCTATAAGTAATTTTTCCTTCGCCGGTTCACTCCGTTTCGAGTTAGCTTAGAAGGCAAAGACCGAAGAGAAGACCAACCCAAAGACTAATACGATGACCAACGGCCATCGCTGGAAAGCCACCGACGAGATCTTCATGCGCCGCGCCCTCGCCCTCGCTCGCGAAGCCGAGAGCGAAGGTGAGGTGCCTGTTGGCGCCGTCGCTGTGATGCAGGAGAAAATCATCGGCTCCGGACGGAACGCCACCATCCGCCTCAACGACCCCACGGCGCACGCCGAAATCCTCGCGATTCGCGAGGCCGCCCGGTCGCTAGGCAATTACCGACTCGCTGGAGTCACGCTCTACGTTACCCTCGAGCCTTGCCCTATGTGCGCCGGATCGCTTGTCGCCGCGCGCATTGACCGGTTGGTCTTCGCGGCTCGCGATCTACGCTTCGGTGGCGTCCGCAGCAAATTTACCATCGCCGACTCCGAACTGCTCAACCACCGCGTCGAGATTGTCGAAGGAGTGCTCGCAGCCGAATGCACCGAACTCCTGCAAAAGTTTTTCCTCCAGCGCCGCTAGCGGAGTGCAACGCATGTTCTGCGAGCGTACAATCCCAAGGCGGCTCCATCTAACGCACTGATAGCACCGAACCCCGACCGTGAGGAACCGTAAAAACATCCTTCGGCCGCTCGCCACCAAAGATCCGCGAACAGCCTGCCCGTTACGGGAAGTGAGCGGACGCGCGCGCGTCATGACCGCCAGAAACCAGTTACGAACAGCAGGAACAAAGAGCCCAGCATGAGGCGCAACGAGAAGATGCCATATCCCCGCCAATCCCCGCCCTTCAAGGCGGGGATGCTGAGGCTATGTTCATTGCGAAATGCACCAAATCCGAGCCGCGACCAAAGTCACCGACGGGCTGCGCGCGTCATGAGAACCAGAAACCAGTCCTACTCGGTCATGAATGGTACTACCTGAAATGGTACTACCTGAAATCAGGAACTTACGGACTGGTTTCTGGAGAGCGGCCTGAAGGGCCACGTCGGAAGCGGATGCACAGCGGCCGACATGCTCCGCCATGCACCAAGATTGAACAACTTACCGGCTGGTTTCTGGAGAGTGAGCGGATCTCACCCCTACCGACGGCGCTCGAAGTAACCCCGCCTGCGTCAGGGAGCGGACCCGTGCTGACAGGATTTGACCAGCAGTACACTAGGGCGTACGCGCTTTCGCGATCTCCCGAATCTTCAGGTTGCGGAACATCACTACCGAGTTGTTGTCGTGCATCTGCAACCCGATCGGCCCGACTTTGCTCCGCGCCGGATCTCCCGCATGCTCCGCCACCACCACGCCGTTCAGTTTCACCCGGATCAGCGAATCGCGAACCTCGATGTCCATCGCGTTCCAATCGTCGTCATGCTGCGATCCCGTCTTCGCGGCCTGAAACGAATAAATACTGCCACTCGGATATTTGTCCTTGTAGTGATTGCTGATCTGGATCTCGTAGCCAATGTGCGAGGGCGTCCGAGGCGGGTCCTTCTCCGCTCCCCAAGAGTAGCGACCCCGGCTTGTATCCCGAATGGAGACGCCGCTGTTGCCCCCGTAGCGCGTCCACCACTCCACATGCAGGTCGTACTCGCGAAACTCTTTCGTGGTGTAAAGCCAGGACTGGTTCAACCCCTTGACTCCCTTCACTTCCGGCGGATCGTACTGCCCAATCAACGTGCCGTCCCTCATGACGGTCCATTTCGCCATGCCGACGGGTGTCCACCCGGACAGGTCTTTCTTGTTAAAAAGCGGCGACCAGTGCGCCGCGAACGCCGGAACCGCGATCAGTAGAAAGAGCATCATGCGAAGCATAACCGCCTATTCTACGTTACGCGCGGCGGACCAAGTTGGAAGGAGGCGAGACGCCACCCGTGCCTCGCCCCTGCTTCCGCTTTATGCCGCCTTCCTCGGAACCGGGAACTGAATCTGCGGCGGTATCCGGTTCGGGCGTAGCTGCTTTACAGCCATCGTTGGCCGCTCCTCTCGCCACATCTCGCTCGCAGACGCCGGCCAGCAGGATCCGCCGCCGAAGTACTCCTCCAATGGATACAGCGAATAGGGGCTGACTTCCCGGAATGCCCGGCCTAACTTCTGCTCAATGTTGTACAACAAATGGAAGAAGCCACCGCGATCCAAATTTAGTTTCCGGCAGCAGAGCCGCCAATCGGCGCCAAGGTAGAAGTGATACCGGAAGATGCGGTGTTCGTATTCGCTAAGCGTTCGCCGCGTTACCAGTTCGAAATCCGCGATATATTCCTGGTCTTTTCGGCCCCACGTTGTGGGGCGCTTCGTTCCCATCGCCGACGGCTCACACCTGCTCTGGCTGAGGTGTGGATCCTGCGTGACGCACTTCCGGAAGCGTCTATAGCAGGCCCGGAAGATCTCCCGCAGTGCGCATCTGCACGGTCGAGTGTGGCCGTTGCGATTGACGGCGGTGCCAAGGCCGTTGCATTTCGCGCAGGATTGCATCGAAAGGCCAATTGTTTCTGAGCGAGTCCATTCCATCTGTCTTATCCACCCTTTCTTTTTCTTACCTTCAGCGGTCTTTGCTGTCTCCCGACACCGGAACTCTTCCTAAAACTCCCGCTTCGGTCAATTCCATCCTAGATAAGTGACAAGTATTGTCAAATAATTTCCCGCACAAGCGAGGCATTGCTTTCCCCTTAAAATTCTCATCTGATTGCAAACAAGCAAGATAAAAACTGAGAAAAAGATCGAGTCGCGTGCACTACATAGGTATATATATGGCACCTCTGCCTAGTCCTATTTCAAAGAGGAATCGCTCGGCTCCTCCTGTCGCCTCCCCCTCAGTCCTCCCCAGGTCCGGTATTGTCGGTCAGTTGACCGAGCTAAGAGATAGACTTCGCTCCGTGGTCGCAAACGGGCTATTCAGCGAACGCAGCCTTGCCAACGCCATCGGGATGTCGCAGCCCCATGTGCATCATCTGCTCTCGGGAGACCGCTCTCTCACCGCGTCTGTCGCCGATCTTATTCTTGCGAGGCTTGCTATCTCGCCCGCCGAGTTGTTGGATAAAGCGGATCTCGACTGCCAGTTTCAAGCCATCCACCGCGACCGCGAACCGAAGGTTGCGATCCCGCTCCTCTCTGGCAAGATAGGTCCGCGTGGACCCCATCCCGATGAGACACAGGAGACCTGTCTCGTCGACTACCACCTTCTCGCCGGAGTCTGTCACCCGGTGATCGTCGCACTCGGCCTGGATCCAGCGCTGGCGGCGATGCTGCACGCCGCAACGCACGCAATTCTCGATGAATCCGATACCCAGGGATGCAGCCCGACCGCTCTCTACGCGGTAGAACAGGCAGGCGTGGTGCTTGCGCGCGGCGTCCGGCCTGGCCGCAACTGTAGCTATCTATTGGCGGCTGACAACTGGAACGAGCCGACACGATGGCAGCGCGTGCCTCATCTTGCGGCCGCGAAGCTCCTCATCCCCGTCGTCTTTGATCGCAACGCCTTCTACGCTGCGCCGATGCCCGCTTCTGCCGCAGCCTCGTGATAGGTGTCAAGCACCTCGCGCGCTGTGTTTTCCCAACTGAAACGCCGCAACTGATCGTAACCGCGCTCCACTAGGTCGGCACGGAGCGCGCTATCGAGCAACACCTCGCGGATTCCGCGCGCGATGTCGAACACCTTCTCGGGATTCACCATCATCGCCGCATCGCCCACCACTTCCGGCAGCGAACTGGCGTTTGATGTGACGACGGGCGTCCCGCAAGCCATTGCCTCAAGCGGCGGCAGTCCGAAGCCCTCATAGAGCGAAGGGAACACGAAAGCCGCAGCCTGCCCGTAGAATACCCGCAACGTGTCGAGCGGAACGAACCCAAGAAATCGAACCGATTGCTCCACCCGGCTTTGGATCACCGCCCGCCGCACGGCCGGATACTTCGACAGCTCATCTCCAATGATGATCAGCCGCAAGTCTTTGTAAATGGGGTGGTTTTCCAGTTCGCCCCGCAGCACCGCAAATGCCTCCACCAACCGGGGGATGTTCTTTTGCGGCCGAATCGTGCCTGCATACAGCAGAAACGGGTAGCGAATCGAATAGCGTTCGAGCGTGGACCGCACCGTCTCCGCCGATAGCGGAACCGCGTCCGAGAATGCCGGATCCGGCGCATTGTAGATCCTTCGGATGCGTTCCGGCGGAACGCTGAGTACGTCCTCGAGATTGCGTCGAGTCGCCGTCGAAACCGCGATCACCTTCGCCGCCCGAGCCAGCCCTCGCCGGAACCGCACCTCGTGCATCCACGCCCGCAGGTCCTTCCTCTCGCCATACAGCAGGCTGCTCATATCGTGAACCGTCACGACGTAAGGCTGCGGCATCCAATAGGCGACGGAATTCAGCGGCATGTGAAAGAGACTGCCGGAGAACTGCCGGAGGAACAGCGGAAAGGTGATATTGTTCGTGATCTCTTCCGGATGCCGGTCGAACGTGGCAACGGAGAAGTTCGCCGGCAATTGGGCGAATTCCTGCACGTCGGTTGCTCTTGCCACCAGCGTGTAGTGATGCGTCGGCCCTAACTCCTGCCGTTCCTGCGTGGCGCTAACGACGCTCAGTCCGCGAATCAAATTGCGGATGTGCGTGCCAATTCCGAAGTCGCGCAAGTGCCGGACATCGATGACGACGCGAAGCGGCACGGTTCCTCTTCCCTATCGGACCGCGGCCGCAGTTTGCAGTTTCCAGGGATAGAGCGGGAACCGCTCGGTCAAGGCGCTCACCCGCCGCCGCACCGAGCCAATCGCATCGTCAGAACTCAGATTCCCCAGAACCTCCGCAATCAAGGCCCCAACGTCCTTCATCTCCGGCTCGCCGAAACCTCGTGTCGTCAATGCCGGACTCCCCAGTCGGATTCCGCTTGGATTCATCGGCGGATTCACGTCAAACGGAATCGCGTTCTTGTTCACAGTGATGTGCGCGAGATCAAGGCCCTTCTCGGCTTCTTTCCCGCGAACGCCCTTCGCGAAAACATCCACCAGAATCAGGTGCGAATCCGTACCGCCCGACACAATCCGGAATCCCGCGTTCGCCAGCGTCTCGCCCAGCACTTGCGCGTTCTTGACAACTTGTTTCTGGTACGCCACGAACTCCGGTCGGGCGGCTTCGAGGAAGCACACCGCCTTCGCTGCGATCACATGCACCAGCGGACCGCCCTGGACGCCTGGGAACAAATTCTTGTCGATCGCCGGACCGTGCTTCTCGCGTGCCAGAATCATACCCGATCGCGGCCCGCGCAGCGTCTTATGCGTCGTCGACGTCACGATATCCGCCGTCTCGCACGGATTCGGATACACGCCCGCCGCCACCAAACCCGAAAAGTGCGCCATGTCCACCAGGAACACCGCGCCCACAGAATCCGCAATCGCCCGGAACTGTTTGAAGTCGAACACGCGCGAATACGCGCTGCCGCCCGCAATGATCATCTTCGGCTTGTGCTCTTCCGCCGTCCGCGCTAGCGCATCGTAGTCGATGATCTCGTCTTCCTTCCGCACGCCGTAGGAAACTACCTTGTACGTCTTGCCGGAAAAGTTCAGTGGATGCCCGTGCGTCAAGTGGCCGCCATGCGCCAGATCCATGCCGAGGATCGTGTCACCCGGATTCAGCACGGCCCCGAACGCCGCCTGATTCGCCTGCGAGCCCGAATGCGGCTGCACATTCGCATATTCCGCGCCGAACAACTTCTTGGCGCGATCGCGCGCCAAATTCTCGACGACGTCCGCGAACTCACAACCGCCGTAATAACGCCGGCCCGGATAGCCTTCGGCGTACTTGTTTGTGAAGACACTCGACGTTGCTTCGAGAATCGCCTCGGACGTGAAGTTCTCGCTCGCGATCAGTTCGAGGCCGTCGTGTTGGCGGTCCGTCTCATGGCGAATCGCTGCATATATGTCCGGATCTACCTCGGCCAGTGGCCGGCTCATGCGCTGTTGCTCAGTCATTGTTTCAATCCCTCAGCGAAAATTATTTTGTCTTTTCCATCTCGGCGATCTTGCGAAGGCGCCGTTCGTGCCGCTCCCCGCCTTCAAACGGAGTCGCCAGAAACTTCTCGACAAACTCCAGAGCCTGCTCCGGCGGCGTGAACGTCGCGCCGATGGCCAACACGTTCGCATCGTTGTGAGCCCGCGTCAATCGAACCCCTTCCAGATTCCAGCCTAACGTAGCCCGGACACCGGGAATCTTGTTCGCGGCAATCGCCATCCCCGCGCCAGTGAAACAGACAAGCACACCGCGCTCCACTTTGCCGTCGGCAACGTCGTAAGCAACCGCTTCCGCAAAATCCGGGTAATCCGTCGACTCCGCGCTATCGGTACCGAAGTCGCGAACCTCATGCCCTGCGCGTTCGAGCGATTCGCGTAGAAATTCCTTCAGAGCAAGGCCAGCATGATCGGCACCAATGGCGATTCGCATGGAAACCCAATTCTAACATTCGCCCGTCGCTCGGCATGGCAACGCGGCGCGAGCTAAGTCACGCGGATCGCCCTCAGTACCCGCCGCGCGACCTCTTTCCCGAGCTCGCCAATCTCTCCAATCGGACCCACGCAGCTCGGACAGCCATTCTCACAACTGCAGCCATCGAGCAGCCGGTCCGCACCCAGCAACAACTTATCCACCAGCTTGTACAGCGGGGCACTCTGTCCAATCCCGCCCGGGTAGTTGTCGTAGAGAAACAGATCCGGCTCAAACGTCTTCAGGCCCTTCGAAATATCCTCCGTCACCGTCACGCCAAGATCCCGCGGATCGCACATCATCAACAACGACGCCACCGTCCGCAGAGCATTGCCCAGCCCCGTCAGCCCATTCTGCTTCTCCGTCGGCGTCAAGTCCGGAAACCGATTCAGAAACGCTTCCGGAAAGTGCAGCCAGAAAGCCGTCGTATGCATCTCCTGTTCCGGCAATGAAAGCTGTCCCGCACCAACATTCTCGAGCGTATAAAACTTGATCTTCTTCCAGCCCACCACCTGCCAATTCAGCCGCACCTCGCCATGATTCGCAACCACCCGCGGATCAGCGACGATGCCATCAACGATCGTGCTATCCTCGCCCGTCACGGCGGGGACGCTCCAGTCACCCAGCGCCGCCGACTCGAACGCCTCCAACTCCTTCACCTGCGTATAGTCGATCGCATCCGTGAAGTAGTCGCAGTCCACCTTGCGCACGTACGCCTTCCGCCCGTCGTAGTCGAACTTCTCCACCTGAAACTGCCGCGCCTCGTGCAAATAGATCGCCTTCTCGTGCAGCGTCGTCAGCGCCGCCGTAAACGCGACCTCTCCAATAATCTTGTGCTCGCCCGTGATGTCGATTACCACGAAGTTATCGCTTGCCACCGCGCGCAAGCTCACCGCATCGGCCGGATACGTGTCCGATGTCCAATGCCACGCGTTTCCAGAGAAATGCAGCAGTCCGAGGTCGAGCAGAAAGCGGCACAATTCTTTAATGTCCTCGCCGCCGAACGTCTCACCCTCGCGCAGCGGCAACTCAAACGCCGCGCACTTCAAATGGCTCAGCAGAATCTCTAAATTGTTTGGATTGATGTAGGCATGCTCCGGAGGCCGATCGAAAAAGTACTCCGGATGCTCGACGATATACTGATCCAGCGGAGCGCTGGACGCCACCATCACCGCAATCGACGAACTCTGCCGCCGCCCCGCGCGACCCGCCCTCTGCCACGTCGACGCAATCGTCCCCGGATACCCCGCCATCACCACCGCATCGAGCGAACCAATATCGATACCCAGCTCCAGCGCGTTCGTAGCCACCACCGCGCGAATCTCCCCATCGCGCAAACGCCGCTCAATCTCGCGACGCTCCTTTGGCAAATATCCCCCGCGATACCCGCGAACCGCCTGCCGTCCGCACGGTAACCGATCCGCCGCGTCCTTCAAGTAGGTCACCAGAACTTCGGTCGCCAAGCGATTGTTCGCGAACACCAGCGTCTGCTGATTGCGCTCCAGAAACTCAATCGCCATCCGCCGCGATTCATGCAAATAGCTGCGCCGGATCCCCAACTGCCGATTGATCACCGGCGGATTATAGAACACGAAATACTTCTCGCCCGCCGGAGCGCCGTTCGTATCGATCAGCTCGAACGCGCCCCCTGTCAGCGCCTCCGCCAGTTCCTTCGGATTCGCAATCGTCGCCGAGCAGCACACAAACTGCGGCGTCGATCCATAGAACTCGCAGATCCGCAGCAGCCGCCGCATCACGTTGGCCAAGTGGCTGCCGTACACGCCGCGATAGTAATGCAATTCGTCGATCACGATATAGCGCAGGTTCTCGAATACCTTCACCCATTTCGTATGGTGCGGAAGAATTCCCGCGTGCAGCATGTCCGGATTCGTCAACACCACATTCGCCCGCTCGCGGATTGCCCGGCGCGCATCCTGCGGCGTGTCGCCGTCATACGTGAACGCGCGAATCTCCACGCCCCCCGCCGCCTGGATCCCGTTCACCGATTCGTTGAACTCCGCCAACTGGTCCTCAGCCAGCGCCTTCGTCGGAAACAGGTACATCGCCCGCGCACCAGGCTCCGCCAGCAACTTCTGCCACACCGGAAGGTTGTAGCAAAGCGTTTTGCCGCTCGCCGTCGGCGTCACGACGACGACATTCTTTCCCGCCGTTATCGCATCGAACGCCAGACTCTGATGTGCATACAACTGCCGGATGCCGCGCTGATTCAACATCGCGCGAATCGCCGGAGCCACTTCCGCCGGCAGATCCGCGTACACTGCGTCACGCGCCGGTTGATGCTTGATCGCTCGCACCGGCGAATCCGGCTTTTCCATCCACAGCGCGAACTTCGCCAGCGCGCCCTCAAGCCCCGACCGATGCGCCAATATCCGGGCCTTCGCGGCTTCCGGAAGTTGTTCCGTCAAATCCATCGGCTCCGGGTCGGGGGTACCAAATAGATCCAGTTCGAGATTCATGAGAGACGCTCGCCCCTTTTTACTTCCATCTTCGCCTTTTGTTTGCTAGTCTACTTTAGCCGGAACTTGCTGTCCAAGCAACCCTCCGGAGAAAGAAGAGACTGTTATGCCACTCAACGCGGCCTTGTTGCCGGAATTCGATCACGAAATGGGCACCGCCCGAGCTACTCTCGCGCGTATCCCCGAAGATAAGTTTGGCTGGAAACCCCACGCGAAGTCCATGACGATGGGTCACCTCGCGTCGCATCTAGCGACCATTCCAATGTGGGGCCAGATGACCTGCACCACCGACGAACTCGATATGGCGCCCGGTGGCAAGCCGATGGAAATGCCGCCCGATGCAAAAACCAGCGCGGAACTTCTTGCCATGTTCGACGGCAACGTCGCCGGAGCCCGTGCCGCCATCGCCGCCAGCAGCGACGCCGCAATGATGACCAATTGGGCGATGAAAAATAACGGTGCCATGATGATGACCATGCCCAAGATCGCCGTCCTCCGCACCTGGGTCATGAATCACATCATCCATCACCGCGCCCAACTCGGCGTCTATCTCCGCCTTAACGACATCGCAGTGCCTTCCGTGTACGGACCTTCCGCGGACGAAGGAAGCATGTAAGCAACGACGAATGCAGCAGAATGAAAGCGGCCGCAAGCAGGTCGGCCCCGCCAGGTCCGACTCAGCAACGGCGAACCGCTAGCGCCAGCAAAG
>JAYVTO010000317.1:0-19879 GCA_043788745.1 Acidobacteriaceae bacterium
CGGTGCCGCCCAGTCCCGCCCCGAAGTCTTTTTCCGCCAGGATGCCTGCAAGTGATTGATATTTCTTACACGGCATGGAAGAGGTCAAGGGTTCGAATCCCTTCAGATCCACCAATTCTCCCGGGCGGCTCTACGCCAGCCTCTACGCCAAAGATTTGGGCACATCCCCAAACTCTGACCCTCAAGAACACAGTACCTCAACGCTGAGTTCGGGCTGGCGCTGGCGATGTTCTTGGCCTAGCGAGACGGCGCATCCGGTATAATTCTTGCGTGCCCGATCGGCCAACAATGCTCGAATCCCTGGGCAGCGCAGCGGGTTGCAAACGCCTCTCGGCGGCCTTCTATGCGCGGGTCGCCAAGGATCCTCTTCTTCACCGATTATTTCCCGGCAAGAGCCTGCGATGCGCGACCGAAGAGTTCGCCGCGTTCCTGATTCAGTTTCTGGGCGGCGACGACGAGAAGACGCAGCATCGCTGGTGGCTGAGCTTGCAGGAATCGCATGCGCGCTTCACGATCAGCCCTGCTGAGCGCAGCACCTGGCTGCGGCATATGAGTGCGACGCTCGATGCGGCGACGCTTGATGACGCGACGCGCAAGGCGTTGCGGCAATTCTTCCTGGAGAGCTCGGCGTACGTCAGGGGCAAGCCTTCGGGCGAGCCGGAGCATCCGGAACTGGCCGCCCGCTGGAGCGAACAACTCGCGTTGGATGCCGCGATCTCCGCAATCGCAGCGGGCCGCGACGGCGAAGCGCTGGCGCTGGCGCCGCGATTCGCTACGCGTTCTTCGGTGTTCGCCGGATTGCTGGTCCGCATGATGCAATCAGGCCGCGCGGGACTGATTCGCTTCCTAATGGAGGCCGTTGCGGGCGGGCGTGGTCTGACGCAGACGCGTTTCTCCGGAAAGACGCTTTTGCATTTCGCGAGCGGCGCGGGTTGCGTGGAGGTGGTCGAGTTGCTGCTCCGGTTGGGTGTCGATGCGGACGTGCTCGATCGCGGCGGGCATACGCCGCTGAACTGCGTGGCGAACGAATGCGCGTCCGCCGCGGGACCGCAAATCGTCCGAGCACTGGTCAAGGCCGGCGCAAACGCGAACGCCTGCGCCGGAGTCACCCGCGCGACCGCGCTGCACATGGCGGCGCGGCGAGGCCACGTGGAGATCGCGCGGGCGTTGCTCGACTGCGGTGCGGCGGTCGACGCGCGTGATCGCAAAGGCGATACGCCGCTGGAGCGTGCGATCCACTGTCGCAGGAATGCGGTCGCGGAGCTGCTGGTAGAGCGCGGCGCCGTTCCCCACAAAACAGGAAGCCGAATTGAGTAGGCCGACTCACACGAGCGACACCAATGCGCAGAGATTTCATATTTACCCTACTCCTGGCCTAATATTGGGTAAGGTGGTAGCCGATTAATTTCGCGAGCCGCCTCCCAAAATTGCAAAATCCCTCGCGCGCTGCCTTAGCGCTTTCTTCCTGCTGCTGGCGATCGTCTCGTGTTGGCCAAATGACTGGCTGGGTCCACGCGGATACTTCGCCATGAACCTGGAGCACGCTGCAGTCTACTTTGTGACTTCGCTTCTCTTGCTCGCTTTCTCGTTCCAAGGCGAATCCACAGCGCCGATGGGCCTCTACTTGACCGCCGGACTGGTGCTGTTAGTCGCGGTGCTGGGCTATCGCGAACTCGATTCACGGCCGTACTCGAACGCGAGCATACTGGGCGTCATTCTCTACAACCGCGCCGACCTCTGGCTCGACGTCGGACTCGGCGTCACGCTAATCCTTTGCGGGCTGATGAATACTTCGAAAGGTCAGATCCTGCGCGACTAGGGTGTGCCGTCCCAGCTGCTAGCTTGCCGCCGGGTTGCTCGCCAGAGAGGCTTTTAGATTCTCGAAGGCCTTGCGCTGATACGGTTCGGCGTCGGATCTCGTAAGCACGGGCGCGGCGCCTTCCAATAGCTTCCGGGTACTTGCATAATCGCCGCGGCGATAGGCAATTTCGGCCCGCGATAAATCGACATTCGCGCCCCAATCCTTGGAACCCGCCAACTGCGCGACGGCGTTCACGTCGATGCCTTCGAGTAAGCGCGAAGCCTCTGTCAATTTTCCACTTTGGATCCAGCACGAGGCGAGCGTGTGGGCCGTTCCGCCGGTGAGTCCCGCGCGGGGTCCGAACGCCTTCACCGACGCCGCATAGGCCTGCTGCCCATTCGATGCGCCTTCCGGAACGCGGCCCGCGCGGCACATGGCGAGAGCAGCGTCGGACTGCGTGGCGATGGCAAAAAATGACAGCGGACCCTGCTTCTTGACGGCCAGGTCGTGAATCTTCAGATCGTCGCGAATGGCGTCTTCCCACAGGCCGAGCGCGCCTTCCGATTCGGCCCGCGTTGTCAATACCTGCATGGCGAGTTCGTGATCTTCGCCCAGCCGCTCGGCGTAGCCGGGGTAAATGCTGGTCGTCTCGGCAACGGCGTCTTTGTGCTTGTTCTGAATCATGAAGGCCTGCGCAAGATTCAGCCGGCCGCGCATCACGCTGGGGCTTTCCGCGCCTTGCAGCCGGGTGAAGTCCTCGATGAGTTCGCGGAACAACTGCTCGGCTTTGGGGCCATTGCCGAGGCGGATGTTCGAGAAGGCCAGCCGCTGTTTCAGCGTCAGTTGCGCCATTTCGTCAAACTCGGGCAACGTTTTCGAGGCTTCGTAGGCAGCCTGAAACTGTTGCTCCGCCTGCTTGGCGTCGTTCGAAATCAGCGCGATCATGCCCTTGGCCGATGCCAGCCAGACAGGCAGATCGCGCGGCTTCTGTTTCAGTTGCGGGATCTTGGCTTCCTGCGCGGCGACGATCTCTCTCGCCTTTGCCACGGAACCCTCGGCATAGGTCCGCGCTTCCATGCCGGCCTGTTGCAGTCGCGCGGTGACGGCTTCTGGCGCAAGTGCGCCCCTGGCCTTCGTGAGGAGTTCGGCCGCGCGCTCATATTCCTGCCCCGCGGCGGCGAAATCGCTGCGGTTGTCGAGCGCCTTGGCGATCGCCAGGTGCAGGCGAGCCGCGATTTCTGGCTCCGCTTGAAACTGCCGGTCGATCTCGGGCGAGGATTGCTTGACGGCTTCGAGCAGCGTCTCGCCGGACTTGCCGCTTTGAAACGGATTGCTGCGGCCCAGCAGATCGTTGGTCAGGAATCGGTTGACGGCCGCAGCGATCGCCGCCTGCCGGTTGGCGCGATTCCGTTCCAGCGATGCGTTCTGGTAGAGGAACAACGCCGCCGTCAATCCGATCACGAGCGCGGCGCCTGGCGCGACCACCCACGGCCGCCTGGCCTGGGAGCGGGCGAGTTGTTGTTCCGCCGCTTGGGCGCGCGTGCGCGCCGCGTCGAGTTCGGTGCGAGCCGTGCGGCGTTCGGCCAGTGTATCGAGGCGCGTAGCCAAGGCCGCGACGGTACTGAGGCGTCGATCCGGATCTCCGCACGCGGCATCGGCGATGTCTTCGCGCAACAGCGGATCCGCGATATCGGACTCCCAGCCGGGGCCAAAGGCTTACGAAAATCGCCAGCCGCCAGTTGATACAACAGAACGCCGAGCGCATAGATATCGGCGGCCGCCGTCGGCGAGTGGCCGCGCAGTACTTCCGGCGCAAGATACATGAGGGTGCCGGTCAGCGAACTGCCTTCGGCCTGCTCGCCGATCGAGAAGCCCAGATTCGTGATTCCGAGTTCGTCGAGCCGCTCCGGCGCGAGCCGGACGCCGCTTCCGAAGTCGACCACGCGGATCTGCCAGCCGCCACCCGTTTTCGGCGCAACCAGAATATTGCCCGGCTTCAACGTCGTGATACCGATCGTGGCCGCTGGTGACCAGACGATCGAACTGACGGTCGACGGCGTTCCCAACGCGCAGAATCTTTTCATCGTGATCGGGCAGTAAGCGAATCCTGCTACGGCGCGCTCGATGGCTTTACGCGACGCTTCGTCGCCTGCTCGAACGCGAACGCCGCTTTTAGTAGCGTTGGCTCGCTGCACGCCAAGCCTGTGAAGCTGACCCCGTACGGCGACGGCTTCGGCTCGAAGCCCGCCGGCAAAGGAGCGCCTTGCGTGTTCGGAATCATCCCGAACGGCACCATCACCGTCGGATAGCCGGGCTTTGCCGCGATGCCCGCGCCGCTTGCGCCGGGGAAGAGAATTGCGTCCAGCTTCTGCGCTTTCATCACAGCGTCGAGCCCGTTGGTGCCCGCGAGTTCGATATCTTTCGCGCGGTCGGCTTCGTACTTTGCACGGTCCGCCTGCAGGTTTACTTCGTCTGAAATATCGAGCAGCGACTGGCCGAAGCGGATGGAGCCGCCGTTGGTGTGCGTGAGGTTCCACTCGCGGAGCGCGGTGAGCGTCTTCACCGGAGCCGAAGGCCCGAGCGTCGCGAGCCAGGCGTTGAAGTCGCGCTTCATGCCGTACTTGAGGACGCTCGAGCAGTTGGCGTCTTTGCCGCGGCCGTTCGCGTATCCGCTGCATTGGTTCCACAGCAGAAAACTCTTGTCGGCATCCTGGGTGATCACGCTGGGGATGTCGGCGGGATCTACGATGACGGCGCCTTGCGCTTTCAGGATCTCGATCGCTTCCGTCATTAGGCGCTTCTGCTCCGGGTTGAGGCCATTGCCGAATCCGCCGCCGCTGCCGCGCCGTCCGCCAGTCGTATTTGGTGCAATTCCGCGTTGGGGAGGCGTGAACGAGTCATAGAAAAATGCGCGCGGAATGCCGACGCGCATGCCTTTCAAGCCGTCCGCTTTGAGAAATTGCGTATAGTCGCGCCCGGGTGGCGGAGTGCATTTCTTCGTTGCCTCGTCATTCGGATCGGGCGCGGGGCTCTCCAAAGCACCGAGCAGAATCGCGGCGTCGGTGACCGATTTTGCCATCGGACCCGCCGTATCCTGATCGGCCGTAATCGGAATCACGCCGTAGCGGCTGATGCGGCCGAGGGTTGGCTTGACGGCCGCCAGCATGGTTTGATTCGCGGGACTCAGAATCGAGCCCGAAGTCTCCGAGCCGATGTTCGCCGCCCAGAAATTTGCCGCGGTGCCAACGCCGGAGCTCGATCCGCCGGTGGTCAGCACCGGACGCCCGTCGTCGTTGCCTTCGCGCGGGTCGCGCCGCGGATCGTAGGGGTTATAGCCGAAGCCGCGTACCGCGTTGTAATTCGCCACCATCGGCGTCGGAGCGCCGGCCACCCAATTGGCCAACTCCGAAAGGCCGGTTTTCGCGATGATCACGGCACCCGCGTCGCGCAGGTTCTTCACGAGCGTGGCGTCGTAGGGCGGAACGTAGCCTTCGAACGCAAGAGCTCCGCCGGTGGTGACGATGTCGCGCGTGAGCACGTTGTCTTTGAGGGCAATCGGAATCCCATGAAGAGGTCCGCGAATGCGCCCCTGCGCCCGCTCACGATCGCGCTCGTCGGCCTCGGCGAGCACGTTGGGGTTTACGGTGATGATGCAATGCAGCTTGTCCTCGTACATGCCGATGCGCGCCAGATAGGCCGTAGTGAGATCGCGTGAAGTAACCTGGCCGCGTTCCATCGCCGCGCGCATGTCGGGAATGCCGGCTTCGACCACATCGAACGCCTTGGGCTTCGTTTGCGCGGACGCTGGAGCAGTCCACAGCAGAATCGAAATCAAGAAGGAAAACAGCACAGGAACCTCATTCCGCTCAGTCGCGCAAGCACTGCGGCTGAAAAATTCCCCTCAGTTTAGCAGAAGGCACTTTTCCGGGTGGCAACGTCTCGTGTCACAACGTCTCGTGTGACTGTCGGACCAAAGTAGAAAGTTCCTATTACCGCCAAAGTAGAAAGTTCCTAAATGGGCGGTTGGATCTCAACCCTGATGCTATGTTGGCACAGCTTCGCCGGGGTCGCGCCTGGCGAGGCTGCCCAAAGCCGAGGCGAACGTCATGATCTCGAACTGCCGCCAGTGCGATCGCGGCGATGCGGATTGGGACATCCGCCACACGTCGACGAGCAACGCCATCTATCAACTTCCGTTCGGCAAGACGGGCAAGTACGGGCCGAAAACCGGCTTCCTCGGCGTGCTGCCAGTGGTTGGAATCTCAGCGGCATCTACACCGTCCGCACCGCATTGCCCTGCCATGTGTCGGTGAACCGCGCCGCGGCGGATCTGCCCGACGGCGACGTCACGACGCCCGGTCGCGGCGCACCCGCGCAACGCCCCAGCTACGTGCAGGGCGCGTCGTTCTATCCCGCCAACCGGACTCCGTCGTCCTGGGTGAATCTGGCCGCCTCCACCGTTCCTGCTCGCGGAACCTGGGGAACGCTGCCCCGCAACGCGGTGCGGGGACCCGGCCTCTGGCAGTTCGACTTCAGCGCCGGAACCGGAGTTGGTATGAAGGGGTAAGACAATCGAGTCGAATGACGTTCGAAACCATTTCCGCCACCGATGTTCTTCGTCGACGCCCACCGCCGGGTCACGACCAGTCGCGTGCTGAGCGCAAGAGTGCGACGCGGCGCCGTAATGCGGCCCAGGCTTTCCGCCGGCGTTCACTGAGTGGATTGGCGGGTTGCGCCGATTTCGCGTCGAGCCTTGGATGCACTCACGCGCATCGCGTCACTCACGACTGCGACTCCGCAGAGGTCGCGTGGAACCATTCCGTGTCCCGCAGACTTCGACGAGCGCCTGTCGAACCTCGCCGGCCGAATCGGCAATCGTCAGGCCTGCCTGCGCTCGAATCCCGCAGGCGCTGCTGGCGATCACGGGAATTCCGGCCGCAAGCGCGACAAGCAGCGCGCGCGGCTGATGTTCAATCACTGCCGGAAGCACCACGGCCTGCACTCGCCCCAACCAATCCCAACTGGCGCCCGCAGGAAGATCCATGCCGCCCCAGAAGGTGTCGCCTTCGAGACTGCGGCCCGGGGTGACCACCCGCAGACCCAGTTCACGCGCGGCATCGCGGACCACGTGCGCTCCGCGCCGCGCGATCGCCGGACCCGGGAAGCCGATTGCGTTCTGCGGCGCGTCGAGTTCGAATCGGACCAACGGTTTCTGCCAGTCCAAGTGCTGGCACTTGCCGGGAAATAGCGAAGCCACGGCAGTATGCGGCGTGACGATCGACCGCGCTGCGTTGAGCCCTTCCGCTTCGGCGTCCGCCAGCCATTCCGGCGCGCGAAAATCAACGAGCGTGCCGAATGCCGGATGACGCGCAAAAGCCGCGTCCAGCCTCCGCGCCAGGTCCGCAATCGGCAGACGTGTCATGACGACGGAGAATTCGCGGCCTCCCAGGTGTCCGTCACGCCATAAGAAGGGCAGAAGCGATTGCGCCACGACGAGCCGACATCGTGGTGACAGCCACCTGGTCAAAGGACCCTGTGCTCGATGCCAGTTGGGTCGAGCCTCATGCGCATGTCAACGCGATGGGATCGAACAACGCCGATCGCCGCGAGCTTCCGAAGGAACTGCTCGACCGCGCCGCGCTGATCGCCGTGGATTCGATCGAGCAATCGAAGATCGAATCCGGCGACTTGATTTTGGCCTGGAACAAAGAGGAATGGAACACGCCGAAGCTCGTGAACTTGCATGACGTGGACGCGCCACGGCCCATAGGGATCACAATCTTCAAGTCGAACGGATTAGGGGTGGAGGATGTGGCCGCCGCAGCTTACGTTTACGAGCAAGCTCGTCTCGAACAAACTATTCCTGGGTCGCAAGCTGAGGATCGCTATCGCGCCAGGCGCTGATCTTCAAGCGCCGGCATACCCAGCAAAGACCCTCCGTGGAATTCGGGGCGCGGGGATCGCCACACACAGAGCACTTCTCCGGAACTTTGCCAGTGTTGTCGATCATTGTCAGCGGCTCCGCTTCTGCCTGCTCGCGCTTCACAACAATGGCCTCCGGAGTCGGTTTTGCTTCGTGTACGGGCTTCTTCTTCACAATTCCACTATAGCCCTTCTGGATTGAATCCGCGCATGTAAAACGCTGGTACAGGAGGCGTGCGGCTGACGCACGCCTCCCGTTCGGAGCGGGAGCGGACAAGATCTAGGCAGCGCGGTCCATGCGGAAGATGTAACCGGCGTCCAGCGTGCCGGCGCAGCGCGGGCACTTCTGTCCGGCCTTCGTCTGAACACGTTTGCCGATGTGCTCAATTTGCGCCTCCACGGTGTGGGTGCACATCGGGCAATACACCTTTCCAACAGGCGCGTGCGCTTCGCCTGGGTGTGCGGGTAGCGCCGCGGCCTGCACGGCCGGTGTGACTCTCCCGATGTTCTGCGTGGTTTTCACTAAGCGGGTCATTGTTCCTGCCTCCCCTCTCACCCATATCGACGCAGAGGAAGGCAAATAAGATCCGAAAATATTCGACATTCGGTTCACATTCTGATGGAACCCGTTGACGACCGAAGCCACCGGACCGCCGCCCGCCGCGAGCGGCAATGGCAGTGATAACGCGTTCTCGTTTAGTCGCCCATGCCGGCCGCAGGCACCGGAGCCTGCTTGCGCCGCGACCACCGCGCCCGCATTCCCTCGACGTACGAGTAGCCGACAGGTACCACCAGTAGCGATAGCAGGAGGCACAACGTCTGCCCGCCAATGATCGTCACCGCGATCGCCGAGCGCTGGGACGCGCCCGCGCCGATGCCGATCGCCGTCGGAATCAGTCCCGCGATAATCGACAGCGTCGTCATCAGAATCGGACGCAGCCGGACGCGGTTCGCTTCGAGGATCGCTTCGCGCAGCGGATAGCCTTCATCGCGCAGCCGGTTCATGTAGTCGATCTGCAGAATGCCGTTTTTCTTCACGATGCCCAGCAGCAGCAGTACGCCGAGCGCGCTGAACAGGTTCAGCGTGCGGCCGGTCGCGATCAGCGACAGCAGCGCAAACGGAATCGACAGGGGCAGCGTAGTCAAAATGATGAACGGATGGATCAGGCTTTCAAACTGCGCCGCCAGCACCATGTACATAAAGATAGACGCGAGACCGATCGCCAGAATCATGTTCGTCGTTGTCTCTTCAAGAATCTTCACCTGGCCGGAGAATGCCATTGAGTAGCCCGGCGGCAGGTTCAGGCCATCCACGATCTCGAGCGTCTTCGCGGCTGCCTCGTTGAGCGAGTAACCGGGCCCAACGTTGCCGTAGATGCCGACTCCGAACTGGCGATTGAAGCGGTCGATGCGGCTGGGTCCGACGCCGCGTTCGAGCTTCGCCACCGAATCCAGGCGGATCAGCCCCAGCTTCGACGACGGCACCAGCAGGCGGCTGAGCGCCTCCGGATTATCACGCTGCCCGGGCAGCAGCCGCATCATCACGGGATACTGTTCGGAGCCTTCTTTGAAGGTCGAGATCTGGTCCTCGCCCGACATCAGCAGACGCACGGCACCCGAAATGTCAGAGACGCGCACGCCCAAATCGGACGCCAGCGGCCGGTCGATCACCACCTGCAATTCCGGACTGTTGAGGTTGAGGTTCGCCTTCACGTCCGTCAATGATGGCTCCTTGAGCATCGGCACCATCGCGCGGCGCGCGTAGTCGACCAGCACGCGGATATCGGAACCAAGCAACATGCCGCGGATCGGCGCGAACGTATCGCGACCGCCCAGGATATTCGGGAAGTTGATGCGCGGCCTCGCCAGTTGCGGATCCTTGACCGTCTGCCGCACCAGCCGCCCCATCTCCTGAATGTTTGCGCGCTGATCGGGAGGCAGCAGCAACACGGTGATTTGCGCCTGATTCACGCGATCCTGGAATCCATTCGACGTCTGCGGACTGATGGCGATGACGCCCGGGATCTTCACGATCCGGCTGACGATGTCCATCGTCAGCTTCTCCGTCGCTTGTAGCGATGTGCCTTCCGGCAATTCGATCGACAGCGATAGTTCGCTCTGATCTTCCTGCGGCATCCAATCGCGCCCGATGTACTTGTTGATCACGAACGTCGACAGGAACACGGCGACCGAGATCGCGACAATCACCCAGCGATGCCGCAGCGACCATTCGAGGATGCTGGTATACACTCGGTCGATCCAGGTGGTCTCGTGTCCGTGCGGCTTCTCGCCTTCTTTGCGCACGCGGCGCTTTAACAGGCGCGAACTCAGCGCCGGCGTCAGCGTGAAAGCGACCAGCATCGAGACAATGATCGAGATGGCCATGGTCCAGCCAAACTGGTTGACGAACTTGCGCGCGTAGCCCGACATGAAGGCGATGGGCACAAAGATGATGACGAGCGAGACTGTGGTCGCGAGCACCGCCATCGCGATCTCCTGCGTTGCTTCGATTGCCGCTCGCCGCGGCTCCATGCCCTTTTCTTCAATAAAACGATAGATATTCTCGAGCACGATGATGGCGTCGTCGATGACAATACCCACGGCGAGTGTCAGTCCCAAGAGCGTCATCGAGTTCAACGTGAAGTCGAACATCCGCATCAGCGAGAACGTCGAGATGATCGATGTCGGAATCGCGATCGAGCTGATTAACACCATGCGCCAGTTACGGATGAACAGCCAGACGATGATCGATGCGAGGAAGCTGCCGAGAATCAGGTGCTCCTCGAGCGCCTGCACGGAACTGCGAATGTAGGTGGCCTGTTCCTTGATGACGTTGATTTCGATGCCGGGCGGCAGCGTCTTCTTGATGAATGCCAACTTCGCCCGCACGGCCTCGACGACTTTCACCGTGTTCTGCCCGATCTGGCGGCGCACGTCGAGCGTCACGGAAGGCTTGCCCTGGAAGTAGGAGAACGTACGGCGCTCCGCCATGCCGTCTTCGGCGTAGCCGACGTCGCGGAGTCGAATCGGCGAGCCGCCGACATTCTTGACGATGATGCCGCCGAACTCGTCGACGGTTTCCACGCGACCCTTCGTCCGGACTCCCATTTCATTGGCTCCACGCACAATGCGGCCGCCGGGTGCTTCGATGTTCTCTGCGATCAACGCCGCGCGCACGTCCTGCGCCGTCAGCCGGTATGCGTTCATCTTATCGAGATCGAGCATCAGGTTCACCTGACGCCTGCGGGCCCCCGACAAGTCGACGCCGCCGACCCCGTCCACCGTTTCGATCGCGCGCCGGATCGTTTTATCGGCGATTTCGCTCAACTCACGAACGGATTTCTGCCCGCTGATGGCAAGCGTGATCACGGGGTCGCTATCGGGGTCGGCCTTCTGGACAATCGGCGGCAGAACGTTCGGAGGCAGGTTCCGCATCGCGCCGCTGACCTTCTCGCGCACGTCGTCGGTCGCTGCGCCAATTTCGCGTTCGAGAACAAATGTGACTTGAATGCTGCAGGAGCCTTCAAAAGCATACGCTTTTAGTTCTTCGATGCCAGAGACGGAAGCAATGGCTTCTTCGAGAGGCAGGACGACCTGCGAGACGATCTCTTCTGGACTCGCGCCAGGAAGGCTGACGCGAACGAACGCGGTGGCGGGGTCGCTTTTGGGGAAGAGATCGACGCCGAGTTGGAGGAAGCTGAACCAGCCCATGACGACCAGGAACAGGATCAGCATGGCGGCAAAGACCGGTCGTTCTACGCAAATTTGAGGAAGTCGCACGGGTAAACATCATTGTACCGCTGGACCCTCTTACACTGAAAACGAAAGAACGCCGCTAGCGTTCCCAGCGACCGTCTACCGCTGCGGCCTCACACTTACCCCGCCAACTGCGACCCAGGTGAACCTGTGCCAACATCACATCTGGGTTGAGACTCGACTCCTAACTTAGGAACTTTCTACTTGGCTGGGAATAGGAACTTTCTATTCGGCTTCGACAGGTTCGTCTTCCAATCCAACGGGCTGCATGATAATTGGAATAATGAAGCTCGAAGCCATTGTCGAAGAGTTGAAGGCGCTCCCTGTCGCGGAGCTTGAGTTGGCGGCTGGCTATATTCACAGCCTTCACGCGGCAAGCCCGAGGCGCGCAAGCACGCGCGGCGTAAGTTGGGTGGAACGATAACCGCCGAGGAGGCGGAGGAGTGGAAACGCGCCGCCGCAGAGTGCCGCCAAATCGATGCCCGAGATTGGTTGCGTCCTCGTCGATACCACCGGAGTCGATCCCGCGGGCTTGCAGGACCGTTTCAACCAAGCCTCGGATTTAATTCTCAGTTTGACCGCGCTCAGCGAACTCCTGTTCGGCGCTTTGAAGTCGAAGCGGCCCATGATGCTTCTCTCCGAACTAAGCGAATTTCGGTCAACGTGCATCGTCGTTCTGCCAGATGAGGAGACTGCGCTGGAATATAGCCGCATCCGGCACGAACTGATGTTGGTCGGCAATCCGATTCCGGAGAATGCTATCTGGATCGCAGCGATTGCTCGCCAGCATGCCCTTCCCCTAGCCATGCGGGATCGCCACTTCGCCACCGTCCCTGGCCTCCAACTGCTCGATTGATGATCGAGCACTCGTAGAATAAGAAGGAATGTCTAAACTCGCGTTCCTGTTTCCTGGCCAAGGATCTCAATTTGCCGGTATGGGCAAGTCGCTTGCCGACGCCTATCCGGAAGCTGCTGCTGTGTTTGCCGATGCGGACTCCGCTCTCGGATTTTCTCTCTCTTCGCTCTGCTTTGAAGGGCCGGAGGAGGAGTTGAGGAAGACGGAAAATACGCAGCCTGCTATTTTGACGGCTTCGATTGCGGCGTTCGCTGTCTTGCGCGCGAAGAGAATTCCGTTCGACTTCGTGGCGGGGCATTCGCTGGGTGAGTATTCGGCTTTGGTTGCCGCCGGGTCGCTGGCGTTTGCGGATGCGGTGAAGATCGTCAGGAATCGCGGGCGATATATGCAGGAGGCGGTTCCGCAGGGCGTGGGCGCGATGGCGGCGTTGTTGAAGCTGCCGGAGGGCGCCCTCGATGGCGTTTTGGCTGGAGCGGCCGCGGCGCCGGATGGAACCGTCGAAGTGGTGTCGGCAGCGAACTTGAATTCGCCGGATCAGGTTGTCATTGCGGGTCACGCGGACGCGGTGAATCGGGCTTGCGCGCTGGCGAAAGCGGCGGGCGCGAAGCGGGCGATTCTGTTGCAGGTGAGTGCTCCGTTCCACTGCGCCTTGATGCGTCCGGCGCAGGAGCGGTTGAAGGCGGATCTCGATGCGGCGACGTTCCACGATTTGGCGGTGCCGTTGATCAACAACTGGCGGGCGCGCGAAGTGCGAACGGGCGCGGCGGCTCGCGAGGGATTGTTTGAGCAGGTTCCGAATCCGGTGCGCTGGACGGAGTCCGTGCGGGCACTGGCGGCGGCGGGTGTCACGCGGTTCGTCGAAGTGGGCCCAGGGGCAGTGCTGAATGGGTTGGTGAAGAGTATCGATCCGGCGATCGTGGGCGGGAAGTTTGGAGAGGCGGCGGATTGGGAGAAGCTGTCGGCGGCGCTGTAGTCCGTGGCGGAAGAATGCACGCGGTTGTAAGCGGTTTAATCCTCTAGCCCCGCCGGTGACGGCGGGGATGCGCTGCGCAGAGCATCCCCCTGGGTTGACACCCGGGGCTACATCAGGTTGGCTACTGCGCACACGCCAGAGGGCCGCGCTACTCGACTACCATCACTTCGGATACGGCTCCATTGACGATGCGGACGGAGCCAAGGCTTGCACTTTTCGTTTGGAATCGCAGGATCTCGACTGCTTCGCCATCATCGAACATCGTGATGCGCGACGAAGGCACGCCGAGGCGCGCGAGAACTTCCTGACGCGGCGTGCCGACCGCTACCGCGCTGAGCAGTTCGCGCGTCGCGACGATCTCAAGCACTGGCGGCGGAACGGGAGCGGGCGGCGGCGTCACGGCAACCGGTTCCGCAGGCGCGACCGGCTCTAGCGTTGGCCCAATGAATGGCGCGGGCGCAGCCGACGCTGTCTGCGACGAGGCCCGGCGTCCGGAGGATTTCGGGAGCAGAGCCGCAGGCAATCTCGCATCCTTATTTTCGGACCTTGCGGACGCCGCGCCGACAACCGTCGCCGTGCCGACCTTGAGCGTCTGCTCGTCGGGATCGTCCTTCTTGATAGCGTCGGCCTTAGCGGCGGCTTTTGTCTGTCCGTCGATCTTGCCGAAGACGCTGTTCATTCCGTCGCTGACCTTCTTGCCCGCTGCGACGCCGATGCTGCCCCCTGCGGCGACTGCGGCCCGATCGAGCATGGCCTGACCCCACAGGGCCGATGACATCAATAAGGATCCGAGTGTGAGTGCGAAGAGTTTCATGCTGATGCCTCTGTTTGCATACTATCAATCACTTAGAGTGATTCGTCCCCGAGTTTCACCTTAGTTGTAGAATGATTTCATCCCAGTACCAAATAGCACCACTTTCCTGTGGTGTTTTATTGAAAGTTCAGGTATTCTGTGTTGTAGTAGAGGATCTGGGATGCTCCAAACCGTTGATAGTAGGACTTTGGCCGCGATAGTACCCCCGCCCGCTCCGGGGTTGACGACTACGGAGGCTCCATTCATTGAGCAGGCACGGCGCGACGGCCAACTCTATATTCATCAACCGTTTGAGCTCTACTCAGAGGAAAACCACGAGACTTGGCGGCGGCTTTACGACCAAATGCTGCCGCAGTGGCGCAAATACGCCAATCCGCGGTTCCTCGAAGGCATTTCTTCACTTTGTTTGGATCCGAATCGAGTGCCGCGGCTCGACGAGGTAAACCGGTTTTTGCATCCACTCACAGGATTCCGCGCAAAGGCGGTTAGCGGGTACGTGCCGGCGTTCAAGTTTTTCGATTCCCTCCGCAATCGCGAGTTCCCAACGACGATTACCATCCGCCGCGCGGACCGCATCGACTACCTGCCAGAGCCAGACATTTTCCACGACATTGCAGGCCATGTGCCGATGCACACCGATCCCCAGTTTGCGAATGCCCTCGTGCGTTTCGGCGAGTGCGCGCACACGGCGGCGGAAGTTGCCGGCGCAATCCGCGATGAACAGGAACGGCTGCGAACGCTAACCAGCATCATCCAGGCGATGGCGCGCTTCTTCTGGTTCACCGTGGAATTCGGATTGATGCGTTCTCCGGATGGCCTGAAGGTGTACGGTAGCGGACTGCTGAGTTCGCACGGCGAGATCGCGCACGCGATCGATTCCCCGCACGTGCAGCGGGTGCCGATTCAACTGGACTGGGCGATCAACCAAGGCTTCGAGATTGATCACTATCAGCCACTGCTGTTTATCGTCGATTCCTTCGATCACTTGTATTCATTGACCGATTCGCTCGAACGTTGGATGCGCGAAGGCAAGCTGTCGAACGTGGCTCCGGGGGAGCCGGGTGTCGATGCCGCGGATCTGAAGAGCTTCCTCGACGCGGGCCTCTCGCGTTAGCTCCGTTCACCGCCGTATCGTCGAATCAGGAAGGCGCTGTTACCGCTTGTGCTCACAGTGAGCGATGTGCTTGCCGTGGATCTGACGGGCAAGTCGAAGTTTCGGGTCGATCATCATCTCGGCGGAAAATCCGCGGCGTAGCGCGAATCCTCGAGCCAGATTCGCGCCAGTTCGGCCTGCTCGTCCGGCAATTCGTCAACGAGCAAACGTGGGGCGTCTCGCGTCGTCATTCCTGATACTCCAACTTCCATCATAAGTTTGCCGTACATTTTCGCGCGATTAGCTTTGCGGTCATCCGCTGGTGTTCCGCGGCGCGTGATTCTTCGGCGAACTCGATCGACCAGTCTGCAAAGCACTGCGCAAGTTCACCGGGCTTCAACAGGTACTGCGGATTCATGGGCGGCGCGTCCGGATCTTCCATCGGAATCTCGGCGGCAAAGAGGCCACCGTCGCGGAGGCCGCCCTGCACGCCAGGGAAGAGCGCGCGATCGAGATAGAAGGTATCGACGATGAGGTCGAACGATACGGGCACGATCGTGAATTCGCCGGCTTCGAGATCGGCCTGGACCGTCGCGATGCGCGGATGAGAGAGGCCGTCGAGCGCGATGTGCGAGATGTCAACTGCGGTGACGTGCCAGCCTTGTTCGGCGAGGTAGCGAGCGTTGCGGCCATGGCCGCAGGCTAGGTCGAGCGCACGACCGGGTCGCGCGCGCGCGGCGGCTTTGACGACGATGTCGCGGGGATCGCGGCAGTCGAAGTTGTCGCCGCGCGAGTACTTTTCGTTCCAGCGTTCGCGGGCGGAGTGGGGTGGTTGCTTCATGCGGGTCTGCTCTTTTGCAGGTCGCTCCGGTTGCTCGAGAATACGAGAGTAGCGTCCCCTCCCTTGTATGTTGGAAGTACGGCGGCGTAAGATCGATCGCTCCCTGGATCGTAAGGAAGATCGTCCGTAAGCTGGATCTACGTCGCGTCTTCGGTTGAGCCCGAACAGTCGCTAGGTCCGGTGCAAGCCGAGCCCGTATCTACAAGGAAGGGATCCCAACCGTGCAACAAAATTCTATCGCGAAATGCTGGGTCGGTATCGATGTTTCTGACAAGTGGGTGGACGTCGCGGTGCTCACCAAGGAACAAAACGTGATGGAGTGCCGATCCGACAGGACACCGGCAAAGTTGGAGGAACTTGGAAAGCGGTTGGCGCCATATGCTCCGCAAGGCGTGGTGCTCGAAGCAACCGGAGGAATGGAGAGGATAGTCATTACGGCGCTGGTTAAGGCGGGTTTGGAGGTGATCCGTTCCAGGTCCGTTGCGCGATTTCTACGAGCGCCTCGTTGCATCCGGCAAAGCCCGCCAGTTGGCACTCATCGCTGTCGCTCGCAAACTTCTTTTGGCCGTCAATGAGAGGATGCTTTCCCTGCAGCCTTGCCGCTCCTGCGCGGCCCCGATTTCCGCTTGACTTTTCACACAGTCGCTTACGGTTGGGCGTCGGGTTGGATACGGTCTTTTTGTACTTCGCGGGGGCGGGAGTGAGTCTGCAGGAACTCGCCGTTGTGTCTTGTTGTAGAGCGGGACATGAGGTCGATTATTTTCGCGTTTGTCTCAAAGGAATGGGCCGCGCGCATGGCTTGATCGATGGCTGGCTCGGGGTTGTGGCTGCGACTGATGCGATCCCCACTGTGAACTGGCGGGGTTCGGACCGCTCACTCACGTTCGCGGTTCTTCGAGAGAAGGGTGCCCAAGCGCGGTCGCGGACGCTTCGATGGCAGTCGGCGCGGCGGCTGGCTGCTGGGCTTGGTACGCCCGACCTTACGGTCGCGCCTCGTTGCGGGGGTGCTTGCTTCGAGCCTTCCGCACCGCCTCCAGATACTGCCGCGCGCGCTCCTCAAAAACCTCGTACTTGCCAGCCTTGATCGTCTCTGCGTCGATCAACTCGCTGCCGACCGCGACCGCGCATGACCCCGCCTGCAGGAAATCGGCTACCGTCTCCAGATTCACGCCGCCTGTCGGAATCATCTCGATCTGCGGGAACGGACCCTTCAGCGCCTTGATGTACTTTGCCCCGCCGACAGCGCTACACGGGAAAACCTTCACGGCATCCGCGCCGGCTTCCCACGCCGTCAGCACTTCGGTCGGCGTCAACGCCCCTGGAAACACGGGCTTCGCGTAGCGGTGGCACATCTCAATCGTCGAAACGCGGAGGCTCGGAGTCACAAAGAACTGCGCACCCGCCAACATGCAAGCCCGCGCCGTCTCCGGATCCAGTACCGTACCTGCGCCGAGGATGATCTTGTCACCCAATAGATTCGCCAGCTTCTCAAGCACCTGGATCGCGCCAGGTACCGTCATCGTGACTTCCGCGACGCGAATCCCGCCCCGATGCATCGCCTCAATCGCGAGGATCGCCGACTCCGCCGTCGGTGTGCGAACCACCGGCACCACGCCAATCTCGAGAATCGCCGCCAACAGTTGTTGCTTCTGCATTGGTTCGATGTTAGCAATGCCCGCGCCGGTGGTAATCTGAGAATCCATGCGCTACGTGACATTTGAGAAGACAGACGGCAGCCGCGAAGTCGGCGTGCTCGAGGGCGACAGCGTCCGCGGAACCGGAGTCGCCGATATGATCGCGGCCATCGCCTCGCGCCCATCAGCCCAAGGCCCCGCGATGCCGCTGAGTTCCGTGAAACTGCTGGCGCCCATTCCCAGGCCTGGAAAGCTGATCTGCATCGGTCTGAACTATCGCGACCACGCCGCCGAATCGAACATGGCTATCCCCTCCGTGCCGACGGTCTTCGCGAAGTTCACGACATCGATCATTGGCTCTGGCGAAGCCATCGTACTGCCGAAGAACTCCGAGAAGCCCGACTACGAAGCTGAATTCGCCTTCGTCATCGGCAAGAAAGCGCGGCACGTGAAGGCGGCGAATTGGAAGGATTGCGTCTTCGGCTACACGATCGTGAATGACGTGAGCGCGCGCGATGTGCAGATGGCGACGTCGCAATGGATTATGGGCAAGTCGTTCGATACGTTTTGTCCGATGGGCCCGGCAATTGTGACGGCGGACGAGATTGCGGATCCGCACGCGCTGCGGATTTCGTGCGTGGTGAGCGGAGAGACGCTGCAGGATTCGAATACGCGGGAGTTGATTTTCAAGCTTCCGGAGCTGATCGAATACCTGACAAGCATCATGACGCTGGAGCCGGGCGATGTGGTTTCGACAGGGACTCCGGCGGGAGTCGGCGTGGCGCGGAAGCCGGTGCCGCGGTTCTTGAGGGCTGGCGATGACGTCGTGGTGAAGATCGAGGGGTTGGGGGAATTGCGGAATCCGGTCGTGGCGGAGTAATTCGTCCTATGAAGTTTCGGGACTTGATCAAGCTCGTCGAGTCTCACGGTTGGGTCCATGTGCGCAGCACGGGCAGCCATCGCATTTTCAAACATCCAATCGAACCGAAGCTTGTTACGATTGCAGGTACGCCAGGGAAGGATGTACCGGAAGGTACGCTTCGTCAGATTCTAAAGGACCCGGGGTTGACATCGAAGTGAAGTACACCGTCATTTACGAAAAGGGTCCGTCCTCGTGGGGCGCGACTGTGCCCGATCTACCTGGGTGCATTGCAGTGGGTGATAGCCGCGAGGACGTGGAGCGTCTGATTCGTGAGGCAATCGAAGGCCATCTCGCCGCTATGAACGAGTTTGGAATCCCCATACCGGCCGCGACCCATGCGTTCGGAGATGTAGAAGTGGCGCTTCCACAGAGATAACTTCGGTTATTTCAAAACGCCTGATCCAATTCCGCGACCTGAACTCGCATTTCTTCTTGAAAGGCTACGGCCTTCGAACCAAGGAGAAATTCATATGGGCGGTGTTTTTGCGGACCTTCAAAAGAAGGCCGACAGTCTCTCGCAGCCGGAGGCGGCGTGCGGACGGTGATTGCCATCATCGTCAAGGTCGGATTCTGGCAGCCGCTTGAGACCCAGACTGCTCCGTCGGTCACGAAGACGTTTTGGGTGTCGTGCACCTGGCCGAAGCGGCTGGTGAGAAAGCTGGCCGATTATCCAAAACTTCCCCTCCGTCAATTCAGGGATGAATGATCAATGCTCTGAATACTAGAGCCTGTTCCGTGACGTCAAATTGAAGCGCGTTCCTGCCGTCCTTCGTGGATGCTCCGAAATAGTTAGTAACAGCATCTGCATACGTCCCGGTCGTGAATTCGAAAAGCGAAGCCTTCTTCAACACCTCGACGGGATCCAGTCGTTCCTTCGAGCGTGCAAAAATCTTGACTGACAGAACCTTGCCATCTTTTTCGGGTGGATCAATGGCTAACATCAGGTCTCGGTTCCCGGTCTTCGGCGCCGCGTGCCAGTGCAGCATCTGACCCTCTTCCTTTTGAGGAGTTCCAAATCTCTCAACCACCGCTTGGCGCCGCATTCCCAGCAGATCATCGTAGTCCTTCCGCCAAGCGAGCACGCCGTTAGCTGAGAGGCTTTCTGGAGCCGTAGGGACGTCGGTCCGAACTGTCCGCTGGAACCATTGAACGGCGGGGCCGATAACACCGTAAGCGTCTAGCCAACCCAGGGTAGGATCAGCGGGCCGCCGCCCATCGAGCCGGAGTCAGTTGGGCGGCCTCGGACAGTTTCTTTCCATTCAAGCCT
>JAYVTO010000318.1:0-24141 GCA_043788745.1 Acidobacteriaceae bacterium
CCGCATGCTGATGATCAATCCCTAGCATGCGCCCCTTCAGGCTCATCCTGCGTTAGAAACAGGCCCTCCTTCAGGCTCATCCTGCATTAGACAAGACTCCGTCGCGCACCGTCCGATAGAATCGGCTACACTATGCTATCTTTGCCGAATTGTCATGATTCGGTAACGCACGGACGCTAGCGGGGCCTGGGTCCAGGCTGGCTAGTCAAAGCGAATTCATTGAGGAGCACCCATTTGTCTGACACCAACACTGGTCTATTTCGAACAAAATCGCTGAAATCGTTAATGACGCAGGCTGGGAACACCGAAGGCCTCAAACGCACGCTGGACGCCAAAGCTCTTATCGCGCTGGGCATCGGCGCCATCATCGGAGCAGGCCTGTTCGTCCGCACGGCGGCCGCATCGGCCGAGGCCGCCGGACCCGCCGTGACGCTCTCTTTCATCGTCGCCGCCATCGGCTGCGCCTTTGCCGGACTCTGCTACGCCGAGTTCGCCGCCATGATTCCGATTGCCGGAAGCGCGTACACGTACGCGTACGCAACCATGGGCGAATTGGTTGCGTGGATTATTGGTTGGGCACTCATCCTCGAATACGCGCTCGGCGCTGCCACGGTAGCGATCGCGTGGAGCGAATATTTGAATAAGCTGGTGGTGGCAATGACCGGGTCCGTCATCCCCTATGAGTGGTGTCACGCGCCAGGTCAAGTTTCGGAATCCGGCGTCCACGGCATTATTAATGCCCCGGCGGTGTTGATTTTGATCCTGCTGACGTTGCTGCTGATAAAGGGCACGCAGGAATCCGCGACGGTCAACGCGATTATCGTGTTCGTCAAAGTGGCGATCGTGATCGTCTTCATCGTGCTCGGCTGGCAGTTCATCAATCCGGCAAACCACACTCCCTACATGATTCCCGAAGGAACCGTCGGACATGAGAGTTTCTTCAAACACGGGTGGGGCGGCGTTCTCCGCGGAGCCGGCATCGTGTTTTTCGCGTTTATCGGGTTTGACGCCGTGTCTACCGCGGCGCAGGAAGCCAAGAAGCCGGAGCGCGACATGCCGATCGGCATTATGGGCTCGCTGGCGGTTTGCACGGTCCTCTATATCCTGTTCTCGTGGGTATTGACGGGCGTCGGCAACTGGACCGAATTTGCGGTCAAGGGCAAGGAAGCCTCGGTCGCTTACGCGATACAGAATCACATGCCGGGCTACGGTTGGCTCGCGACGCTGGTCACGGTCGCGATTCTTGCCGGCTTCTCTTCGGTCATCCTCGTCATGTTGATGGGCCAGAGCCGCGTGTTCTACTCGATGTCGAACGACGGCCTGCTTCCGAAGTTATTTAGCGCGCTGCACCCGAAGTTCCGCACGCCGTACAAGTCAAACATGGTCCTTTTTGTCTTTGTCGGACTGCTCGCCGCGTTCCTGCCCGGCGACATCACCGGTGACTTGACCGCGATCGGCACGCTGTTCGCGTTCGTGCTGGTGTGCGTCGGCATCACGATCATGCGCCGCACGAATCCGGACGTTGCGCGGCCGTTCCGGACGCCGCTGGTTCCGCTGGTTCCGATCCTGGGTATCCTGGTTTGCGCCAGTATGATCGTTTCACTGGATTCCACCACTCAGTTTGTGGCTTTCCTCTGGATGCTGGTCGGCCTGGTGATCTACTTCGTCTACAGCAAGGGGAACAGCAAGCTCGCGTGACGCAAGATGAATCTGAAACAAGCAGCCGGACGCGCAAGCGTCCGGCTTTTTTGTCGGAGTACATTCTGCGATCCGCGTCGCCGCGGCGTCGCCAGGAATTACCGTCTTCAGAAATAATCGCGCCGCCATCCGCAACCAGGATCTATCCGTCAACACTCCCGAGAACCCCGCCGCGAGCGGGTCCGTCGTGACCATCTATTTCACTGGAATCGGCCCCGTCGACAACCCCGTGCCCACTGGGCAACCCGCGCCGAACGCGCCTCTATCGAGGGCCACCAACCCCTGCCGCGTCCAGATCGGAACCACCAGCCCGACGGCCCTGTACTGCGGCCTTACGCCGCAATCCACCGGCCTCGCGCAGCTCAACGTCCAACTTCCAAACTTGCCCCCGGGCGACTATTCCGTGCGCATTTTTGTAGGAAACGCCGCGAGTAACCAAGCTCTCATCGCGATCAGGTAGAACCGTGAGCAGCGACAGAACCCCGCCCGTGTCAGGGCGCGGGGCTCGCCGAGGCGCGCGCCGTAAGGTCGCGCGATTAGACCGGGCCGCCCGATCCGGCATTCTCTGCGAAGGGGCCCCACGCTACCCCGCCCTGCTACCTGCGCTCCACCGCCAGCCGAATCCCATCCCGCGTCCCTAACGTGATCCGCGCCTTCAGTCGAATCTCCTGCCCCTCGACAAACCGCAGCCGGAACCGCTGCGCGATCGTCGCCAGAATCAACGACGCCTCCGTCATCGCCAGGCCCATGCCGATACAAACTCGTGGACCGCCCGAGAACGGCAGCCAGGCGAACCGGTCGCGTCCCGTGCTGTTCTCCGCCGAAAAGCGATCCGGCTCGAATCGCGAAGGATGCTCCCAGAGCGCCTCGTGCCGATGCAGCACCCACGGCGCGATCATTACTTGTTGACCCTTCGCCACCCGCCTGCCGCAAATCACATCGTCGGCAACCGCCCGCCGTTCGGATAACCCCGGCACCGGAGGATACAGCCGCATCGACTCCTGAATCACCTGCCGGGTATATGGCAGCCGCTCCAGATCTTCATACTGCGGCGCACGACCGCCGAGAACCGCAGCCAGTTCTTCATGCAGCTTCGCCTCCGCCCATGGATGCTTCGACAGCAGATACCAGAGAAACGTCATTGCAGTCGCGGTCGTTTCGTGACCGGCGATAAAGATGATCACCACCTCGTCGCGCACTTCCTGCGTCGTCATCCCGATGCCGGATTCCTGGTCGCGCGCCGCCACCAACCGCGCGAGCAAGTCCGGCGGACCATCCTGCGGCCGTTTCGCACGAGCTTCCATCAATTCATGGATCGACCCATCCAGCCTCGCGAAGATCGAGTGGATCTGCTTCAATTTCCGCCGCATCCGGCACGGCCCGATCAATGGCAAAATGTCCAGCAGTTCGAAAGTCATCGCCTCGAACCCGTCGCGCAGCGTCTTGCCGACGAGCTCGCATATTCCGTCGCTGTCGGAAGAAAACATCGTGCGCGAAATGATCCGCAACGTAAGTTCCGTCATCGCCGCATCAATATCGATTTCGGAACCCGCCGGCAGCCCATCCCACGATGCGAGAAACCGCTCCGTCGTCTCCACCATCGCCCCCGCGTAACCCGCAACACTCCGCGGATCAAACGACGGCGCCATCGTCCGGCGGTGCTTGCGCCACTTCTCGCCTTCGCTCGTCAGCAGCCCGTCGCCGAACGCCGCACCGAGAATCTCCGCCGTTTGCCGATCCTTAGGATAGTTCGCGACATTGTCGAGCAGCACGCGCTTGATCCCCGCCGGATCGCTGATCACCAGCGCGCTGCCCAGCGCATGCTTCAACTCATAGATCGGCTCGCGGTACGCCGCCGCCGGAATTCCGGCAACGCCGTTCTCGCGCGCAACCCGAATGAATTCGAGCAACGACAACGGCTTCTCCGGCGGCACCGTGGCAACCAGGTCTGTCTGCGGATGGCGATCGACTGTAACCATATGCACCCTCTCTCGCCGCACTTCCGCGCGGTACGAAAGCAAGTGTGGACCCGCCCTCAGGCGCAGTCATCCCATTTTCGGCAAACAAACAACCCGGACCGGCGAACGCCAAATCGCGCCCACCGGGATCGTCGTCAACTGACCGCTAATTCTGTTTTAGACCCGCCAGCAGTGCATCGAAGCGCCGCCGGATGTCATCCCGTGACGCTCGATCGTCCTTGCTCGGCGGAGGTCAGGCGCTCCAATCGAGCACCTTCGTCCCAGTAGTTCTCGGACCCCGTGATTCGCGTCGAAACGATCCCCGCCGTAAACGTCTGCGATCGTCCGGCGAAAGAATCTCAATCGCGAGCAACGGAGGAACGGACGGAACCTCCTCGCCCAAATCGCTTCTGCGCCACACTCCGATATCCGGAATGCGATAGCGTGACGCCGTCGCGCGGAAACGGAGATCTTGAAACGCGCCCAAATCCAGCCGCTCTTCAAAGGGAGCGAGCACCTTCAACGGGCGCTTCTGGATCCAACTGTGCGAGTACTTACCCACGTTGCGCTCCACGATCTCGCCATCGACGTACTCGCAGTCACCCTCGTCGAACGTGGTTGGCAGGTACTCGCCAACGGACATACGTGTCGTGCTCGCCATCAGACCTTAGGCAATTCCCAGCCGCTTCGCCCACGGAGTCGCCGTTTGAATCGCCTGATTCACCCGGTTGATATTCTCGACGCCTTCCTTCGACAGCCAATCTTCCAGCGCCGCGACACCGTGCTGAGCGTAAATCGCCATGCCATCCTTCCACGTCGCGCGGCCGCAGAGCACGCCAGAGAACGCCGTGCCGGCTTCCGCCGCCATCTCCAGATTCTCGATGAACTCCGGATTGCTGACGCCCGCCGACAGATAGATGAACGGCTTCGACACGGTATCCGCGGCCTTCCGGAACAGCTCCAGCGCCTGCGCCCGTGTGTATGCGGTCTGGCCCTTGTAGAACTTCGAGCCCTCGACGAACGCCGCAATAATCGGCACTTCCACCTTCAAGACATCGACGCCGTACTGGGGCTTCGCGAATTCCTGCATCGCGCCGATCACGACATCGGGCTTCTTCTTCGCGTACTCCAGGCCCTTTTCGTCGCCGCCCCGCGGATCGTACCCAATGAATTCCAGGAAGAACGGAATCTCAAGCGACGTGCACTCCGCACCGATACGCTCAATAAACGCGTGCTTGATATCGTTCACCTTCGCGTCGTCGAACGGCGAGTAATAGATCAGAATCTTCACCGCGTCCGCGCCCCAATCGACGATGCGCTTCGCTGAGACGTGGGGCAGCAGATCCGGCAGGCGGCCCGGTTGCGTGTTGTCGTAACCCGATTCCTCGTACGCCAGCAGCAGACCGGCGTTGGACGCACGTGCTTTCGCGGCATCCAAACCGTATTCCGGGTCGAGCAGAATCGCGCTCGCGTGCGGTGTCAGAACCTTCACCACCGCCGTCTTGAACTCGCCCATCATCTCCGGCGACACCGCCTTCTGATCGATGCCCTTGGCTGTGGCGATCGATTTCTGCAGGCTGCCGCGCTGATCCATGGCGGCGGCCGCAATCACGCCGGCCGGGTTCGAAAGTGCTTTCAGGTGCTTGAGTTTTCCGTCGGAGAGTTTCACAAGTAAATTCTAACGCTTCAGACCAACCGTTCACACCCGCTGGAAGGATCTCAGCGGCCTCCCCGGTACGGAAATCGTTTTTGCGCCGGCTTCTCTATCCGGCAGACCCACCCAGGCCCGGCCCCTGAGGGCTGTAGTTGTTCGGCAAGGCAACTCCTCGCCTGACGAACGTTCTACAAGTTCGACAGCGCCACCCAAATGCACGCATATCTAAGTAAGATGGATACACCTATGAAACCGATTCTGTCCTCTCTGCTGTTCGCCCTGGCCGCGTTTGCCGCCGACCAGCCCCCCGCCGGGCTGGAACTCATGAAGCCCGGCCTCGACGTCGGTATCCTCGTTTCCGACGCCGCGAAGTCCATGGAGTTCTACGCACAGACGCTCGGCCTCAAGCACATCGGCACGCTCAACATGCCGAACGGCGGCAGAATGATGCGCTTCCAGTCTGGCGCGTCGGTCCTTAAAGTGATCGCGTATGAGAAAGTCCCGCCCGCGGGCGGCGGCCCGGTGCGCGCTGCAATCGGCATCCGTCTCGTCACCGTGCTTCTCGCCGACGGCGAAGGCGTCGCCACGCGAGCTGCCGCCAAGGGCCAGGAACTCAAGTGGACTAAAGGCGGCAACTTCCGCTACACCTTTGTGAACGATCCCGACGGTAATGTTCTCGAAGTGGTCGACCTTGGCGCGGGCGCTGCCCCGCAGGCCATGCAACGCGCAGCCATCGGACTCACCGTCGCCGACGCAGAGAAATCTCGCGCCTTCTACGGCAAGCTCCTCGGCCTCCCCGAACAACCCGCGCAGGAACTGCCGACCGGCGGCACCAAGTACAGCTTTATGGCCGGCCCCACCGTCGTCAAGTTCTGGCAGGCCGCCGCCAACACTCCAAAAATGACCGGCGGACCGCAAGAGGCCACCGGCATCCGCTACTTCACCTTCTCGGTGAAAGATACCGACGCCGCCGCGAAATGGCTCACCGAACGCGGAGCCAAGATCGTGATGCCGCCCACCGACTTCGGTAAGCTCGCCCGCATCATGTTCGTTGCCGACCCCGACGGCAACTTCATCGAATTCGCCGGGCCGCCCAAGCCCGCCGCAGCACCCGCTAAATAATGGCGTCAAGCGCTCTCCGGGTGCAAGCGACCGAGGCGCGACCCGAGGCGCGACTCCGAGGCGCGACCGTAAGGTCGCGCGTACAAATTCAGCAAAGGGTAAACGGATGCACTCTCGCAAATCATCTATCCACTCGTCCCGCGCCGAACCTCCAAGCTTCGGCGCAGACAATGAATAACAAGGGCTATTCGCCGTCTACAGAACAGGAGAAAATTACAGCATGGGTCTCGCCGAACGAAGAAAGATCAAAGAACTCGAAGAAGAAATACTGCCCGGCCGCGTGAAGGAGATCGAAGAGATCTGCGGCGCGCCGATCCCCTACGAAGTCGACTGGGAGAGCTTCGACGAAATGGAAGCGTTGAACTTCCTCGACAACCTCTCCTGCCACCGCCTGAACATGGCGCTGCGAGTGATCTGCGCCGACGCCATGGGCAAGGAAGCCATCCGCGAAACGGTGAAGAAGGTGCGTCTGAAGAACATCAAAACCGAAGGCGAGAGGAGTATCGCGCTCGAAGGCGGAGTTCTTGAGATGCACTGCGCCTACGCCTTGGGCACCACCGGAATGCTCAGCGACAACGAGATCCGCGCGTATCTCATGTCAAAGCTGTAGCGAAGCGACAGATGCTCGCGATCTCGGATCGCCGCCCTTCGGAAAGATGAGTTTCCGGCCCGGGTTCACGACCTTCCACTTCGACCGGCGTCAAACTCTTAACGAGCCGGGTTTCGATTGGATTTGCGTTATCCTCAAAGCAACAAAGCGCCCGGGCGAACGCGCCGGGCGCATTTAGGAATTAACATTTCGTGCGCCTTCGCATTCTTCTCTCAGCGAGCCTTCTGGCGCTGTTACTGCTCACCACCCTGCACGGCCAGAAGCCGTTCAAGCAGTACCCTGGCATGGAGTATGAAAACTTCCCCCTGCCTTCTGACTGGGAAGAACGGACTGAGTTCACGTTCGGGCGCCTGATGTACCCCGGCATTCCGCGCCGCGAGTACAGGCCGGGCAACACCCGAAGCTGGACCATAGACTATCCGCGCTCCGATCGCCACCTGCTCGCCGGACTGCGACGCCTCACGCGCATCCACGCCCGCAGTGTTGAGCAAGTGATCGACCTCGACGACGAAGGCGAAATCTTCAACTGGCCCTGGACCTATGCGGTCGAAGTCGGGCACTGGAACCTGACCGAAGCCCAGTGCAAAATGATGCGCGAGTTCTTCCTGAAGGGCGGCTTCCTGATGGTCGACGACTTCCACGGAACCCAGGAATGGGGCGTCTTCCTGCGCTCCTTGAACCGCATCTTCCCCGATCGCGCCGTCGTTGACATTCCCGACGCCGACCCCATCTTCCATACGCTCTACGATCTCGACGACCGCTACCAGGTGCCCGGTGCCCAGTTCCTTTATTCCCAACGGGTCTACGAAAAAGATGGATTCGAAGCCCGGTGGCGCGGCGTCTATGATGACAAGGGCCGCATCATGGTCGCTATCTGCCACAACATGGACCTGGGCGACTCGTGGGAAAATTCGGATGATCCCGCCTACCCCGAGAAATATTCGGCGTTGGGATACCGGATCGGCGTGGATTACGTCATTTACTCCATGACGCACTGATTCGCATGTAAGGGAACGTGTCGGCGACAAGCCAAGATAGTCTGTTAGAAGGAATCAGGCGGAAAGCGGCGGATGTTCGAGTTTTTCTTCAAATACCCGGCAAGCGTGTTCTCGAAAGGCAGCTTCGTGCTGTTGGCCGGATGGCCGGTGTGGCTGCTCGCGGTCTCAATGGCCGGCGCCGCCGCTGGCTTGGGCTGGTACTTGTGGCAACGCCGCGAAGCGCTAAGCAGCCCGCGCGGAATCGCCGTCTGGGTTTTGCAAGCCCTGCTCGCTTCGCTCCTTCTGTTCCTGCTCTGGCATCCGGCGCTCAGCATCGCGACCCTCAAGCCCCAGCAGAACCTCATCGCCGTCGTCGTTGACGACTCCTCCAGCATGGCGCTCAAGGACACCGGGTCCGGCAGCCGCCGCGATCAAGCCGTCAACCTCCTTGACGGAGGCCTGCTCAAAGGCCTGCAGGACAAGTTTCAAACCCGCATCTACAAGCTCAGCGACGTCCTCGCGCGCGTCGAGAAAACGGAACAGATCAAAGGCCAGGGCAAAGCCACCCACCTCAGCGAAGGCCTGAATCAAGTGGTCCAGGAATCGGCCGGGCTCCCTGTCGGCGCGATCGTCCTCCTCTCTGACGGCGCAGACAACTCTGGAGGCGTTGAGCTCGAGACCATCTCAGCCATTCGTGCCCAGCGCATTCCGGTGCACACCGTCGGTTTCGGCCGCGAGCAGTTCGCCAAAGACGTCGAGATCGTCGATGTGTTGGTTCCTTCGAAAGCCCTCGCCGATTCGCGCGTTGCCGCCGAAGTCACGGTCCGCCAGCGCGGCTTCTCCGGCTCGAAAGCGCGCCTCACCATTCGCGATGCGGGAAAGGTTTTGGCCTCTCGCGATATTACGTTTAAGGCGGAAGGCGCGCCGCAAACCGAAATGTTGCTCTTCAACGCAGGCCCGGCCGGCGCGAAATCGCCCGAGATCACCGTTGAGCCGCTTGCTGGCGAAGAGAATACGCTCAACAATTCCGTAACGCGCCTGGTGAACGTCTCAAGCGCGAAGCCGCGAATCCTTTATCTCGAAGGCGAACCGCGTTGGGAATTCAAGTTCCTGCGCCGTGCCGTCGAAGACGACGCCAACCTCAAACTCGTCACCATGCTGCGAACCTCGCAGAACAAAATCTATCGCCAGGGCATCGACGACCCCAAGGAACTCGAAGACGGCTTTCCCACGAAGATCGAGGACCTGTTCAAGTACGACGCCATCATACTGGGGAGCGTCGCCGTCGCGTACCTCACGCCCGCCCAGCAGGAACTTCTGAAGTCCTTCGTCGACCGTCGCGGCGGCGGACTGCTCTTCTTCGGAGGCCGCGAATCTCTCAACGACGGTGGCTGGGGCAAGAACCAGCTCGCCGACATCATCCCCGTCAATCTGCCCGCCGGCAAGACCTTCGAACGCGCGCCCGCCACCGTCGAACTCACGCCCACCGGCCGCGACAGCCTGATCTGCCGTCTCACCGAAGAGAACACCGCCAACCTCGACCGCTGGAAGAAGCTGCCGTATCTGATGAACTATCAGGACGTCGGTACGCCAAAACCCGGCGCAGCCGTCTTGATTGAAATGACGCCCAAAGGCACGCAGAAGAAACTGCCGCTGCTCATCACCCAAAACTTCGGCCGCGGCCGCGTCGCCGTTTTCGCGAGCGCCGGAAGCTGGCGCTGGCAGATGCTAATGCCGCTCGAAGACAAGTCGCACGAAATGTTTTGGCAGCAGATGCTGCGCTGGCTCGTCACCCAAACGCCGACGCGCGTCGTCGCTTCGACCTCAGCGAACGTGCTGCTCGACGAAGGCAAACTTAAGTTCCGCGCAGAGGTCCGCGACCAGGCCTACGCGCCCGCCTCCGACGCCCGCGTCCAAGCCAACATTCTGGGCCCGGCCGGCATCGCGCAATCCATCGACCTACAGCCCGATCCGTCTGAGCCCGGCGTCTATACCGGCGACTGGACCGCCGAAAAGCCGGGCTCCTACGTCACCGAAGTGGTCGGCAAACGCGGCGATCAGGAACTCGGCCGAGACGTCATCACCTTCCGCCGGGAAGACGGAGTCGCCGAGAACTTTAGAGCCGAACAAAATCGCGAGCTCCTCGAAAAGCTTTCCGCCCAAACCGGTGGCAAATACTACTCGGCCGACGCCGCTAAGAAGCTGCCCAACGAAATTTCGTATTCCGAGGCCGGCATCACGGTGCGCGAAACGAAGGATCTCTGGGACATGCCGATCGTCTACCTGTTGGCCATCGCGCTCCGGGGCGGCGAATGGCTGCTGCGGCGCCGCTGGGGGTTCATCTAAAAATGAAACGCCAACTACAGGGGATCGTCCTCGCTACGCTCGTTTCCGCCGCGATCGCGAACGCCGCTACCTTTTACGTCACCATCGCCGGCCTCGGCGGCGAGCCCGAATACGACCAGCGCTTCACCTCCTGGGCGAAGGACATCGACAAGATCCTGCGCGCCGCGCCGGACGCGCAAGTCGAAACCCTTTTCGGCGCAGCGGCGACCAAAGCCAAAGTCGATAGCGTCTTCCGCGACATCACTGCCAAAGCCAAGCCCGAAGACGGCATCGTCGTGATGCTGATCGGCCACGGAACCTTCGACGGCGTCGACTACAAAATCAACCTGCCCGGCCCCGACCTGAGCGCGGGCGAACTCGCGGCGATGCTCAACAAACTACCCTCCAAGCGTCAGCTTGTCGTCAATATGACCAGCGCCAGCGGCGCGTCGCTCGGCGCTCTGCAAAAAGAAAACCGCGTCATCGTCATGGCGACCAAGGCGGGCTCCGAGAAGAACGCGACCATCTTCGCCCGCTACTGGGTCGAAGCGTTGCGCGACCCTTCCGCCGACAGCGACAAGAACGAAGTGGTCACGGCGCTTGAAGCCTTCAAATTCGCCGAACAGAAAACCGTAAAGTTCTACGAATCGCAGAACCGCATCGCCACCGAACACGCCCAGATGGAGGACACCGGCAAAGGCGAAGCCGTCCGCGCGCCCTCGCCTTTGAACGGCCAGGGCCTTGTCGCCGGCCGCTTCGCGGTTCTCAAACTCGGCGCCGAACAAGCCAAAGCTTCGACGCCGGAGCGCCAACTTCTCATCAAGAAAAAAGAAGAACTCGAACTGGCCGTGGATCAACTCAAATATCAAAAGGCGGCCACGCCAACCAACGAGTACCGCGGGCGCATGAACGCCTTCTTGCTCGAACTCGCGAAAGTGCAGGCCGAACTCGACAAGTAGAGCAACACGTAACTATGCAAGGCCCGAATTCATTCCGCAGCCTTCGGCAACAAATCCGAGCCGCGACCAAAGCGACCCGAAGGGTCGCGTCGGGAGCGGACTTCTCCGCTTGCTGCCGCGCAGCCGCAATCGCTACGGTGCTCGCCATCACAGCCTCCGCGCAAACGCCCGAAGCCTGCCGCGGCCTCGAACGCCACGGCAAGCTCGCCGAAGCCAACAAGTGCTTCTCCGCGCTCGCCGCCCAACGCGACCCCTACCTCGCCGCGGAAGGCCAATGGGGCCTGCACGACTACAAGACCGCCAACGACAGCTTCCGCGCCGCCGTCGCGCAAAAGCCAAAGGACCCCAAGGTTCGCACCCGTTGGGGCCTTCTTTTCCTCGACCGCGTTCAGAAAAAAGACGCTCTGGATCTCTTCAACGAAGCACTCGGTATGCAGAAGGATTACGCGCCCGCCTTGTTCGGCGTCGCCAAGCTGGCCTCCGGAAGCTTCGAAAAGAAAGCCGTCGAGATGGCGGAACAAGCCCTCAAGGCAGACCCCAAGCTCGTCGAAGCACAGGAACTCCTCGCTCGCCTCGCGCTCGAAGATTCAAAGCCCGACAAAGCCTCTGACGAAGCGCAGAAGGCCTTGAAAATCTCTGCCGAAGCCCTCGACGCCATGGCCGTGCTCGCCTCCGTCGATTGGTTGAACGACAAGGAATCGCCCTGGATCACGAAGATCCTCGCCATCAACCCCGTCTATGGCGAAGCCTACGCGACAGGCGCGCACTTCTTCGATATCAATCGCCGCTATGACGAATCGATTCGCTGGTATCGCAAAGCCCTCGAACTCAATCCCAGTCTCCTCGAAGCCAAAGCCGAACTCGGCATCAGCCTGATGCGTCTTGGGCTCGAAGCCGAGGCTCGTGTCCAACTCGAAGCCTGCTACAACGCCGGCTTCCGGCCCGACCCCGTTGTCAACTCCCTGCGCCTCATCGATTCCTATAAGAACTTCACCACCTACCGCACGGCCAAAACCATTCTCCGCGTGCACAAGAAGGAAGACGAGCTGATGAAGCTCTACGTCCAGCCCGAGCTCGAACTCGCGATAGCCACCTACGAGAAGAAGTACAAGACCAAGCTCAACGCGCCCGTGCAGCTTGAGGTCTACCCCGACCACGAAGATTTTGCCGTCCGCACGCTCGGGATGCCCGGTCTCGGCGCACTCGGCGTCACCTTCGGCACCGTGGTCGCCATGGATTCACCCTCCGCCCGCAAGCCCGGCCAATGGCATTGGGCGAGCACGCTCTGGCACGAACTCAGCCACGTCTACGTCCTTACCGCGACCAAGCATCGCGTGCCGCGCTGGTTCACCGAAGGCATGGCTGTGCACGAAGAAACTGCCATCCACAAGGATTGGGGCGATCGCCTCGACCAGATCAGCATCGACGCCATCCGGAAGAAGAAGCTGCTGCCCGTCGCCGACCTCGACCGCGGTTTCGTGCGTCCCGACTATCCGATGCAGGTGCAGGTCTCTTATTTCCAGGCCGGTCGCATTTGCGACTACATCAATGCAAAATGGGGCTGGGACAAGTTGCTCGGCATGATGCACGATTATGCCGACCGTAAGACCACGCCCGAAGCGATCCAACACAACCTCGGCATTTCGCCCGAGCAGTTCGACAAAGACTTCCTCGCCTGGCTCGACGCGCAAACGCGCAAAACCGTCGACGGCTTTGATACTTGGAAAAAAGGATTGAAGGAACTGGCCGAAGCAGCCAAAGCCGGCAAGCACGACGACGTCATCCGCAACGGCGAAAACATTCGCGAACTCTATCCCGATTACGTCGAAGCCGGCAACGTCTACGAGTTTTTCGCCGAAGCGTACCTCGCCAAGGGCGAGAAAGACAAAGCCCTCAAGCAGCTCACCGCCTATAGTAAAATCGGAGGTCGCAATCCTGCGACCTTGAAGAAGCTTGCCGCACTCCAGGACGAGGCCGGGCAAAAGAAGGAGGCGGCGGCTACGCTCGAACGGCTCAACTACATTTATCCTCTCGACGAAGAGCTGCACAAACGGCTGGGCGCGCTTGCGCTCGCGCTGGGCCGCCCCGCCGAGGCCGTCCGCGAGCTGAAAGCCGTTACCGTCTGGAAACCCACGGACGTCGCAGGCTCACACTTTGAACTCGCGCGGGCCCTGAACGCAGCCAGACAATTTGACGAAGCGCGGGACGAAGTCCTGCTCGCGCTCGAAGCTGCGCCGGGCTTCAAACCGGCGCAAAAGCTACTTTTGGAATTGAGCGGGAGCAAACCCTAACCATCTATGTCCGCACTCACCACTGCACCACCAGCCATGGATTCCGCTGACCTGAAAGATCGCATCGCGCGCTTCCAGCAGGTCCAGCAGGACATCGTCACCCAGGTCCGGCGCGTCATCGTCGGCCAGGAAGAAGTCCTCGATCAGTTGATGATCGCGCTCTTCGTCGGCGGTCATTGCTTGATCACGGGTCTTCCCGGAACCGCGAAAACATTGTTGGTTCGCACCATCGCGCAGACGCTTGGCCTTCAGTTCCGGCGTATCCAATTTACGCCTGACCTCATGCCCACCGACATGACGGGCACCGACATCATCGAAGAAGAGCCCGGCACTGGCAAGCGCACCTGGACCTTTGTCCCCGGCCCCATCTTCACCAACGTCCTGCTCGCCGACGAAATCAACCGCACGCCACCGAAGACGCAGTCCGCGCTGCTCGAAGCGATGCAGGAGTTCTCTTGCACCGTGCGCGGCAACATCTATCAACTGGAGCGCCCGTTCTTCGTGCTTGCGACGCAGAACCCCATCGAACTCGAGGGCACCTATCCGTTGCCGGAAGCCCAGCTTGATCGCTTCCTGTTTAATACGCTGCTCGACTACCTGCCCGCCGAGCAGGAAATGCAGGTGCTCGGTCTCACCACGACAACGCAGTACGCCGAAGCGACTCCGGTGACAACGGCTGCCGAGATCCTCAGCTTCCAGCAACTGGTCCGCATGGTGCCCATCGCCGATTCGGTCGCGCGCTACGCCGTCGACCTCGTCCGCGCCACGCGCTCGACCGACCCCACCGCGCCCGACTTCGTCAAGAAGTATGTCAACTTCGGGGCCAGCGTCCGCGGCGCGCAGTTCCTTGTACTCGCGGCCAAAGCCCGGTCGCTTATGAAAAGGCGCTATCACGTGACCTACGAGGACATCGCGTCGCTGCTGCGTCCCGTATTGCGCCATCGCATTCTGCTGAACTTCCAAGCGGAATCCGATCGCCAAACACCAGACGACATCCTGCAGAAACTTCTGGAGAGCAAGCCCGCGCCGAGAGACTAGGAACCTACGTGCTGCAGCGCTACCTTCAACCCGATGTCCTCGCCGGCATCTCCGGTCTCGAACTGGTGGCGAAGACCGTGGTCGATGGCTTCCTTTCCGGACTCCATCGCTCGCCCACCTTCGGCTTCAGCCAGGAGTTCGCCGAGTACCGTGCCTACTACCCCGGCGACGACCTGCGCCATATCGACTGGAACGTCTTCGCGCGCTCCGAGCGCATGTACCTGAAGCGCTACAAAGGCGAAACCAATTGCCAGACGACGTTCATGATCGACGCGAGCGCGTCGATGGAGTACGGCTCGCAGCCGGTTACAAAGCTCGCGTATGCAAAGTACCTCGTGGCCGCACTGGCCTATATGGCCGTCGGCCAACGCGATGCCACCGGGCTGTGCGTTTTCGACGACGACGTGCGCGGCTGGGTGCAACCCTCGACGCGGCAAGGCCAGTTGCATCGCATCTTGAACACGCTCGACAAGGCTGTCCCGGGAAAGCGTACTTCCTTCGCCAAGCCCTTCCTGCACGTCCGCGAGTTTCTGCATCGCCGCGGCTTGCTCGTCATCGTTTCCGATTTGTGGGAGAACCCGCGGACCATCGTCAAGACCATGGAGCCGATGCGCCATCACGGGAACGAAGTGGTGGTCTTTCATGTCCTCGATCCGCAGGAACTGCGCCCGTCCTTCCGCGATCCGGTCCTGCTGGAAGACATGGAGTCCGGCGACACGCTCGAGGTAACGCCCCAGTACGCGGCCACCGAATATCGCGACAAGATCGCCGCGCACTGTGAGGAGATGGCGAGCGTTCTGCGCGCCGCCGGACTCGACTACACGCTCGTCGATACTGGCAAGCCGCTCGACGAAGCCCTGCGCGGCTATCTCGCCGCGCGTAAGGGGAGGATGTAGGTGGGCTTCCTCTCTCCCTGGTTTCTGGGCGGACTGCTCGGCGTGGGGTTGCCCCTGTGGATCCACCTGCTGCGTCAGCACAAGACCATTCCGCAGTTGTTCAGTTCGCTGATGTTCTTTGAGAAGCGCAAGCAAAGCTCGGTAAAGCACCGCCGCTTGCGCTTTCTCGCGCTGCTCGCCTTGCGGATCGCGATGATCGTGCTGCTCGCGCTGCTGTTCGCGAATCCGTTCTACAAGCAAACGCTGCAGTCGGGCGATGGCAATCAGGCCGTCGCCCTCGTCGTTGATCGCTCGTTCAGCATGCGTGCTGGAGACCGTTTGGCGAAAGCCAAAGACGGTGCGCTGGCAACGATTCGCGGTCTGGCGCCGGGAAGAATGGTCCGCGTACTTTCGCTCGGCGGAACCGTGGATGCGCTTTCGCAGGCAACTGCCGATAAGCAGGAGATGGGGGCAGCGGTGCAATCGATTCAGGCGAGCGATTCACGCGGCAGCTACGGTGAACTGGTGAAGACGTTGAAGTCGCTGCTGGCGACGGCGCCGATGGAGGTCCACTTCTTCACGGACCTGCAACGCTCCGCGATGCCGGCGGCGTTCAACGATCTGCGCATGCCCGATAACGCCAAGCTCGTGCTGCACGCCGTAGGCGAGGAAGCGGCTCCGAACTTCGTGGTCGAGAGCGCCATCGCGCCGCGGCATATCTACGACACAAAAAAAGCCCGCGTGCAAGCGATTATCTCTGGCTACGGAACGCCCGCCGCGACGAAGACTGTGTCGCTCGTATTGAACGGCAAGACGCTGGCGACGAAGTCGGTCGACGTGCCCGCCAATGGCCGTGTTTCGGCGGAATTTCTCGGCATCGACGCGCCCTACGGCTTCAGCCGCGGCGAGATTCAGATCGACGGTGGCGATGCGCTCAAAGCCGACGACCGCTTCGTATTCGCAGTCGAGCGCGGCGACCCGAAGAAGGCGCTGCTGATTCACGATGGCCGGCAGGCGCGCGCCGCCATCTACGTGCGCGCCGCGATTGACGCGTCGACCGAAGCGGCATTCACGATCGACTCGATGACGTCGGATCAAGCCGCGAACGTCAGCCTCGCGAAGTACGCCTGGGTGATGCTCGCCGACGTGGGCGCGCCGCCGCCGTCGCTTGAGAAGGCGCTTGTTGAGTACGTCGCCAAAGGTGGCGGCGTGCTGGTCTCGATGGGCCCGGGCTCCGCGGCCCGGCCGCGCACGCTGCTCGCCGACGATCCTGTCGATGGCTCGCGCTACGCGGCGCGCGAGGGCGATCTGTTTCAGACCGCGGGTGAGATCGACACCGGCCATCCGGCGCTGCGGCGTGCAGGCAAGTTGGAAGGCGTCAAGTTCTATCAGTCGGTGCGCGTGCGGCCGGAGAAGTCGGCGGTGCTTGCGAAGATGGCCGATCAATCGGCGCTGCTGCTCGAGCGCAAGATCGGCGAGGGTCGCGTGCTGACGTTTACCTCTTCGCTCGACAACGTCGCCAATGACTTTCCGCTGCACGCGAGTTTCGTGCCCTTCATCGAGCAGTCGGCGAATTACCTCGCGGGCCAGGACGAACAGGCCGGCACGATTCTCGCCGGCAGCTTCGTCGAGCTTCGCGCCGACAAGTCGCAGACCGCCGCGGCCGACGTGACGGACCCCAACGGCAAGCGGTTATTGAGCCTGGCTGAGGCCGCCACGGCGACCAACTTTCAAGCGAACGAAGAAGGCTTCTACGAGTTGAAGCGGCCGAGCGGCCGTCAGGAATTGATTGCGGTGCACGCCGACCGGCGCGAGTCGAACCTCGAACGCATTCCGGCCGACGCCGCCGTGTTGTGGCAGAAAACCGGCGAGGGGAACCAGGCGCCGGCAAGCGTGTCCGATCCAGATGGCGGCGCCCGCGAAGAGAAGCGGCCTTTGTGGCCGTATCTGCTGTTTGCGCTGTTGATCGTAGCGCTGGTCGAATCGGTGTTTGCAAACCGGCATTTGCGCTCGAGTACGCACGATGCCCGGCGCGAGCAGCCAGAGGCTGCGTAGATGACGCGGCATAATTAGGGAACGGCTTTTGAGGACATAACGGCAATGAATACGCACCAACTGAACGCCTACCTCGCAAAACTGGAAGCGCGCATGCGCTTCGCCGTCTGGTGGCAGGGCCTGGCGATTGCGGCCGCGGCGGCGCTGGGCGCGACAGTCGCGCTGGTGCTGATCGCGAACGCGTTCGCGTTCTCTGCCGCCAGTCTGACGTGGAGCCGCGCGGCGCTGTTCCTTTCGCTTGCGCTCGCCATCAGCTTTGCGTTGGTTGTGCCGTTGCTGAAGATCAACCGCCGCCGCGCGGCGGGCCGCGCCGAGCAGGCATTTCCTCAGTTCGAGCAGCGCCTGCTGACGTTCGCCGAGCGCTCGAAGACCGGCGACCCGTTTGTCGAACTGCTTGCTGAAGACGCGGGCCGGGTGGCCGCGCAGAGCGCTCCGCGGCAGATCATCACGCCTGCTACGATCTTCACGATGGCTGGCTCGTTTGTGGCCGCTGCAGGCATCCTACTCTGGCTGGTCCTCGCGGGCCCGGGCTACATGGGGCACGGCGCGTCGTTGCTGTGGGCGGGCATGCCGAAGCCGGGTTCGGCGATCCGCTACTACGACATTCAGGTGGAGCCCGGCAACCGCACGGTGCGCCGCAAGTCCGACGTTGGCGTGCGCGCGCGTCTGGTTGGCTTCATGGCGCCACAGGTGCGGCTATTTGCGAAGTTCAACGGCACGACGAAGTGGGAGGCGGCGACCATGCGCCCGGTGGGCGAGGCGTACGAGTTCACGTTCGCGGGCATTCCGGACTCGGTGGAGTATTACGTCGGAGCGTCGGGCGTGCAGTCGGAGACATTCAAGCTGATCGCCGCCGATCTGCCGAATATCGGGCGGATTCGCGTGGTCTATCACTTCCCGGCGTCGCTTGGACTGCAAGACGTTGTGGAAGATCCCGGCGGCGACCTGCGCGCGGTCGAAGAGACCGTCGCGGAAGTCTCGGCGGCGCCGGACAAGAAGATCGTGAACGGCGTGATCGTGCTCGACGACGGCGTGCGGATTCCGCTGCGGGAAGAAGGCGGGCGCGTGATTGCCAAGGTCGCGATCAAGAAGGACGGCATGTATCACTTCGCGCAGCTTGAGCCTGTGGGCGAAGGCGCGAAGGACGGCGGCGCGGAGATCCGGTTGAGCGAGGACTTCTTCATTGAAGCGCGGCGCGATGGCGAGCCGGTTGTGAAAATCACGCGGCCGGGGCGCGACACCAAGGTGAACCCGATTGAGGAAGTGCCGGTGATGGTCGAGGCCGACGACGATTTCGGCCTGCGCGAGCTGGATCTGCACTACTCGGTGAATGGCGGTCCGGAGAAGACCGTCCAGTTGTTGAAGGGCCAGACCGTGAAGCATGCCGAAGGGCAGACCATGATCGCGCTCGAAGAGTTCAAGCTACAACCGGGCGATGTCGTTGGCCTCTACGCGACGGCGCGGGACGCGAAGAAGCAGTCGCGGACGGACATGTTCTTCATCGAGGCACAGCCGTTCGAGCGCGAGTACTCGCAGTCTCAGGAATCGGGTGGCGGCGGCGGTGGAGGCGGAGACGACGACCAGCAGCAGATCTCGCAGCGGCAGAAGGAGATCATCAGCGCGACATCGAACGCGCTGCGCGGTGGCACGGCGGCATCGGGCGAGAACGCGAAGTTCGTGGCCGAGATGCAGACGAAGCTGAAAGCGCAGACCGAGAAGCTGATTGAGCGCATGAAGGCGCGGCAGCTTTCCGGCACCAACCAGGAATTCCAGACGTTCGTCAAAGAGATGGAAGCGGCGTCGAAGGCGATGGGTCCGGCGGCGGACAAGCTGAAGGCGCAGGCATGGAAGGATGCGTTGTCGCCCGAGCAAGTCGCGCTACAGCATCTGTTGCGCGCGGAAGCGTTGCGACGGCAGATCCAGGTGGCGTTCGGCAACAAGGGCGGCGGTGGCGGCGGGCAGGGCCGCGATCTCGACAACCTCTTCGATCTCGAACTCGACACCGAGAAGAACCAGTACGAGACGGGGCAGCAGCAGTCGTCGCAAGAGCAGAAGCAGAAGGAGATCGACGAGGCGCTGCAGAAGCTGGAGCAACTGGCGCGACGGCAGCAGGAACTGGCCGATCAGCAAAAGAAGGATCCGAAGGCGAGCTTCGATCAGCGCTGGCAGCAGGAGATGTTGCGGCGCGAGGCGGAAGAGCTCCGCAAGCAGATGGAGAAGCTCCAGCGCGGTTCGCAGTCACAGCAGCCGCAGCAGGGCCAACAGAGCGGACAGCAGTCGCAGGGTGGACAACAGTCGCAGAGCGGACAGCAGTCGCAACAGCAACAGCAACAGCAGAAGGGCCAGCAGAGCTTGACGCAATCCGAGCAGAAGTTGCGAGATGCGTTCGACCGGATTTCAAAGGCGACCGAAGACATGCGGCGGGCGCAGCAGCAGAACTCGCAGCAGGGTGATCAGGGCGGGCAGCAAGGCAAGGAGATGGCGGGCCAGGACGCGAACGCGCGGCGGGCGGCGGAGCGGTTGAACGAAGCGCGCGACCTTTTGAGCGGGATGCGGCGCCAGGAGTCGTCTTCGCAATTGGAGTCGTTGGCGGACCGTTCGGCGCGGCTGGCGCAACAGCAGAAGGACTTCGCAAACCGGCTGAAGCAGGAGTACGGCGACAAGATGCCGGACCCGCGCCAGCGCAACGCCCAGCCTTCGGGCGATCCGCAGAAGGCGCAGCAGTTCGCGGCGGAGAACGACAAGCTGCGAGACGAGCTCGACAAGATTGAGAAGGACATGCAGAAGGCGGTCCGCGAGATGGCGGGTACGCAGCCGACGGCGTCGTCGCAGGTGCGTGAAGCGTTGGGCGACATGCAAGGCTCCGAGATCAAGCAGCGCATGAAGCTGGGGTCGCAATGGATCCGGCAGGGGCTGGGTGCGTACATGGCTCCGCAGGAGCAGCCGATCACGGACGGCATGGAGCGCATGCGTGACAAGCTGCAAGCCGCGCGCGCGGCGATGGATAAGAACGGCGACAAGAATGGCAAAGGCGGCGCGGGCAAGGAAGGCCTGGAGCAAGCGCTAGCGCGCGTCGAGGCGCTGCGGAACCAGTTGCAGCGCGTTCGTCAGCAGGGTCAACAGGGACAACAAGGTCCGCAGTCCGGGCAGCAGCAAGGCCAGGGTCAACAGCCTGGGCAACAGCAGGGGCAAGGCCAACAGAAGGGTGGTCAGCAGCCTGGACAACAGCAAGGCCAAGGCCAGCAGCCAGGAGGCCAACAACCCGGACAGCAACAAGGCCAAGGGGGTCAGCAAGCTGGCGGGCAGCAGCAGGGCAACCCGCAATCGCGCATGATGCCGCCCGGCGGAAGCGGGAACGGCGGGAACCTGAACGGCGGCGGCGACGTTTGGAATGGGAACCGGCGCATCGACCTCGACGCGACTTCGCGCGAACTGGCGCAGATCCGGCAAGGTTTAATGGACAAGAATCCGGAGTTGGCAAAGGAGATCGGCGACATCATGCGCGATATCCAGAAGGCCACGATGGGCGCGACGCAGGGTCCGGAACTGGGAGCGCGTCTCGACCGGCAGGTGCTGCCGAACATTGAGCAACTGGAACTGGTGCTGCGGCGCAAGCTCGAAGAGCAGAACGGCGGGCAGGTGCGGTCCGGCGCGAGCGACCGGGTTCCGCCGGGCTACGGCGATGCGGTGGCGGAGTACTTCCGGAAGCTGAGCAAAGGCAAATAAATTGCGAGCAGCGCAGTCCGAGTGACGAAGTTGTCCAGGAACACTTCGGGCTCGGTGGGTTGCCTCTTCGGTTTGTGGTCTGACGTCTCGGTCAGCCCACCTTGTTTTTCTCGTTTTGGAAGTTCTCAGCGGCGATGTCGCGGAATGGTTTTTTTCAATTTGCGGGGTCGGTGAAGGGGTTGTTTCCGGCTTGCGGAACGAAGCCAGTATCGCTTTTAGGTTGTTGGTTTGATTGGTTCTTAGCCTGGTCGGACCTGGTGGCCCGACCTACTGCGTAAGGCCCGTAACACATTCTGATTCAATGTAGTTTGTCTAACGTACGATAGCGTTCAATTTAGGAAGCGGTGCTTTGATCCCTACTTCACGGAGAAACCCATGCGTATTGCAAAGACTGACATTCCCGCAAAGATTGACATTCCCGGTGCAGTAGCTCGCCAAGTGGCCGAGTTTGGAGATGCGACGGGTTACGGCAAGATGGCTGGAGAGTATTTTGATGGCCGCTGGACTGGACATCGCGCCGCTGCTAGAAGGTCTGGAAGGTGACCTGTGTCAGGCCCCCCATTGGGGCTATATGATTGAGGGCGAGATCACGGGGACGTACGCGGACGGATCGAAAGAAGCCGTCCACGGCGGCGATCTTTCCTACTGGCCCCCCGGCCACGCCATCGCCGTAGCCCAGAGATAATCCTATTCAGCCCTCAGCAGGAGCACTGCGCCGTCGTCGAGCATCTACGGAAACAACGGTCGATCGTCGGCATGTCGGACAAGTGAACCGGATAAATGCGTCCGCAGATGGATCCGTGAAGTCGGCGGCCCAGCAGCAATCGTCGTGCTGGTGGCGGCTTTCCGAGGGATCCCACCGTGGATTGTTTCCGGCTTGCCCGTCATCCATGCAGTCCTCAAGCTTTGCCCGGTTCATTTTCTCCATAATGATCGCCGCCCAGGGTGTATACTTGCCCTAGCTTCGGGAGGACACTTGCCCTTGCAGTGCTATTCGGAGCATGAGGGAAAGGACTCAGCGAATGACGAAAAAGTCTCTGTTGTGTGCACTCGTTACCACAAGTGCAATGGTTGTAATGATTTCTGGCCAGCTTAAGGCTCAGGGGAACGGCGTGGTAGTTAGCTCTGCTGTCCGTGCCGATGTATCTCTCCCGCTGCGCTCCCTCAATGCGGCCAGTTCACCCGGATCCGAACAGCGCCGCGAAAAACCCCTACGTCCCATCCCACAGAACGAAGCGGCGACCAATGGCGACGACTCAGCCGTCCAGACCGCTCCGGGTGCCTTCGTTACCACCAGCGCCGGGTTTAGTTTCGCCGGAGTCGGCAATGGAGACTACGGTTTTGTTCCGAATGCCGCACCCCCCGATACGAACGGTGCCGTGGGAGCAACGCAGTACGTCCAGTGGGTCAATGAATCCTTTGCCGTCTTTGCTAAGGGTGGGCAAATCGCATCGGGCTTCCCAAAAGCAGGAAATTCCCCTTGGGTGGGCTTCGGTGGAGGCTGTGAGACTAATAACGATGGGGATCCAGTTGTGCAATATGACAAAGCCGCCGGCCGCTGGATCCTGACCCAATTCTCTGTCAAGACGCCCCCCTACTTGGAATGTATTGCCGTCTCCCAAACTTCGGACGCGACCGGCGCTTACTACCGGTATGCGTTCAGCTATGGCAACACTGAGTTTCCGGACTATCCGAAAGTGGGTGTGTGGCCCGATGCCTACTATTTTTCCTACAACATCTTCAACAACGGCACCACCTTTGGAGGATCCAAGGCCTGCGCCATGGACCGCGCCAAGATGCTCGTGGGCGACCCGACCGCCACGCAACAGTGCTTCCAGCTCTCCACTTCTTTCGGCGGTCTCCTCCCCTCGGACCTCGACGGGATCACTGCTCCCCCTGCTGGCTCGCCGAACTTCTTTTTGAACTACGGCACGAACAAACTCAATCTCTGGAAATTCCACGTCGACTGGGCCAACTCGGCCAATTCCACGTTTACCGGACCCACCGCCATTGCAGTAGCGACTTTCAATGCCGCGTGCAGCGGAGGCGGTACCTGCATCCCGCAGCCCGGCACCAATCAGAAACTGGATTCACTCGCCGACCGCCTGATGTACCGGTTGGCCTACCGCAACCGCGCGGGCGTCGAATCGCTGGTGGTAAACCAGTCGGTCGCCGTGGGCAGCAATAAGCGGAATGCGGTGACTTCCGTGCGCTGGTACGAATTGCGGAACCCGGCTGCCAGCACCATGGCGGTGGGCATACCCGTCGTCTTCCAGCAGGGAACCCTGGGCACCTCCGATGGCACCCATCGCTGGATGGGAAGCATTGCCATGGACAAGGCCGGCAACATCGCCCTTGGCTATAGTGCATCCAGCGCGAGCGTCGCGCCCTCCATCCGCTTCACTGCGCGGGCTCCAGGGGACGTTCTCGGTACCATGCAGGTTGAAAGCATCCTCAAGGCGGGCGGCGGCTCTCAGTTGACCAACCTCAACCGCTGGGGTGACTATAGCGCCATGACCGTGGACCCGGTGGACGACTGCACCTTCTGGTACACCAACGAATACCTCAAGACCAGCGGTACTTTCAACTGGAGCACCTATATTTCAAACTTCAAGTTGCCCGGCTGCCAGTAATCCCCGCCCTGAAGGGCGGGGTTAAATCGGGCGCTGTCGGTATGGGAGAGATCCGTCCGGCGGCGACCCTGTAGGTTGTTCAGTTTTGGTAGCAGCAGCCGGCTCGTGAATCCGCTCCCGACGCGGCTCGGGATTTGGTGCACTTCGCTTGGAAAATAGCCTCAGCCCCGTCCTGAAGGGCGGGGTTCACTGTCGGTATGGGAGAGAAGGGTTCAGTCTC
>JAYVTO010000319.1:0-4904 GCA_043788745.1 Acidobacteriaceae bacterium
TTGTTCAATCCTGGTAGCAGCAGTGCGGGGTGCCGGCTTGTGCATCCGCTCCCGACGCGGCCCTTCGGGCCGCTTTGGTCGCGGCTCGGATTTGGTGCAGTTCGCTTGGAAAATAGCCTCAGCATCTTCGCCCTTCAGGGCGGGAACATTCGGTCATGAATGGTACTACCTGAAATCAAGAACTTACGGACTGGTTTCTGGAGAGCGGCCCGAAGGGCCACGTCGGGAGCGGATTCACGCCGTGCACGAAGCGAGGCCGAAGGACGAGCGAAGTAAGCGCCCGTGCAGCACCTGGAATTGCGGCCGTCAAAATCAATCGCTGACAATGTGATTCATGGAGAGTGAGCGGATAGGCTACTTCTTCTCGCGAATCCGGTACAGCGCGCTGTCCGTTCGCAAGTACAGCGAATCGCCATCCGGCGCGAACGACGCGTGGATCGGCTCGCCGACGGAGTTCGTCTGCAACAGTTCAAACTCCGGGCCCGCCTTGATCACAAACGTATCGCCATCCGTGCTGCTAATGAGAATCTTCCCGTCGAACGCAAACGGCGACGACATATAACGGCCCGGCTTTGGCATGCGCTTGGCTTCATACTTGATCTCGCCCGTTTTCGCATCGAAGCACGTCATCGCGCCGTTGTCGCCGATCGTGTAGTAGTAGTCGCCGTAGAGCAGCGCGCTCGGCACGTACGCCGTGCCTTTGTCGTACTTCCAAACCAGTTTCTGCTCCGGCGGAGCATCCGGCTTGATCACCATAATCCGCTTTACTGGATAGCCGGTCGATAGGAAAAGCAGCCCGTGCCCATACAACGGCGTGTTCGCCGAAACGCCGCCGATGCCCGGAGCCTGCCACAGTTGTTTGCCTGTTTTCGGGTCGTACGCGGCGACCGTCTCCTGCGCGAGCGCAATCACTTGCTTCTGTCCGTTCACTTCAATTAACGTCGGAGTCGACCACGAACTCCCATTCGCGCGCGGCGTCTTCCAGGCGATCTTGCCGTCTTTCTTCGAAATTCCTGCGATGAACGATTCCTTACCGTCATCCTGGTCGCACTGGACGATGATAATGTCATCGACCAGCAGCGGCGAACTGCCGGGCCCAAGATTCAACGTATTGATGCCACCGAGCGACGTCTTCCACAGCAGCTTGCCGTCGAAGTCGTACGCATACATGCCCTGCGATTCGAACCAGGCGTACGCGTTGCGGCCATCGGACACAACCGTCGGCGACGCGTAGCTATTCGAGGTGTGGCGGCCGTCGAAGACTTTGCCACTGTACGACGTCCGCTCCCAAATCACTTTGCCCGTATCCGCGTCGATACACAGAATTTTGAGATCGTGCAGGCGGTCGGCGTCGGTGGTTTGCGGGTGGACGAAATCGGCGGATTTCTGCCCGGGATACTGATGCTTTCGCGGTGTAACTCCTTCCACCTTGTCGCCCTTGATGGCGGTGGTGACGAAGATCTTGCGGCCGACGATCACTGGAGACGAAAAACCAAGGCCCGCGATATCGGTCCGCCAGGCGATGTTCTCCTTGTCCGACCACTTCGACGGCAGGTTCTTCAGCGTCGTTACGCCCGAGGCGTTCGGACCGCGAAACCCGATCCAATCGGCCTGCAGCGCGAGGGCTGCGAGCGGCAACAACACACAGACTTTCGTCCGAAGCGAGAGCGAAACGTTCATACGCGAATGCACCTTCTTTATTTGTCTTTCATTGTAGGCGTTCCCGCCGATACAATTGTTACGACGGGTGAGACAGTGATGATGCGCCGTAGCGCCGCAGGAGGGCATCGATCGCCTCACCGAAGTCCTTGCGAGCGCGGCGCGGAACGCCGTGTCGGTCCAACTCGTCATCGTCCCGGTAGTTTTGCCGTGAATCCGCGGTTGGCGTCTTCGGTCGGACCTGGCGGTCCGACCTGCTGTCGATAGGCACCAACAAAGGCCACCGGCTGGCCTTTGACGATCGGCGGAGTCGCTACCACGTACAGCACGATGCCATCGAACGGCGCGCGAACTTCGGCGAGTGGCGCTCCGAAGAAATCAGTGATCGAGACGAGAAGATCATCCTTCTTCACCAACTGGTTCTTGTCGGCTGTGGGATATAGCAAGCCAGTGGCGGGGCTGTTCAAAACTTCGGAAGGCCACAGATACAGCGGCTTCGCGACGTGTAGCGGCGCGCCGTCGATCATTTTGAGAAGGCGCATCACGCTGAGGACGCCGCTTTTAATAATGTCTACCGACTCCTGATCCGTACCACCGAGATAGCCGGCTTCGATCGTGACCGCAGGAATCCCGCGCGTGATCGCAGTGGTCGAGCAATAGAACGAAGCCTGGGGGTCGGTCGGCCGGCCGCGATCGATGATGATGTGATCCATACCGAACGCGAGCACCATGGCCGCAGTCTTCGCATCGAGCGCCGCGTCGCCGGTCTCCGATTGATAGAGGTATGGCATTAGCGATTCGTTACCATCGCCGCAATGCAGGTCGAGCACGTAATCGCTCTTCTCGATCACTTCTTTCGTCATCGCGTACGCGATGCGATCGGAGACCGTTCCGTCGGCCTTGCCGGGATAGACGCGATTCAGGTTCTTGCCGTCGACGGGCGAGAAGTATACGGTGCGGCCGAGGAACGACGGCATGTTTGCGCAGTGCACCATGATGATGGTTCCGGCGAGGGTCGCCGGATCGATCGTTGGGCGCAACTGCTGCAACGCGAGAATCGGCGGATACTCGTAGCCGTGGTTGCCGGCAATCAGCGTGAGCACGGGGCCGTCCTTCGTACCGTGGAACACGGTAATCGGAATGTCGGTCGCGCCGTCGACACCAGCGGGAATCGCAAGGATTCCAGACGTAATCGAGCCGCGTGTGGCTGCGATAGGACCTACGTGAAGATCAGAAGAGGGCATGATAATGGAAGCGCCGAACCAATCTGATGAGCGCAGATAATACGTTAGCATCCGGCCCAGAGAACGAGTAAGGGGTGGGCGCTCGCTACAGGCGCGGTTCTTCGTTGGGGTCACGGGCCGCTCGCTTTACGCTCGCGGCTCTTCGAGCGGAGCAGGGGGCGATGTTTACACAGTTCCTTAAGCGGGCGAGTTATGTCGGGCGCTGTTGGTATGAATGAGATCGACTCACTCTCCATGAATCATGTCGTACGTGATTGAATTCGAATGCCGCAAGTCTTGGTGCTGCCCGGGCGCTTACTTCGCGCGCGCCTCGAAGCTTTGTCGCGTGCACGGTTGAATCCGCTCCCGACGCGGCCCTTCGGGCCGCTGTGGTCGCGGCTCGGATAGTGGCGTGCCGTGCTGGTTCATGGCGGTCAGGATGCGCCCGCGCGTCCTTGACTTCGTTCGCGGTTCTTTGCTGGCGCGCGACTGGAGGATGTTTTCAGGGTTCCTGACGCACGCGGTTGGACCGAGCGGTCCCATGAAACAAATCAAGCGGTGACGATACTAGAGGATGGCAGCCAACTCGCGCAGCAGGATTTCGAGATCCGCCTCATTGTTGTAGAGATGGGGAGACACGCGCAGAAAGCCGTGACGCGCTGCCACGAGTACTCGCTTCGCTTTCAAGGCCGCTGCCAGCGCGGACGGATCGCGACCCTCGAACTTTGCCGTTACGATCTGCGCTCCCGTTTCTTCGCATATCGCTCCAAGGGCGCGGAGCATCTCGCGAGCCTTGCCCGCTAGCCCGAGGACGCGCCCTTCAATCACCGCCGGTCCGATCTCGAGCATCAGGTTGACGGATTGCTCCATCGCGTAGAGCAGCGGAATCGGCAGACCGCCGCCTTCGTATTTCTCGGCCGAATCCTTCAGGCGCGGCGCGCCGTGATGCAGGTTGGCGACCTCGCGCCACGTTCTGTCGCTGCGCCATCCAACTATTGAGGGCGGCAGTTTCGCGCGGAGTTCCGGATCGACGTAGAGAAAGCCCGCGCCCGTCGGAGACAGCATCCACTTGTAAGCGTGCACGACGAACGCGCTTGGCCGCGCTGTTGCACAATTGAATTGCAATGCGCCGCAGCTTTGCGTTCCGTCGACGAACAACGGAACGTTGCGTTCGCGCAGGAACTTCGACAACTCAGCAACAGGCACGCGAAAACCGGTCGCGTAGTTCACTTCGCTGACCGCAACCAGCCGCGTGCGCGGCGTCACCGCATCCCGCAACTTCTCCCAAGACGCCTCGACAAACTTCACGCCGAATCTTTCAACGAGCGCCGGCATGTAGAGATAGTTGGGGAACTCTTCTTCGAGCGTCAGCACTTCGTCGCCCGGTTTCCAGTCGATGCCCGACGCCACAACCGACAAGCCTTGCGCGGCGTTGGTCACGAACGCAATGTCGTCCGCGCTCGCGTGAATCAGCTTGGCGATGGAGCCACGCAAGCGATCAATGTCGTCGTACCAATGCAAGAAGTCCGCGCAGGCAAGTTCGTCGCGATGCGCGAAGTGGTCGTTGATCGCCTCGACCGCGCGGCGCGGCAACTGCCCGAAGGTTGCGGAATTCAGGAAGGTCCAATTCGCAAGCGCCGGAAACTCAGCGCGGATCGCGTTCCAGTCGGTCGTCATGTCTTAGTGTAGTGCGGCGCAAATCCCGGCCAGTATGGGTCCGCTTACGGACGGGGTTATCTCGGGCGCTATCGGTACGGGCGGGCGCTTACTTCGCTCGGCTTCGGCCTCGGTTCGTGCGCGCCTCGAAGCTTGGCGGTTGATCCGTTGAATCCGTTGTTGACCAAAGCGGCCCTTCGGGCCGCTTTACGCGCGACCTTACGGTCGGGCCTCGGATGGAAGAGGGGTCACGCGCGACCTTACGGTCGGGCCTCGGTTGGAAGAGGGGTCACGCGCGACCTTACGGTCGGGCCTCGGTTGGAAGAGGGGTCACGCGCGACCTTACGGTCGGGCCTCGGTTGGAAG
>JAYVTO010000320.1:0-10644 GCA_043788745.1 Acidobacteriaceae bacterium
AACCGCGAACGAAGTGAGCGGATGCCTCACGCCAGCATAAAGAGGCGGATCGCCAGCCCCGCAGTACACCAAAGAACCCTTGCGGCGCGCCAACGCCAAAGGTGCACGGATCGAGGATTTGGGCGATGCGGTCCGCTCACTTCGTTCGCGGTTCTTTGCTGGCTCTTTGCTAAGCTCGGGCATTCGCTCACTTCGTTCGCAGTCAAACGCTTTGGCACCGCTCAAACGAACTGTGGACGCGATCGCATGGCCGGCGTGCAATTACCAGCTCTCGGCCAGCCGCACAAAGGTCCGCACCGCGACTCCCGTAGGACCCTTCGGCATGGAGGGCTTCGCGTCGTCGAGCCACGCCGTGCCTGCGATATCGAGGTGCACCCAGGGCGTATCCTCGACGAACTCGCGAATGAACCAGGCGGCTGAAATGGATCCGCCGCCGCGTGGGCCAATGTTCGCCAGATCCGCGAACGGACTCTTGATCAAATCGCGATACTCGTCTTCGCAAGGCATGTGCCACATTTTCTCGCCCTCGGCTTTCGCCGCCGCCATCACGCGACCGAGCATCGCATCGTCGTTTGTGAACGCACCGACGTAGACGCTGCCGAGCGCGACCACGATCGCGCCGGTCAACGTCGCGGCATCGACCAGATGCGTACAGCCCTGCTTCTTCGCGTAGGTGATCGCGTCCGCCAGAATCAACCGGCCTTCGGCGTCGGTATTCAGTACTTCAATGGTCTTGCCGGAGTACGACGTCACGATATCGCCCGGACGCTGCGCTCGGCTGCCGACCATGTTCTCGACCGCCGGAATAAACGCCGTCACCGGAATCGCCGGCTTCAACTGCGCGATGGCCCGCATCGCGCCGAGCACCGCCGCTCCGCCGGCCATGTCGTACTTCATCTTCTCCATGCCGTCCGCAGGCTTAATCGAAACGCCGCCCGTATCGAACGTCACACCCTTGCCGACGAGACCGAGGTGATCGGAAGTGGCCGGCGCCTTGGCCGGCGTGTAGCGAATCACAATGAGAGCGGGCGGCTCCGCGCTGCCCTGCGCGACGCCGAGCAGTGAGCCCATGCCGAGCTGCTTCATGCGGTCCTGATCGAGCACATCGCATTCGAGGCCGGCTTCGGCAGCCATCTTCTTGGCCCGGTCGGCGAGATGCAGGGGAGCCAGCAGATTCGCCGGTTCGTTCACCAGATCGCGCGTGAAGTTCTGCGATTCTCCGAGGATGCGGCCGCGATTCAGCGCGCCCGCGAAGTCGCCCGACGCGGCAACGCTGAATGTATCGAGAAACTTCACTTCCGATTTCGACTTGTGCTTTTCGGCGTCCCAATTGCCGAGGATTGCGCCTTCGACAGCGGCCTCAACGTGCGCCTCCACCGGAGCCGCAAGCGCAAAGACCAGAGTCTTCACGCCCTTCGCCTTCAAGCTGCGTACAAGAGATCCGGCGAGCGTCCGAGGATCGAACTTCGCCTGCTTTCCGGCTCCAGCCACAACAAGCCGCGACGCCTGCAGACCGGGAGGCTGATGCAGCACGGCCGATTCCCCGCCCTTTCCGTTGAACTCGCCCGACGCCTTCAGGCTTTCGAGCCAGCTCGCGGCGGAATCAAGGCTCGCGGGCAACTTGCAATCGTCTTCGAACACCGGCACGACCAGCGCGTCGGCTTCGATCCGGTCAAAAGGAAGGGTAGAAAGGATGACGTCCATGATAATTTTTGTCCTGTTAGGTTCGGGTGCGGCGCACGATTTCAGCCTTGGCTTCGGCTTGCGCTTCGCGTTTCTTTTCGGTTTCGCGCTTGTCGTGGAACTTCTTGCCTTTCCCGACCGCGATTTCGCACTTGATCTTACCGTTCTTCATGTACAACTTCGTAATCACCAGCGTCAGCCCGCGCTCCCGAATGATCGAGTGGAGCTTGGTGATCTCGGATTTATGCAGCAACAACTTGCGCTTCCGCGTAGGCGCGTGATTCTCGCGATTGCCGTGCGAGTATTCACTGATGTGGGCGTTCAGCAACCAGGCTTCGCCGCCGTTGACCTCGGCGAAACTATCCTTTAGCTGGATCTTTCCGTCCTTCGCGGCCTTCACCTCGGTCCCCGTAAGCACAATTCCGGCTTCGTAGTGGTCCGTCAGGAAATAGTCGTGACGGGCCTGCCGATTCTCGCCTAGGATTTTGTTGCCGTTTTTCGCTTCCACGAAAGGAACCTGAATCGCGTCAAGGATATAGAGGATTGCTGTACTTGCGCTTTCTACAGCTTAACACGGCGCGCCACTGGCGCCGCCCGGTGGATCGCGGTCCGAGATAAACAAAATGCTTGTTTTGAAATACTTACAACTCAGCGGGACTGCCCTTCTGGTGCTTCTTACGGTCCTTGGATCGCTCGCGCCGACGCCCGCCGAAGCCCGCACGCGAAAGGGCGACCAGCTCTTCAAACAGGGCGTCGAGGCCGAAGCGCGAAAAGATTTCGACAAAGCGCTCGACTTTTATAACCAGGCCGTCGACTCCGACCCTCGCGACATCACGTATCTTCTCTATCAACGCCGCGTGCGATTTCAGGCGGGACAGATGCACGTCGACCGCGGCCAAAAGCTTCGCGGCGATGGCAAGATCGAAGAGGCCCTGAAGGAATTCCAGCAGGCTGTGCTCACGGATCCGTCTTCGCAGATCGCGATGCAGGAGATCCGCCGCACCATCCAGATGCTTGAGTCTGACCAGCAGCAGCCCGGGGCCACCGCGAACCGCAGCTTGACGCCCGTCGAGCGCGTCAAGAAAGAGACCGAACAGCGGCTCGCGTCGCTGATGTCGCCGCCGGACTTGAAGCCGATCTCGCGCCAGATCCAGAGCCTGAAGATGAACAATCAGCCGGTGAAGGTGCTCTACGAAACCGTGGGCAAGCTCGCCGGCATCAATGTTGTGTTCGATTCGCAGTATCAGGCGCAGGCGCGCAACTATAATCTCGACGTCGCGAACACGACGCTCGAAGAAGCGCTCGATTACCTCGCCGTGCTGACGAAGACGTTTTGGAAGCCGATGACGTCGAATACGATCTTAGTCACCGACGACAACCCCACCAAGCGCCGCGATTACGAAGACGAAGTGGTCAAGGTCTTCTTCGTCACCAATGCGACCTCGGTACAGGAATTTCAGGAAGTCGCCACCGCGATCCGCAGCATCATTGAGGTGCGCCGCGTGTACACGTACAACGCGCAGAAGGCGCTGGTCATCCGCGGTACGCGCGATCAGATTGCACTCGCCGAAAAATTGATCGCCGACATCGACCGCCCGAAGGCCGAAGTGGTCGTCGACGTCATTGTGCTGGAGGCGAATACGTCGAAGACACGCAACCTCGCCGCCGCTATCGCCAACGGCCAGACGTTCGGTCTCAGCCAGACCATCGGTTACTCGCCCAAGAGCGGCGTGACCAGCGGAACCGGAACGACAGCTTCCTCGGCGGTTACGCTTGCCAACATCGGCAAGACTACCTTCCGCGACTTTCAGACAACGCTGCCCGGCGCATTTCTCCAGGCCCTGATCAGCGATCGCGGCACGCGCGTCCTGCAGCAACCGCAGGTGCGCAGTTCGGATGGCATGAAGGTTTCTCTCCGCATTGGCGACAAGATCCCGTATGCCACCGGCAGCTTTCAACCCGGCGTCGGCTCGGTCGGCGTCAGCCCGCTGGTTTCGACGCAGTTCAACTTCGCCGAAGTCGGTGTGAACGTCGACATGACGCCACAGGTGCATTCGGCCGACGAAGTGACGCTGCACGTCGAAATCGAAGTCTCTACTGTCCGCGACTACGTGAACCTCGGCGGCCTCTCGCAGCCCGTCATCGGACAGCGCAAGAACCTCGCGGACATCCGCCTGCGCGACGGCGAACTCACCGTGCTCGGCGGTTTGAACCAAAGCACCGACACGAACAACGTCACCGGCATTCCGTGGCTCGTGAACATCCCGATTCTCGGCAAGCTCTTCGGCGGAGAAACCGTCGGCCGCGAACGCGGCGACTTGCTGATCGCGCTGATCCCGCACATCGTGCGCACGCCGGACTACTCCGCCGAGAACTTCCGCGCCGTGTACGCCGGCACCGATCAACAGGTGAAGGTGAGCTACGCGCCTAAGCGCGATGCGCCCGCCGCACCGGGCACGACGGCACCCGCGCCGATCGTGACGCCGACCGCCGACACGATGCCCGCGCCCGCGGAAGCGCCGAAGCCCAACGTTCCGGCGGGCAGCCCCGTCGTGCAGTTCGCGCCGACGACTACGCAAGTCAGCTTGAGTTCCGCTGTGACCGCGACGATCACAATTGATAACGCCAGGGACCTCTTCTCCGTCGCGCCCATTCGCGTCAAATGGGATCCGGCGCAGCTCCGTCTTAGCGACATCGCGCCCGGCGACCTTCTCTCCAGGGACGGGCTGCGCGTCACCTCCGTCAAAGACATCCGCAACGACGCGGGCGAAGCAACCATCACGATCACGCGCCTGCCCGGCGCGGGTGGCGTCAAGGGAGCGGGAACGCTTGCAACGCTGACTTTCATGGCCGTCGGCAAAGGCGATAGCAAAGTCACCGTCACCGAGATCGGCTTGAAAAACTTGCAATTGCAACCCATTCTTGTGGCCATGCCTGAGATGCAAGTAAAAGTGCAGTAAGCAGCGAGCATGAGCGAGAGCATTCCAGTAGCGGGTAGCAGTAGGCGCAGTAGGCGGCGACAGTTGGGCCGTCGCCAACTTGGAATGACGCTGGTCGAACTCATCGTCGCGTTCACCATCCTCATCCTGCTGTCGGCCATGGCCGTGCCGCTCGCGCGCTACAAGGTGAAGCGCGACAAAGAACGCGAACTGCATACCGCGCTCGCTGAGATCCGCCGCGCCATCGACAAGTACAAGGACGAGGCGGACAAGGGCCGCTTCGGCCCGCAGAAGCTCGGCACCGAAAACTATCCCGAGACGCTGGAGATCCTGGTCGAAGGCGTCAAGGTCGCGGGTGAAGTCGACAAAAAAGTGAAGCTGCTGCGCCGCATCCCCAAAGACCCCATGACTGGCACCTTCGACTGGGGAAAGCGCGCCGTGCAGGACGACCCGAAGTCCGGCAGTTGGGGTGGTCAAAACCTATTTGATGTGTATTCGAAGAGTATGGAGAAAGCGCGCGATGGTACGCCCTATTCCGAATGGTGAGCTAGCCTCGGTCCGCGCCTGCCCGGGGGCGGCGACAACTTCCGCCCACCGGAGGCCGGCTTCCACGTCCGCCCGCCGGAGGCGGGCTTCGATGGGCTACACGCTGATCGAAATCATGATCGTGATGACCATCATCTCGATCATGGTGTCCGTCGCCGTGCCGCTCTATACAAAGTCGATCCTGCGCGCGAAAGAAAGCGTTCTCAAGAACAACCTGTTTACGCTGCGCCAAACCATCGACGAGTACACCGTCGACAAGCAAAAGGCGCCGCAGACCTTGCAGGATCTTGTCTCCGAAGGGTATCTGCGCCAGGTCCCCGTCGATCCGACGACTGGCAACGACCAATGGAAGATCATTATCGAAGACGTGCTGACGGCCGCAAGTACATCCGATCCCGGCATCTTCGACGTCCGCAGCCTATCGAGCACCAAGAGCCTCGAAGGCACGCTCTATTCCGAGTGGTGACAAGCTACTAGACAGGAAACTCGTGCCGCGGCAAATGGAAGTGATGCACACCAACGCGATTCCCACATTCGCACCGGCCCGATTCCCGCTATCCCTCTACCAAGGAAGCCAGCGCTCCAAACCCAATAGCGTGTTACCTATGTCCTCAGGCGAAAGTGTTACCTGTGTCCTTGTGCGCACCCCTCCCCCTGGTGTGGTGCTGTCAGTATAGTGCTGGATAATTCAGTCCAGAGTGCAGGGTGGCACGGATTCTCTGTTTCAGACGTGAGCCCCCGCCTTGATCGGCGGGGGTTCGCTGGGATACTTGATCTTCAGAGGAGGTTCTTCAGTCGGGTTTGATGCGGGTCGCCTTGAGTGCACCGGCTCCATGGAGTTCCGGGATGATGTGGCCGGCGAGGTCCAGGCTGTCGGCGACGTAGGTTCCGGCGTAGCTGTTGCCGCTTGGGTCCACTTTCATGGTGGCAGTGAGCACGAACTTGCCGGCGAAGTTTCCGTGTTCGTCGAAGTTCCAGCCGTAGTGTTTCAGTTGGTAGGTTTGCTTGCCGGTCTGCTTCCAGACTCCGAAGCAGATGTTGCCAAGCGACGGGGAGACGGCGATGTCGTTGGTCATCTCGTTGCCGTCGGCGTAAAACTGCTGGAAGGCCTGATCCCAGACCTCGGGCGTCGAGCCGACGAAGAAGGTGAGATCCCACATTCCGACGATCGAGGCAGTGCCGTCGTCGAGTTTATCTTGAGCGAACCGGCCATCGGCCCTTGCGGCGGCCAAGTGAGCGACCATGGCCGCGCGCATCCGGTTCATTACCGTGCGAGCCGGATTGTTCCCTTGCGTGCCACAGGCGCTGGCCGAGGGAGTATTCAGCAAACCCATGGCTGCGATTGCCACAGCGCAGATTCGAAGACTGAGTCGATTGTTGATCACGATAGATTTCCTTTCTTTTCAGGCGATCCGGAGAAGGGCTGGTAGGCCTTTGCTCCGTGTTCAACCATGCAAACGAGAACGCCGCGGGAAAACCGGCATGGGATTGCAATTTCCTTTGCAGAATTTTATTTCGAGGGTCTTTCGAGGTCTCGATGAAGTAGTTGCTGTGATAGACTTCCGGTGATCCGGACGGACATCTAACCCAATGGCTGACGGCCTTACCGGCACTTCTTCCCCCGAGGTTTCCGCCTCGCAGGTGACGCAGCTGCTTCTCGCATGGAGCAACGGAAGCGAAGCCGCGTTCGAGCGGCTGATGCCGCTGGTCTATGGAGAACTCCATCAGATGGCGAAGCGGTACATGGGACTCCAAAGCCCGGGACACACGCTGCAGACTACGGCGTTGATCCACGAGGCGTACGTACGCATGGCCGGGGGGGAGCAGCGGTGGGAAAATCGGGCGCATTTCTTCGGAGTCGCCGCGCGCGCGATGCGTCACGTGTTGGTTGACTACGCGAGGGCAAAGCGATCGGCGAAGCGGGGCGGAGTGCACCGCCCGATTCCGCTCGAAGAGGGGATGGCCGTCGCGGAGGAGCGGCTGGAGCAAATGGTGACTCTGGACGCCGCGCTCTCGGCCCTGGAAAAGGTGGATGCCCGGCAGTGCCGGGTGGTTGAAATGCGTTTCTTTGGCGGCCTCACGGCCGAGGAAAGCGCGGAGATTCTGCACATCTCGGTGGATACCGTCCTGCGCGACTGGCGGGCGGCGAAAGCCTGGCTGTATTCGGAAATGAGCGGCGGCGCACCGACATGACACCGGAACGCCATAGGCAGATTGTTGACCTTTTTCTGAGTGTTTGCGATCTGCCACCGCGGGAGCAGTCGAAGCGCCTAGCCGCAGCCTGCGGAGCGGACCTGGAACTGCGAAGGAAAGTGGAGTCGATGCTCGCGGGCGAAAATCGGACCGCGACGTTTCTCGACCACCCGCCGGCTGACATCGCGGCTGAGGCCATGGGAGGACGGACGCATCGGATCGGCGAGGTCCTCGGAGACTATCGGATTCTTTCGCGCATCGGCGCGGGCGGCATGGGGGAAGTCTTTCTGGCGGAAGACACCCGATTACCGCGCAAGGTTGCGCTGAAGGTACTGCCGCCGGCGTTCGCCCGGAATGGCGATCGGCTCCATCGGTTTCAGCGCGAGGCCGCGGCGGTATCCGCACTGAACCACCCGAATATCGTGACGATTCACGGAATCGGTGAATCCGGCGAAGTTCGTTTTATCGTGACGGAGTACGTCGAAGGGCGGACGCTGCGGGAAGAACTTGCGGCCGGGCCGATGGAGATCCGCACGGAGCTGGATATCGCCGTCCAGGTGGTGTCGGCATTGAGCGCAGCCCATGCGGCGGGCATCGTCCATCGCGACATTAAACCGGAAAATGTGATGCGCCGCCCGGACGGTCTGGTCAAGGTCCTCGATTTTGGATTGGCCAAGGTTTCGGGCGAGGCGCTCGCAGGGGATGAACAGGGAGCGACCGTGCCGGGCCTGGTAATGGGAACGCCCGCATTCATGTCGCCGGAGCAGGCCCGCGGATTGCCAATCGACGCGCGGTCCGATGTGTTCAGCTTCGGCGCCCTCTTCTACGAGTTGCTAGCCGGACGCCCGGCTTTTTCCGGCGCGACGCCGTCGGATATCGTGGCGGCTGTTCTCAACAGCACGCCGCCGCCAGTCCAGGAGTTGCGCGCGGAAATCCCGGAGAGCTTGTGTGCGATTGCCCAAAAGTGCTTGCAGAAATCGCCGGCGGACCGCTACCAATCCGCGGACGCACTCCTGGCCGAACTGAAATTCGCGCAAGCGCAGGGTATGGCTCCCGCACGCCGCGGACCCCGGCGAAGGACGCTGGCACTGGCGGCGGTGGGAATCGCAGTCGCTCTCGCGGGCGGCGCGGTTGTTTACCGGCTTCTCCCACAAGCCGCGATCGACTCGGTCGCCGTCCTTCCGTTGAAGAACGAAGGAGGGCCGGACCTCGATTACATTGCGGACGGCCTAACGGAAAGCCTGATTGGAGACCTTTCACAGGCGCCCGACCTGATGGTCATTTCGCGATCGACGGCGTTCCGCTATAAGGGCCGTGATGTGGATCCGACGCTGGTTGGGCCGGCGTTGGGCGTGAAGGCGATTCTCGTCGGCCGCGTGCGGCAGCGGGAGAACCGGCTGATTGCGACGTTCGAGTTGATTGATGTCCGCGACGGGCGGCGCCTGTGGGGGGCCGAGTACAATCGGCTTTTCGACGACCTCGCGCAGACGCAGCAGGAGATCTCGCGGGAGGTTTTTGATAAGCTTCGCGTTCGACTGAGCGCCTCGGCGCGGCGCGCGGTGGATAAGCGTCAGAGCGTAGCCGCGGGCGCTTACCAAATGCTGCTGAAGGGCGCGTTCCACTTCGACCAGCAGACGGAAGCGTCCTTCCGAAGGGCAATCGATTACTACCAGAAGGCGGTGGCACTCGACTCGAATTACGCGCTGGCGTATGCGGGACTCGCTTCCACGATGGTCTCACTGGCGGATACGAATCCGCCGCGCGAGACGTTACCGCAGGCGCGCAATTACGCGCTGAAGGCGCTCGAACTCGATCCGGCGCTTCCTGAGGCGCACGTGGCGCTCGCGCTGGTGAAGCTACTGCACGATTGGGATTGGAAGGGCGCGGAGGCGGAGTTCCGGTATGATCCAGCGCTGAAGCCAAGCGCCGGGGAAACGTTCGCCTGCTACTTGCATTATCCGGACGCGCTGGGACGCGCGGAGGAGGCGGCCGCTCATCTTCTGAAGCTGCAGTCCGTCGATGCGGGATCTGCCCTGCTGGCGAATGAAGTGGGTTGCACGAGTTACTACGGGCGCCGGTACGATCAGGCTATTTCGCAATCGCTCAAGTCCTTGACGCTCGATCCAAACTATTTGTTCGGATACCACAATACGGGCCGCGCCTATGCGCAGAAGCAGATGTACGGCGAAGCGATCGAGATTCTCGAGAAGGGACGCGCCATCGATCCGGACTGGCCATTTATTGCGTCGGAACTCGCCTATGTGCACGCCGCGACAGGCGACCGAAACAAGGCTTTGAAGATGATGGCGCAGCTCGAGACGCTGTCGAAGCGCCGGTACGTCGATCCGTATCTCATGGCGGTCGCATCCGTCTCGCTCGGCGACAACGCAGTGGTGTTGGAATGGCTCGAAAAGGCGTACGCCGCGCGGTCGACTTCGATGCCATGGCTAAAGGTCGAACCCAAAATGGACCCCCTGCGCAATGATCCTCGCTACGGAGATTTGCTGCGCCGTATCGGCCTGAGCAAATAGGTTCGCGCACGCGCAGGGATCCGCTGCCGCGTCAGCGAGACAGCCTATTCGGCGTCAGCGCAGGCCATCGCGGCGGGTTCAAGGTAACGATCAAAGAGGCGTGACGCGAGGGCTTCCGGCGGATCGAGCGCAGCTTCTTCGAGGAGCATGGATTCTACGTAGTTGTAGATTTGGTTGACGTCGGATGGGTGGTTGATGGAGTGGAACCACATCGACTTTCCTCGAAATTGGAGGAGGACGACGTTGGCCAAAAGGCACGGGCCGAGGCAGCCGGAGATTGTCAGATGGAGGCGGCGGCGGATTCCGCGCTGCTTCCATTGGCGCTTGAAATCTTCGAGCGGCAGCGCGGGAAAGCCTTTCTCGGTTTGGCCACAGCAGCAGCCGTTGCAGACGAAGAGGTGGCCGTCCTGGATGCGGATTTCTGTGGCGGCTCCGTCGGCGCTGGTGACTTTGTGGAGCGGGCTTTGGCGGTAGGCGTAGGCGACGTGGAAGCCGGCGCGGAGTTGCACGGGTTTGCCGTGGGGCGTATGGCGGTAGGCGTCGGCCCAGGCTTCGCGGCGTTCGAATAACGTGGCTACGTCGGCGAGGCCATTGCTGGTGACGAGCTTTTCTAAAGCTGCCAGCCAGTGATGATAATACTCGAAGCCGTCGTCGGCCTCGCCGCGTTCGGCGGCGGCGGCGAGTTCGGCGGCTAAGGTCTCGGCCCATTCCCTCCAGGTGAAATAGCCTTGCGCGGAGAGGCGGACGGCAAT
>JAYVTO010000321.1:0-13003 GCA_043788745.1 Acidobacteriaceae bacterium
GTACGCGCGACCTTGCGGTCGCGCCGCAGGTTAGTACGCGCGACCTTACGGTCGCCTCGTGGGGATCCAGTACGCGCGACCTTGCGGTCGCGCCGCAGGTTAGCACGCGCGATCTAACCTTCGTTCAGTTGGGTGGAGTGGATTTAGAGGGTCGAGGTGCAGAGCGGGCAGCGTTTGGCTTTTAGCGGGATGGCGCTTGCGCATTCCGGACAATCTTTCGTGGTGACGTCGGCGGCTGCTTCCGGCGCCTTCATGCGGTTTGCTTGCTGCACGATCAGGAAGATCACGAAGGCCACAATCAGGAACTCGATCACGGTATTGATGAAGATGCCGTAGGCGAGAATCGGGGCCTTATCGGCTTTCGCCAGGGCCATCGTTGCGTAGTCTTTGCCGTTGAGCGACACGAACAGGCTGCCGAAGTCGACCTTGCCGGTGGCAAGTGAGATCACCGGCATCAGGATGTCGTTCACCATGGAGCTAACGATCTTGCCGAAGGCAGCGCCAATAATGACACCGATTGCGAGGTCGAGGACATTGCCCTTCATGATGAATTTCTTAAACTCGTCGCTCATTATTGACTCCTAGGTCGAGGTTTGGGTAAGCCGATTCCCGGTGCGTCGAAGGGAGCAGGCCAAACTGACGTTCCAGTTTACATGCTTTTACTCACGAGTAGCGGGTTGGGTTGCGCTATCGGGTTTGGTGGGGCGGCTACAATGAGGACATGTCGAACGGTGCGATGGGAAGTGGGCCGAAACCGGGAATGCCGGGGCAGGGCCTGATCACGATTCTGTGTCCGTGTTGCGATGCGGAGATGGTAATCGATCCAGGGATTCCGGCGGTGATTCGCCACAAGGAGCCGGACAAGCCAAAGACGTTTTCGGATTTCGAAGCGGCTGCGGCGCGGCAGCAAACCGAGGCGGAACGCCGGGAAGAACTCTTCAAAAAATCGGTAGCGGAAACAAAGAACCGCGAATCGGTGCTCGGGCGGAAGTTTGAGGAGTTGCTGAAGCAGGCAAAGTCGGAGCCAGACGCAGCTCCGCCGAAACGCCCATTCGATTTCGATTAAGGGAGTGCGGCGGAAGGAAGCGAGTGGCTCCGGGGATTTACTTGCGGGAACCAGGCTTGGGGTTCTTGAGGTTCGTCTGACGGCGCTTGTTCTTTTTGCGCTTGGGCTTCGAAATCAGAAACGTTCCGCTGCCCATGTAGTCTGCTTTGTAGAGTTTGTCGTCGGCCATAAAGGAACTTTTAGTGTATCGCAGTCTCGTAGGTATGCGCAAAATGCGCGTCGCCGCAGTGGCGGCTTTGGTGCTGCTGGCGGCGGGGGCGCTTCCGGCGCGGAGCGCGGAACCGGCGCTTTTCGGGGAGATGAACGGGATCTTGCAGTCGCTCTCCGAGATCACGGGCTGGAAGGTGAAGAAGCAGGTCCGCGCCGGCGTGGTGACGCGGGAGCAGTTCCGCAAAGAAGTGGAGCAGCGGATACAGAGAAGCGTGAAGCCGGAGGAGGTCCGCGTCGAATCGTTGACACTGCGGATGTTTGGCTTCGTACCGGAATCATACGACCTGGTGAAGAATACGGTGGATTTGCTGAGCGAGCAGACAGCGGCGTACTACGATTACGACCGGAAGCGGCTGTTTCTGCTGGATGCGGCGGGGCGGGATGCGGACGTCGACGAGGATCGCATCGCGCTGGTTCACGAGTTGGCGCATGCGCTGGCGGATCAGCAGTATTCGTTGAAGAAATTCACGCACAAAGGTGCGCCAAGCGATGACGCATCGTCCGCGCGACAGGCGGTGATGGAAGGCCAGGCGACGTGGTTGATGTGGGCGTGGGCGTCGAAGAACGCCGGCGGCAAGGCCGAAGTTTCGCCGGGAATCCTGGCGGCGAATGCGGATTTCCTCAAGGGCTCCAGCGACAAGAAAGACGGCGATGGCAAAAACCGCGTGTTCGACGAGACGCCGCTCTACATCCGCGAATCGTTGGTGTTCCCCTACACCGAGGGCCTGAAGTTTCAGGAGTCGGTGTTTCGGCGGTTGGGGCAGCGCGCGTTTTCGGCGGTGTTCGATGAGGCTCCGTCGAGCACGCAACAGATTCTGCATGCCGACGTCTATTTCTCAAAGCGGAAGCCCGCGACGCTGGTTCCTCCGGCTGCGCCGAAGACGACGCATAAGGTGATCGGGGAGGGCACGCTGGGCGAACTCGACATCGCCTTGTTATTGCGTCAACACGGCGACGAGACGACGGCGAGGTCGCTGTCGCCGGAGTTGCGGGGCGGGGCGTTTGTGCTGTCGGAGACAAAGGCGGACAAGAAGCCGCTGCTCTCGTTTGTCACCGAATGGGCGTCGCCCGAGGCCGCGCGGCAGTTTTTCGTAGCCTATCCGGCGGTGATGAAGAGCAAGTGGAAGAAGATGCAGACGCGCGAATCGAACGCGTCGTTGCTGCGGGGCGAAGGCGATTACGGGGCATTTGAGTTGCGGCTGGATGGCTCGCGCGTGGTGTCGCTCGAAGGGGCGCGTTAGGCGGTGGGCTGGTCCATCCCGAATGCTAGGCTGGAAGAAGTGTTTCCGCCGCGGGAATCAGGGACGAAGAATGTGATGCTTAGGAATGGCCGCCTGTATGCAGCGATCTAGTGCGATGACCGGCAAGAAACATCCCCGGGCTGAAGCCCGGGGTTATAGCCCCGCCGGTTACGGCGGGGATTCGTTTCGATCCGAATCACGCGTCGGAGGACTAATTTCTTGGAGCCTGCGTCGTTTCTATTGTCCGATGTCGTGAAGTCCAAACTACGAGAAGGTTCGAGGGAATCGTTGAAAAAGATCTTATTTAGAACAGCTTTGTGCGCCGTCGCGTTTGTGGCGCTGGGAACTGCCGCGCCCCGATTGCGTCTGGCGGCTACAACTGTGGGTCCGGTATCGATTGCCGTGGGCCAGAACGGTGGCGTACAGGTTGTCGAAGCGTCGAACGCCGGGGACTCTGCGCTGAGTCTGGCTGCGACGTCGGACGTCATCTGGATTGCGCCGAATATCGGCCTGCCGCGGACCTGTTCGACGCAGTTCGGAACCTGCACTCCGGTCAATATGCGCCTGGACACGGCGAGTCTGGCCAAGGGCATCTACACCGGCACGGTGACCGTGACGGACCCCAACGCGGTGGATGCGCCGCAGACGATCGTCGTGGTTGCGCAAGTCGGCGGAGGCGTTCCGGATCGCGTGGAACTATACGTTCCGCCGGATGGCCGCACGATCACCCAGGGATTTCAGACCAACGCGCGCGTCAACGGGACCGCGAGCTTGCAGTCGACTGGACCGAGGCTTTCGCTCGCGATGGCACCGGCGGGCAGCTACGATTTTTCGTTCACTTATACAATTCAGGCCAACGCTCCCGCGGGCACTCCGGAGCAGGATTACACGGGCTCGATTAGCGTCAATGGTTCGTCGTTTGCGCCCGACAACAAAGTTTCGCCGGTCACGCTGCGCGTGACTTCGCGGCCGATTGCGGCGACGTCTCCGTCGGGCATTTCGTTCCGCATCGCGCAGGGGACGACGAAAGTGGATAAGTGGCTGTTCGTATCGAACACCGGATTCGGGTCGCTGAATCTGACGGGCGTGACAGCGACGGCAGCGAGCGGCGGCACCTGGCTGACCGGGAAGATCGTGAACGGCATCGTCGTGGCAACTGCCGATTCTCGTGGTTTGGTTCCGGGCGTCTACACCGGGAGTTTGGCGGTGCAATCGAACGCCGCGAATCCGGTCAGTGCCAGCGTGTCTCTTGAGATTGTGGCCGTGCGCGGGCCGACGGTGCTGACCGGTGGCGTGATCGATAACGCGCTCGGCGAACCAAACCTGGCGCTCGGCGGAATCGTGGCGATTTTCGGCGAGCAGTTTACGTCTGGGGATCCCGTTGCGGAAACTGTGCTGCCGCTAAAGACGACGCTCGGCGGAGCGCGTGTGTTCTTGAATGACGTGGCGATTCCGGTGTACACGGTTGCCGGATCGAGCGTGGTCAATGCAACGGGGCAGATTAACGCGGTGATTCCGTATGATGCCCGCGTCGGCGACGGCGTGCTGCGCGTCGAACGCGATGGTGTCCGCGGGAATAGCGTTGCGGTCAAGGTGGTGCGGTCCGCACCGCGGATTTTGCGGCTGGGTATCGCGAACTACGGGATCGTCATTAACTCCGATGCCAGCTATCCGATTCCGGTGACGCCGGGGATTTTCAGTCATCCGGCGAAGGCCGGCGATGCGCTGGTGGTGTACGCGTTGGGATTCGGCCCGACGGATCCGCCGGTGCAGACGGGCGTGGGTGCGCCGGCGCAGGAGCCGCTGGCTCGGGTCCCGGGCAACTTCAAGGTCTACTTCGGCGGCAGCGGCCTGGCGAATCCGGCGGCGATCGACCCCTTCTACATCGGCCTGACGCCGTTCTTCGTGGGGCTGTATCAGATCAACGTCGTGGTGCCGGCGAGCGCGCCGAAAGGGCCTGAGATTTCGCTCTACGTCTCAAACGATTCGATCATCAGCAATCGCGTCAACATAGCCATCGAGTAGCCGCATCAGGTACATTGGTGCCGTGACCGAACGGCTCTATTACGACGATTGCTACCTGCGTGAATTCGCTGCCCGCGTGGTGGATGTGGGCGACGGCGGGCGGCGCATCTATCTGGACCGGACTTCGTTCTATCCGACTTCGGGCGGACAGCCCTTCGACATCGGGACGCTCGGCGGCGCGCGCGTCGTTGCGGTGGTTGACGAAGGCGATCGCATTGCGCACGTGGTGGACAGCGCAGCCTTAAAAGGCGAGGTGAACGCTGAGATCGACTGGGCGCGGCGCTTCGATCACATGCAACAGCACACGGGCCAGCACTTGCTGTCCGCCGTGCTGGCCGAACTGTTCGATGCCGGTACGGTGAGCTTCCACATGGGGTCCGAGGTTTCGACGATCGATGTCGCCGCCGCTTCGCTGAGCGATGCCCAGTTGGCTCGCGCGGAGGATCGCGCAAACGAACTGATCTTCGAGAATCGTCCGGTGCTGATCTCGTATGCCGATTCGCGGGAAGATCTGGCGTTGCGCAAGGCGTCGGAGCGCGAAGGCACGCTGCGCATTGTATCGATTGAGGGCCTCGATCGCAGCGCCTGCGGCGGAACGCATGTGCGGTCGACCGGTGAGATCGGGCCGATGCAGTTGCGCAAGACCGAGAAGATTCGCGCGACGACGCGCATCGAGTTCGTGTGCGGGATGCGCGCCGTACGCCGTGCCCGGCTGGACTATCGGGCGTTGGTGCAGATCTCGCGCGGCTTCTCGTCTCCGATGGATGAGACTCCGGCCTTGGTGGCCGCGCAGCTTGAGAAGACGCAGGATCTCGACAAGGCGCGCAAAAAGCTCGCGGCGGAGCTGGCCGAGGTCCGGGGCAGGGAACTGTATGCGGCCACGGCACCCGGTGCCGATGGTCTGCGACGGGCGGTCGAGCGGACGGAGATCGGCGAGGATCAACGGGTGAAGGCACAGGCGTTTGTCACCGGCTCCAAGGCCGTGTACCTCGCAGTTTCCGATTCTCCAGCGGCCGTGCTCCTGGCGGTCTCGCCGGATTCCGGGTGGCATGCGGGGAACCTGGTGAAGGCGGCGGTCACCGCAGCGGGCGGGCGCGGCGGCGGAAGTGCGGCAGTGGGGCAGGGAAGCGTTCCGGACGGCGGCGGGGCGCTAGCGGGCGTCGTTGCGGCGCTTGGATTCTAGCCTCACACGGCATCCTGGTTCAATCGGTTACGTGCTATTTGGGGTAGTCTTTGGAGCTGCCGCAAAGCCAGTACCATGACCCGCCTAAGTATGTTCACGGTGCATCCTAAGGCGCAGCCTCTCTTGTTGGCATCCGATAAGACCTTTAGGCTAGAGGAAGGTCATCGGCAATGCGACGCGGCATCATCATATCCCCGGATCTGGACGTAGCCCAGCGGCTAAAGCGAGCGCTGGAAGAACTGGGCTTCGCCACGACGTGCCGGATTTTCGACCAGTATCCGGCTGCAACCGAGATGACGCGACTATTGCGTGCACAGGCGCCGGAAATCGTATTCCTCAACGTCGATTCGATTGAGAGGGCGGCTGAGGTCGCGCGCTTCATCGAGCAGGAAGTTCCGGGTACTCAGATGGTCGCAATCAGCCGCACCTGCGATCCGCAGATGCTGCTCGATACCATGCGCATCGGCATTCGCGAGTTTCTGTCCATGCCGTTCACGCGGCAGGATCTGGTGGACGCGCTCTCCCGGGTGTATCAGCAACTCGAAAAGCGGCCCCCGAAGCAAAAGACGACCGACCAGATCTTCTCGTTCCTGCCTTCAAAGGCGGGCGTCGGCACTTCGACGATTGCCACGAACGCGGCAAACGCGTTCTCGAAACTGCCCGATCAAAACGTGCTGCTTTCGGATTTCGACCTGAACTCCGGCATGCTTCGCTTCATGCTGAAGCTCGACAACAATTACTGCATTACCGACGCTGCCCAGCGCTCGATCGACATGGATGAAGGCCTCTGGCCTGACTTGGTAACGCACTTTGGCAAACTCGACGTGCTGCACGCCGGCAAGCTGAATCCAAGCGTTCGCATCGAGGGCAGCCAAATCCGTTCCCTGATCGAGTTCATGCGCCGCAACTACACGTCGCTATTCTTCGATCTGTCCGGCAACCTCGAACGCTACTCGATCGAGATCATGCAGGAATCGCGGAAGGTTTTCCTGGTTTGCACCCCCGAGATTCCGTCGCTTCACTTAGCCCGGGAAAAGTATCAATATCTGAAGGGTCTTGACCTCGAAGATCGCGTCGTGGTTCTGCTGAATCGTTGCCAGAAGCGCCCCATGATCTCGCCGGAGCAGATTGAAAACCTGCTCGGCTTGCCCGTGCACATGACGTTTCCGAACGATTATCACGGCGTGAATCACGCCCTGACGCACGGCACGTTTGTCGACACGGCATCCGAACTCGGGCGTCAGTACATCAAACTCGCCCGGTCAATGAGCGACCGCAAGCAACCTGTTGCCGTCGAGCCGAAGAAGAAGTTCATCGAGTTCTTCTCCCTCTCGCCTGGCTACAGGGTCGCCGACTCCAAAAAAGCCCGCTAAGGTCGCTATCTGCGGACGGCGAACGTAACCGGCGAACTGTCCTGACCCGAGATCGAAAACGCCAGCGTAGTCGCGTCGTTGTTCAGCACTCCGCTCGGTACAACGACGTTCACCTGGTACAGGCCAGTTGAGCCCGGCGTGAGTCCAGAGAATGCAACGGTCGCCGGCAATCCGCCGATGGTTGCCGTCAATGTGTCCACGGTTGAAGTCAGGAATTCGAGGGGAGCTGACGCACCCGCCTCGAGCGCAGGCGTTACCGCTCCCAATCCCGAGCAGTAAACGACGAGTGTATCTCCGGGTTTTGCTGGGTTTGCAGCGTTCGCCAGAATCTGGTTTCCGGCGGCACCAATCTTATAGACGTGACCCTGCCCTTTACCGCTTGCGTCAACAGTAAACACGCCCGGCCGGGCGACACCGATCAATACGCTCTGAGGAACCGAAATGCTGTTCCCACGTACGACAACCAGTTGGTGCTTGGTGTTGGTGGCGAGATCGTAGGGTACGACTGCATTCACCTGACCGTCGCCCGCGTAGAACAACGGAATCGTTTTCCCGCCGAGGATCACCTGTGTTCCGAACAACTGCGTCGGCAGGGGCACTGAAGTGGCCAACCCGTCTGTTGGGGACAGCTTCGCGCCGAAGATCGAGATCAGGTTTCCGGGCGCCGGTGGCGCGCCATAGGCGGCGGTCTCGACGACTCCGCCCGGCGACAGGATCGGGAACCAGCGGATTCTCACTGACCGCACCTGTGAGGCGCGCGGTTCCCGTGACGCCGAGTTCCTGCTGCTTGGCATTCAACGTCAACACGATGCCGGATGCTCTGGGATTGGTGGGTGGCCAGGTGGCGCTCCACCGCCCGTTCTGGCCGCTTGCGAAGCGCAGCGGCGGGTCGCCGTTCGAAAAACTCAACGCGACCGTGCCGGTGCTCATTGGAGTTCCGCAGTCATCCACGATCGTCGTCTCTACCGGCGTGGGCCACAGACACCGCTAGTTTGTCGCCGCTAGTTCGCGATGCCTCGAACCAACCTGCGAACCGACGTCACTGCAGAACTCTCTTGTCCGGATATGGACATCGTCAAGTTGGTCGCGTCGTTGCTCGCGACGCCGCTCGGCACCACCACGCCGAGACGTTCGAGATCGTGATGGTCTGATTCTGTGGGTTGCTGCCGCCTGTAGCGGCGACGAACACAACACCGGTTCGATCCAACACCGGCCCCACGCGCGAATTGACAGGCGCCACGGTGAGGACGATCGAGACGGTTTTGGGGCGGCAGCTTGGGATCGGTCGCCGTGATTGTCACGCGGCCGTAGTAGGTGCCCGCCGTTAGCCCGGTCGGGTTGGCGCGAACCTGCAACGTCGTGCCAGCGGTTCCGAAGGTCGCGGTTCCCGACGATGGCGTCATCGAGAGCCAGGATCCACCGTTCACAGTGGAGGCGGCTGCCGAGAAGTTGGCGGTACCGGATCCGCTCAAGACGTTGAACGTTTGCGCGGGCGAGGCAGGGCCATTCTGTGCTGCGTTGAACGTAAGGCCTGTTTGTGACGTGAAAAGGCCTTCGGCAATTACCGTGAACGGAATGGGCGGGCTCGCGATCGGCCCCGAGAAGACGACGATCGAATGCGGTCCGCCGGCGAGTTGCGGAATCTGGATGTTGTAGGCACTCACCGGTCCGAGCGCGAGCGCGCCGCAGTCTGGCCCAGCAGGGTAAGGGCGAAGAGAAGCAGGAGGCTAAGTGCTCCGTACATCGTTCCACATTATATTGCGTTTCGCCGTGTGCTCCGAATGCCGTAGGGCACCTCCTATGGACTCGCCCGAAAAACGGATTGCGCGGGCCGCGCCCTGAGTTGCGGTGAGGGTGCCCCAGCACCCTTTCCGGGCTGCTAGAGGTTTCAAGCGTAATCGCGTGGCCAGTGACATCGTAGCCCAGGAAAACAGGCTCCTACGGCTTTGGCTTGAACTCCATGGCCTTCCCTGCAATCGCGAGAAAGTGAGGCGGGATCCCCGATGTTTGCAGGTGATGTCAAGACCGGGCACTCTCAGGGCTGCGGTCTTAGATAACGTGTCATCGCTTGACACCGCATCGCCGATTAGTAGGTTCAGTTTGCATCCAAATGAATTGGTTCAATTCGCCCCTGACGTCATTTTCGCGATGCGGTTAACAGGACTTGGCTGCAAGTTATTGAAAAAGCCGAAGGCCACGGCTCTCCGACGTCTCGCAGCCACGACTGCCGGCATGAGAAATGCTGCGATGTATCGGCCGACCACCGGCAGCTTCGGTAGACCGCCCAATCCGAGGCGCTTGCCGAACGCCGCCCTCTATACCCCGAGGGAAGCCGAGACGGAGCCAACCCGCGTCATGACGGGAAAGGAGGTCGAACAGTACATCGGTGTCCTCGAATTGCGGGAGCGCGTAGTCGCGCATCTTGCTGGAGAGATTCTTGGACTCCACCGCCAACATGTGAGCGAGGACTGCCGGGCGGTGACAGTTGCCCAGCGGCTCTATCGAGGTGACATCGACACGCCGAAAACCAGATCGTCCAAACGGACGGTTGCCATTCCCACGAAGACTGCATCCCTGATGCAGGAATGGATGGGTTTGGTTGCGGAAAGAACTGAGGCGTGGGTGTTCTCTTCGGAGAATGCCGCAAAGCCGATGTGGCGCGACAACATCTGGTACCGAGGCCTGAAGCCTAAACTCGAACCGCTCGGTTTGGATTGGGCGAATTTCGAGGTGTTACGTAGAACACATGCCTCTCTGGGCCACGAGGCAGGTATCGATCCGAAGGTAGCAGCCGACCAGCGCGGTCATGGGATCGGGGTAGCGTTGGATGTTTATACGAAGACCGCCCTTAGCAAGCGGGCCGAAGCAGCGGAAGAACTGGAAAACAGCGTTTTCGCGGCTTAATGGAGTGGAATGGAGTGGAAGAAGTTGCTGGATCATTCCCAAGTCGTTGAAAAGTTTGGAGCGGGAGACGGGACTCGAACCCGCGACGTCCAGCTTGGGAAAATGAGCGTCTGTTGTAAATAAAGAACAACGGCGTCTACAGCGATGAACCAAGGTCTATTGGATTCAGCAACTTCGGATACTCCTTCTGCACATCACCTCTTAATGGAGTGTTATTAAAGTGGAAGAATTCGAGTATTCTCAGCGCCAACTCCGGTCGTCTCGTTAACGGTTTTTTAACGCCTTTCGGGCTATGGTCGGCGGATAAACCTTCACCCGTGAGGAACCGTTGGCTCAAGACTCGTTTGTGCGCTTTGTGCGCAATCACGCTGCGACCCATGACTTCGGACAGGCCGTAATCGATTCGCTCCACGAATCGGGAGAGTCGCTCCAGGCAGGTTGTGAGACCCCTGGAATCGACCTGCAAACGCAGTTTCCCACCGATGCAGGTTCCACGTCGCTGCGCGAACTACCAGGCAAAAGCAAAGAGGCATCGCTGACGCTGACGGACCTAATTCACGGCAAAACGCCGCTAACAGACGAAGAAGCAGTCGCTCACATCCAACAAGTCATCGACTACGCCCTTCAACTTGGAGGGGTGGCCGAGGCCAACCCACAGGCTAGCGGGATTCAAACAATGGACGAGAGATCGCACCACCTGCTCGATTATGCGCTAGGGCTACAGGGCACTAGCGAAGCCTACGCGGCAGGCCGCCGCGAGGGCCTTCGGCAACGGCAAACCCGCCCCAGAACACGCTAGCGCCTTTGTAGCCGGGCAAGATTTGCGCTGACACACCTGCACTGGTCTGATAGACATTCCAGCTACCATTGGAAATACTAGTCGGCAGCCGCATGAGCAAAATCACAGTACAACAGAGTTCGGCTCTCCCCTCCAGCGTCACGCTGATAGGGCGCGAAGGTAATGCGCTAGTGCCGTGGCTGTCAACGGCCCCGAGTCTTATCAAGAGGCGCTGGGACGGGATGGAAGGGAACGAGATTGGTGCGGGCGCGCGCATAGGAGAGAACGGTTGAACGCTGTTGAAATAGAAGAAGCCATCTCTCAATTGGCGGATCAGCCGTTTGACGCCAAGAACTTTCCGTATGCGTTCCTTGAAGCCTTCGGCAACAAGGAGACGACGATCAAGAGGCTGCGTGCTGGCGCATCAAACAAGTCCGACCTCGGCGGCGTTCTTCAGACCAACAACATTCACATCGCCACAAGTGAGGCAGGCCAGGTCACGAAGACGCTGACGGCTCTGAAGCAGAGCCCGGCGACTGCCAAAGCCAAAGCGAAGTTCATTCTGGCGACCGACGGTGCGGATTTTGAAGCGGAAGACTTGACGAGCGGCGAAACCGTTGCATGTGCCTATAAGGCCTTCCCCGACCATTTCGGTTTCTTCCTTCCACTTGCTGGTATCGCGACGGTCAAGCAAATCAGCGAGAACTCCTTCGACATCCGTGCGACCAGTCGCATGAACCGCCTCTATGTCGAGCTGCTGAAAGACAACCCCGAATGGGGTAAGGCCGAACGTCGGCACGACCTGAACCATTTCATGGCGCGGCTGATTTTTTGCTTTTTCGGCGAAGACACCGGCATCTTCGGAACCGGCCTGTTCACCGATTCAATCGCGCAAATGAGCGCCAGGGACTCGTCGAACACGCACGAGGTGATAAGCGAACTTTTTCGCGCTATGAACACAAAGCGGGAAGATCACGAAGCTGCCGGTATATCTCGATGGGCTTGTTCACTTCCCTATGTCAACGGCGACCTGTTTTCGGGTAGCCTTGACGTGCCGCGATTCAGCAAAATCGCCCGCTCGTATCTTCTCCACATCGGCGGCCTGGACTGGACGAAGATCAACCCGGATATCTTCGGATCGATGATCCAGGCAGTCGCGGAGGATGAAGAGCGCGGTGAACTTGGCATGCATTACACAAGCGTGCCGAATATCCTAAAAGTGCTCAGCCCCCTGTTCCTCGACGATCCGCGCAAGGCTTCATGAAGCGGGCGACAATCACCGCATTCTCCTGAACCTGCGCAGCCGCATTGCACGAATTCGTGTATTCGATCCGGCTTGTGGCTCCGGCAATTTTCTTGTCATCGCTTACAAAGAAATGCGAGCGATTGAGGCTGAGATAAATAGGCGGCGAGGTGAGCCCGATCGACGTTCCGAAATTCCAAAGACAAACTTTCGCGGCATAGAATTGCGCGACTTTCCGTCTGAAATTGCACGTCTCGCGCTCGTCATCGCCGAGTACCAATGCGACGTGCTCTATAGAGGACATAAATTGGCTTTGGCGGAGTTTTTGCCGCTCGACAAGCAGAATTGGATTACCTGCGGCAATGCTCTGCGACTGGACTGGTTGAGTATCTGCCCGCCGACCGGGACAGGTGTGAAACTACAGGCGGACGACCTTTTCAGCACACCCCTGGATCAAGCGCAGATCGACTTTGAGAATGAAGGCGGTGAGACCTATATTTGCGGAAATCCGCCATACGTAGGGAGCCAATGGAGGAATCCATCTCAACAGGAAGACATGGATTTCGTGTTTGGAAACGTTACTAGAAGTTACCGTGATCTCGATTACGTGGCGTGTTGGTACCTCAAGGCCGCGAATTTTCTACAAGGCAGTAATGGTGCGTTTGCGTTTGTTGCCACAAAGACGATTTGCCAAGGGATACAGGTGGCGATGCTTTGGCCGCTTATATTCTCGAACGGGCTCTCGATTGGCTTCGCGCACCGTCCCTTCAAGTGGGGGAATCTGGCGAGAGCAAATGCAGGTGTACTTGCATTATCGTTGGCGTTGGACGAGATCAGCCAGTAAAGCGCCTATATGAAGGTGATACGGTCAAGGAGGTTCGAAATATCGGACCATACCTAATCGACATGCCAAACGTCATTGTCGAAAAATCCTCGCAACCTATTAATGGTCTTCCAACGTTGGATTATGGCAATAAGCC
>JAYVTO010000322.1:0-30260 GCA_043788745.1 Acidobacteriaceae bacterium
CTTTCAAAAAACGAAACCAAAAAACACAGAAAGGACCCCAGCAGCGTCCCAACCTGACTCTTCCCCCTTCAGGCTCATTCTCGGATTAGAAAATGCTGCTGTAAGGGGAACAACAGGTGAGGGGAACAACAGGGTGCGCGACATGGCATGCACTGGACGGTTCAAGGCGCCAACGCTATCATCGCCCTCCGTTGCGGCCACCTCAACGGCCAGTTTGAGACTACAGGGAGAACCGCGACGCCGCCTGGTCTCCACTTCCAGGCCGCACACCCGTGGACCTTCCCAACTGGAACCCCGCTTCCTTGTCGGGCGTCCTTTCGAAATGCCAGCAGATCGTCTTCGGTAGAACCTACCCAGCGGATCTGTTTTCATTGTCCATACGGCCAGCATGTATGAACTTTCATACGCGCTCGGGAGTGCGTGTCAACGCGCCAGGCGAATGATGGTCAGTGAACTGATCGGCAGCGCGTGGACTGCGCCTGTTCGCCGGGCAGCATCTCACTACCATCGCCAGATAGCGGATTTCGGCTCCGAAGGGACTCAGCCAATTCGCATCGTCGAGGGCATCGGCCATGGCCGGATCAACTGGCTCCAGGAGAATGAGCAGGCGTCTGATGACGTGGGTTTTCGGAAATTCAATCATGGTACCGAGAGAGGAGCGCCTTGAGGTACTTCTCGGAGGCCTGCTGAGAATGGAACCCGACGATCTCCCGAAACTCGGCTTCGCCGCTGAGGCGGACGGCAGTCTTGAAATCTAAATCCGCCTTCCTGATCCACTCGCCCACCAGCAGCCTGATCTCTTCTTCAGGCGGCCTCCTAGAGTACCCTGCCGTATTTGTGCGCCGGGTAGGCAATGCCGCCGATGACGTTCGTCGTTGCCTCGAACTGCGCCGAGGAGATGATCTTGACGTCAACCGCGAAGCGGACATCGCCGATCACGTCGGTAATGGCAACGCTCTCCTCGTGGTGGTTCTTTGGCGACGGCTCGACGATCAAAATGTCGATGTCGCTGTCCTGCGTCATCTGGCCCGTCGCGGCCCGACCCAAACAGAATGATCCTGTCCGGCTGCACCACGGCTAGTACGCGGCGGACCACTTCGCTCAGTACCGATTCATCGACACCCATTCGTTCTTATCATAAATCCAGAAGTGGCGAGTTTGAAAATGTACCGAGTGGGCCCCTCTCTCAATAGGGCTGTCGACCAACACGGAGGCGTCAACGGAGAAACTGGAGAGTTCGCGCGGTTGGGAGAGGCCAACGCTCCGAACCAGCATTGTTGAGAGCGCACCCCGGTTTGCACTACTTCGAACCGGAGAAACGGGCCTGAACGCAAATACCGCGGAATGTTTGGGATACGGGGACGGCGGGAACAGGCGATAGCGTCAACTACGAGAACGGGAGAAATTTAGCAAAACTGAAGTTGGCTCCCCGACATGGATTCGAACCACGATTCACGGCTCCAAAGGCCGCTGTCCTACCGTTAGACGATCGGGGAATGGTACGGACGGAACTGCTTTCAAGTTTATCACGGGGTTCCGGGTCTGCGAAATGCTCCGTGCGCTGATCCGAGCGGCTTTCCGTCGAGGTGGCTACGGCCATGGTGATTCCTTTGCCCGTCATAAAGGAAAACAGAAGTCGCGGCTGACTGGCCAGCCCGTCAGCTGCTTTCGAGGGGATCCAGGTCACGCCTTCGGAATTTGCTAAAAGCTTGCGTGGCCCCTGGCCGCCCAGAACGGGTACCACCCAGGTAGTCCAATGGAGTCTTGGTGTCTGGGCTTGGGGCCGACGCGGGGGGCCCGCTCACTGCGCCCGACTTCGTCGGGCTTCGTGCGCGGCTCGGATTTAACGCATTTCTTGGCGTCCTCGCGGCCCTCCCGGATTTATTGGTTGATGGCGGTCATCGCGCGCTTGCGCGTAGTTCTTTGCTGAAGTAGCACGCAGCGACCTGACAGTCGCGCCTCGGGGCAGTAACGACGTGCGCCGCATCCTCTCACTCTCGCGGTCAGAGAATTTGCCGTGGTTGGAGGGCTCGTCCAACGACGTGCCACAATAAAGATACCTTCCCAGCCATTTTCCCATGCTCAAACGTATTACCGTGCATGGCGCACGGCAGCACAACCTGAAGAATATCGACGTGGAGATCCCGCGGAACTCGCTCACGGTCATTACGGGACTCAGCGGATCGGGGAAATCGTCGCTCGCGTTCGACACGATCTACGCCGAGGGTCAACGCCGCTACGTGGAGACGCTGTCGCCCTACGCGCGCCAGTTTCTCGATCAAATGGAGCGGCCTGAAGTCGATTCGATTGACGGCCTGAGCCCGGCCATTTCGATCGAACAAAAGACCACCAGCCGCAGTCCGCGATCGACCGTCGGAACGATCACCGAGATCTACGACTACCTGCGCGTGCTGTATTCGTCGATCGGGATTCCGCATTGTCCAGGGTGCGGCACCGAAATTACGTGCCAGACGCCGGCGCAGATTCTTGAGCAGGTAATGGCACTGGGCAAAGACGAGCGCGTGATGATTCTCGCGCCCGTCGTGCGAGGCCGGAAGGGCGAATACAAGAAGGAGCTTGAAAAGTTCGCACGCCAAGGCTTCGTGCGAGCACGCATCGATGGCGTTCTGCGCGCACTCGACGAGGAAATCACGCTCGATCGCCGCAAGAATCACACCATTGAGGTCGTGGTTGATCGGCTGCTGGTCAAGCCCGATATCGAGAAACGCGTCGAGGCCTCAATTCAAACGGCGTCGAAGCTCGCCGACGGCGTCGTGCTGGTCGCAGTTGTGAACGGCGAAGAGCGGATGTACTCGCAGAAACTTGCCTGCCCGCATTGTGGCACCAGCGTCCAGCAGATCGAGCCGCGTTCCTTCTCGTTCAACAGCCCCTTCGGCGCCTGCGAAGCCTGCAACGGTTTAGGCAGCAAATGGGCTTTCGACTCGGACAAGGTGATTTCGGATCCATCGCGCCCGCTGCTCGATGGCGGCCTCGGACCGGGCGGCGGTTCGGCGTACATGCGGCACCGGCTGGATGATCTGCGGGCGAAACACAAGATCGCGCTGCAGAAGCCGTTCGAACAACTGACGGAGAAAGCGCGCACGCTGCTGATTCACGGAAGCCCCGGCTTGCCGGGAATTCTCGACACCTTGCAGGAAGCGTACGAGGAATCGAGCCCCAGCTATCGCGAGTACCTGATGGAGTACATGTCTCCATGCACCTGCCCCACCTGCGCCGGAAAGCGACTGCGGCCTTCGAGCCTCGCCGTGCGCGTGAAAGGTATAGGAATTGCAGATTTCACAGGGATGAGCGTCGTGCGTGCATTCGAGACCGCGAAGAAATGGAAACTGAACGCGCGCGAAGACCAGATCGCGCGCCGTGTGGTTGAAGAAATTACCAATCGCCTCGAATTTCTCAGCCAAGTCGGGCTCGACTACTTGAGCCTCGCCCGATCGGCAGCCACGCTTTCCGGCGGCGAAGCCCAGCGCATCCGCCTTGCCACCCAAATCGGCTCGAAGCTCCGCGGCGTGTTGTATGTTCTCGACGAGCCGTCCATCGGCCTGCATCCTCGCGACAACGACCGATTGATTGAAACGCTGAAGCATCTGCGCGATCTCGGCAATACGGTACTCGTCGTAGAGCACGATGCGGAGACGATCAAGCGTGCCGATTACGTTATCGATCTCGGCCCGGGCGCTGGCCGCCTCGGCGGCGGGGTCGTGGCTGCCGGCACGCCGCGTGAGATCGAAGCGAATCCGGCTTCGCTGACAGGGCAGTACATGTCCGGCGCTCGCGCGATCAAGATGCCAGCCGAACGCCGCACTGCAAGCGGCGGCTTCATCACCATTCGGGGTGCAAGTGAGCACAATTTGAAAGAAGTGGACGCTTCGTTCCCGCTCGGCCTTCTGACGGTGGTGACGGGCGTCTCGGGCTCCGGTAAGTCTACGCTGGTCAACGACATTCTCTATCGCGCCGTCGCGAAGGCAGTCTACAACTCGCGGACCGCCCCTGGCGCGCACGTTTCGATCGAGGGTCTGGAACTCGTTGACAAAGTGGTCGAGATCGATCAGGCTGCCATCGGGCGTACGCCGCGCTCGAACCCGGCGACCTACACAGGTGTCTTCTCTCCCATCCGCGATCTGTTCGCGATGCTGCCCGAATCGCGGGCGCGCGCTTACAAGGCGGGCCGCTTCAGCTTCAATGTGAAGGGCGGGCGTTGCGAGGCGTGCCAGGGCGACGGCTTGAAGAGGATCGAGATGAACTTTCTCCCAGACGTCTACGTCACGTGCGACGTTTGCCGGGGCCGCCGCTACAATCGCGAAACGCTCGAAGTGAAGTACGCCGGCTATTCGATTGCCGATCTTCTCGAAGCAACTGTCGAAGACGCGCTGAAGATTCTCGAGAATATTCCGCAGATTAAACAGAAATTGAAAACGCTGGTCGACGTCGGTTTGGGCTATATTCACCTCGGCCAATCGGCGACTACGCTTTCGGGTGGCGAAGCCCAGCGCATCAAGCTCGCCAAGGAATTGAGCCGTCGCCAGACGGGCCGCACGATCTACATCCTGGATGAGCCTACAACCGGGTTGCATTTTGAAGATGTCGGGAAACTCCTGGAGGTTCTACAGAGTCTTACCGATCTGGGCAACACAGTCATCGTGATCGAGCATCATCTGGATATCATTAAGGCAGCCGACTGGATCCTCGATCTGGGTCCGGAGGGCGGCGATCGGGGCGGGCAGCTTATCGCCGAGGGGACGCCGGAGACGCTGCTACGCAATAAGAAAAGCTACACCGCACGGGCGCTTGAGAAAGTAATGCGTGGCGGGAAAGTCGCCTGATTTTTTGCCGTCGCGCCAGACAACGGAGATACTTTGAGCCGGTACAAACATACGCCGCTTTCTTTTGAAGCGCTGAAGACGGTCCCGATCGAGGAGCGCGGCGGCAAAGTACGCGTCGAAGATTTCGGCACGCCATTCTCGAAAGGCGGAATCAACGCCTTTCTCGATTCCCTGCCGAAGATCCTCGCCGGCGATTCGTTCCGGGCCGTCGTCGCGGCCATCCAGCGAGCGCGCGCGGAGAAGCGCGCGATCCTCTGGGGCATCGGCGGCCACGTCGTCAAAGTCGGACTCGCGCCGATTCTGCTCGATCTGATGAAGCGCGGCTATCTCACCGCGTTCGTCATGAACGGCGCCGCGTCGATCCACGATTTCGAGATCGGCATCGTCGGATCGACAAGTGAGGATGTCGAATCGGTCCTCCCCGATGGCCGCTTCGGAGCGGCCGAGGAAACCGGACGCGAAATGAACGAAGCGATCGTAGCCGGGGTCCGCGACGGACTCGGGATGGGTGAGGCACTCGGCCGCCGAATCGCCGAGATCGCGCGGCCGGAGTTCGCGCCGCACTGTCTGCTCCACGAGGCTTATCGCGCGAACGTCCCCGTTACTGTGCACGTCGCAGTTGGGACAGACACGCCGCACACGCATCCGCATGCTGTTGGATCGGCCATCGGCGCGGCCACGCTCCAGGATTTCCAACTGCTCTGCTCGATCGTGCGTGAGCTAGATCGCGGCGGCGTGTATCTCAATGTAGGTTCCGCTGTCGTGTTGCCCGAAGTATTTCTCAAAGCGGTAAGCGTGGTCCGGAATCTCGGCTATCCGCTGGGCGAATTCACTACGGCTAATTTCGATTTCCTGCAACACTACCGACCGAACGCGAACGTCGTGAATCGGCCGCATGCTAAATCCGGAGGCAAAGGATACGCGATCACGGGCCATCACGAGTTGATGGTTCCCTTATTGGCGGCGGCATTGTCGGAGGAAGTATGAATCCAGCCGGCGAAGAACCGGTTTCTCCAGGATCCACCCAACCAACTCCAGCGCCGTTCTGGGGCTATGAAGATCTGGCGCTATTCGTCGGAATGCTGCTTCCGGCGTTGCTCGTGCCGGTGCTCCTAATGCTAGGTGGCGCGGCCATTTGGCCGGCGGTGTTTGGTCGCACGATCGTCAAGAGTCTTGGAGGCCAGCTCTTAACCTACGTGCTGCTCTTCGCCGGTCTCTGGCAGTTGTTCCGCCTGAAGTACGGGCAGCCGCTCTTCAAGTCGCTCGCCTGGATCGTCGATTTTCCCAAAGCGATCATCGCCATCTTCGCCGGACCCGTTCTTGCTATCTCCATCGCGGCCCTTGGCTCGGTGTTCAAGGCGCCGATCATTCGCAATCCGTTTGCGGCCATGATGGAGGACCGCTGGGAACTGGCGCTGGTGGGGGTCTTCGCCGTAATTCTCGGCCCGCTCGCCGAAGAGCTAACTTTTCGCGGCTTCCTGCTTCCGCTTCTCAGGCGGAGTCTTGGAGCCGTGATTGCCGTGGTGTTGACCGCGCTCGGTTTCGCGGCCCTCCACGGACCTCAATACGAATGGTCCTGGCAGCACATTCTGCTGGTAGGCGCCGCCGGCGCGATCTTCGGCCTCGTCCGCCTCTGGAGCCGCTCCACGGCGATCGCCTTCCTGATGCACGCGACGTACAACCTGACCTTTTTCGCGGTCTACCTGCTGCAAAACCGTAACACCTTCGCAGAGCCGATTTAGAGTTAGTTCACATGTTAATCTAGTAGTGGACCAAGTCATGAAGGCGAACATTCACGACGTCAAGACACACCTCTCGGCCTATCTCGACAAACTGGGCGAAGGGGAAACTCTGGTCATTTGCAAGCGAAATGAGCCAATCGCAGAGCTAAAACTGCTCCCCAAGCGCAGTTCAAAACCGCGACGATTAGGACAAGCAGCGGGACAAGTCGAGATCCCCGATTCCTTTTGGGACCCGCTGCCGGATGACATCCTCGAAGCGTTCAACGGCGGCCCGGTCAAGTGAACCTGCTCCTGGACACGTGCACGTTCTTGTGGATGACATCAAACCCGTCCCTTTTATCGGAGGGAGCCAGACGGGCAGTTCTCGACAACGACAACAATGTATTTCTGAGCGCCGCCTCAACATGGGAAATCGCGATCAAATACGCCGCGGGTAAGCTTAAGTTGGCTGCCCCCCCCTCCGTGTTCGTGCCGACGAAACGTGCCGATCTTGCCTTACGTGAGCTTGCAATCGATGAACGATGCGCCTTGCGCGTGGGACAATTGCCCCCGCATCACAGTGACCCGTTCGACCGAATGCTGGTAGCACAAGCCATCCTCCATGGAATGGCTCTCGTCTCTCCGGATCCCCTGATTCAGCAATATACGGTCTGGACCATCTGGTAACGATGCGCATCTTCAGATGGCTGCGGCCAACCCTGCATTACTGGATGGAGACAGAAGTCCACGTTTACGCGTTCTCGGTAGGCGCGAACGTACTGCTTTCCTTCTTCCCGTTCCTGATCGTGATGCTCTCGCTTTGCCGCTATGTCTTCCACTGGAACGCCGCGGTCGAAGCCATCTACACCGCGCTGCACGACTACTTCCCCGACAGTGCCGGCGACTTCATCAAGCGCAACCTGATCGCCACGGTCGAATCGGCCGGGCCCATCCAGTGGGGCTCCATCCTCCTGCTGCTCTTCACGGCGAACGGCGTCTTCGAACCACTCGAAGTTGCATTGAACCGCGTCTGGGGAATCACCACGAATCGCAGCTTCGTCAAGAATCAACTCATCAGCCTGGGCCTGATCTTTGCGTGCGGCAGCATGGCGCTGCTGTCGACATCGCTCACCGCCGTCAACCGCGAATACATGATCAAGGTCTACGGCTCCGGCGCGATGACCGCTTTTTTCAGCGTCGTCGTATTCAAAACCGCCGCGGTTCCGCTGGTGATCGTCACGCTGTACCTGATCTACTGGCTGCTGCCGAACGGCCCAGTTCCGAAGGGCCGCATTCTGGCGGCCGCAATCGTCGTTGGATTGCTGCTCGAAGTACTCAAGTACGTCAACTTGCTGCTCTGGCCTTGGATGCAAGCGAAGCTCGCACGCGAATACGGACCCTTCCGCTACTCGGTAGCGGTGATTTTGTGGTCGTTCTTCGCGTCGATGTTGATTCTCGCCGGCGCGGAGTGGTCGGCACGCCGCCGCCTGACAGCCATTCCCAAAAACATCCGGCCGGCGACGCCCGCCTAACGGCATTTTGCCCTTGTACTTTACTTGCCCTCGTACTGGGGAGGCCGCCGCTCCCGAAACGATTGCATCGCTTCCTCCAAATCCCGCGACGCCATGAACGCCGCGTTCCATGCGCCGACAAACTCAAGCCCATTACGGACCGCATTCTCGCGCTCATGATTCATCACGCGCTTGATTCCCTGTACCGCATGCGGAGGATTCGCCGCGATCTCGCGCGCCTTCGCTCGAGCCGCTTCCATGGTTTCGGCGGGCGTCGCGTAAACGTCGCTTATTAAGCCGATGCGCAAGGCGCGGTCCGCTGAGAAATCGGCGCCTGTCATCGCCAGGTCGCGCGTCATTCCGTCGCCGATGATCCACGGCAGCCGCTGCAAGGTGCCAATGTCGGCGACCATCGCCATGCGAACCTCGCGAACCGTAAACTTCGTCTCGGCCGAACAGATCCGGATGTCGCACGCGGTAATCAGATCCACTCCGCCGCCGATGCACCAACCGTGCACCGCCGCGATCACCGGCTTGCGGCAGCGGGCGACGCTCGAGATGGAATCCTGTAACTCGAACAAGTGATCAAGAAACTTCGTGCGTTCGCTCACAAGGCCCGCCGACGTCAGCCCGCCCGCCATCGCCATCAGGTCCAGGCCGTAGCAGAAATGATCGCCGGAGCCGCGGATAATCGCCACTCGAACCTCGTCGTTCCCATCCAACTGGCGGAACATCTGATGGAGCTCGCGGAAGAAGTCCGGCCCCATGGCGTTTCCCTTACCGGGGCCCAGCATTGTGATTTCCGCGATTCCATCGGCGATCTCGACGCGTAGTGCTTTTGCTTCGGTAGATGACATCGCTCCATCATACGAACGAAGCCTTCGCCTTGGCCAGCTAGCCATAAGCAGCGGCGCCCTGCGGAAGCGGCCCGCGAGCGTTAAACTCTAAAGTTGGGTGAGCCGTGCCCCGCGGCCGCTTGAATCTCCGCCCCGAAAACGCAGCGGACGAAGGAATTGACAATGCCAACTAAACCAACGACCAAAGACATCACGCGGCGCGATGCCGTGAAGCTCGCCGCCGCAGCCGGTGTGGTTGCTGCCGCAGCTGCTGAGATCAGCGCGCCGCGAATCCAAACGGTTCGCGCCGCGAATGACAAGATCCAGTTCGGCATGGTTGGCACCGGCAGCCGCGGAGCGTATCTGCTGAAGCACATGAAGAGCATGGACGCCGGCCGCTGCGTCGCAGTTTGCGACGTCGACCAGACCGCGCTCAATCGCGGCGCCGAAACCATCGGCACTAATCCACAAAAGTTCAAGGACTATCGCGAGTTGCTTGCGCAGAAGAACATCGACGCCGTTTGGGTAACGACGCCTCTCTTCATGCACTATCCCGTCACCCGCGACGTCTTGCAAGCCGGCAAGCACGTGTTCTGCGAGAAGAGCTTGGTCTTCCGGCCGGAGGAAGTCCACGGGCTCCGCGCGCTGGCCGCGCAGTATCCCAAGCAAGTGATTCAGACAGGTCTCCAGCGCCGCTACAGCCAGTATTATCAGACCGTCAAAGACATGATCGATAAGGGCATACTCGGCGATGTGAAGCACGTCCATGCGCAATGGCACCGCAATCCGGGCTGGACGATGAAGGGCGATCCAAAGAAAGATCGCTTGAAGAACTGGCGCTTGTTCCGCGAGTACTCCGGCGGCTTGACGGCGGAACTGGCGTCGCACCAGATCGACATCGCCGACTGGATGTTCGGCGCGACTCCGGAATTCGTCATGGGACTCGGCGGCCAGGACACGCTGTTCGACGGACGCGATATCTACGACAACGAGTACCTCATTTTCAAATACCCCGGCGGCAGAAAGATGACCTTCTCGTCCGTCTGCACCAATGCGCATCTTCCCCTGCTTGGAGGCACACGAACGGAGATGGGCGAACTGATCCTCGGCACCAAGGGGGCGGTCCACATCACGGTCGGCGACGACACCCACCCCGCCTCCGCGATCTGGTATCCGGAACCGCCAAAGCCCTCAGCGACTCCGGCTGGCGACAAGAAGGAAACGCCCTACAAAGCAGGCGCGACCATGGTCGCCGCCGCCGGTGGCAAGGCGTTGCCCGTGCTGCTGAGCAGCGAGCAGCTAAGCGGCAACGAGGGCTTCCTCGAAAAGGAAATGAAGTTCGCTCGCCGCTGGCTCTATTCGAAGGGCGTGATGGTTCCGGAAGAAGCAAAGAACCCCGTCGACACGGAACTCGAGAGCTTCTTCGACGCCTGCCGTACCGGCAAGCGCCCGAAGGCCGACGTCGAAATCGGCTTACAGGATTCGATTGCGGTGATGCTCGCGAATCAGTCGCTTGACGAAGGCCGCAAGGTTTACTTCAACGAAATCGAGAAGATGGGCAAGAAAGCCTAGCAGACGATTTGCCGGGAACAGCCCACTGCTTCGAACTCCTCAGCTTGGAAGTGGCTCACGCGTTCGCGCGGTCAGAAGTTGAGTTTTCCGTGAAAGAGCATTCCCTTCAGGGGAAACTCAACCGTCCGGTAGGGTGATGGGGCACCGGGGATGTAGAGTTCAAATTGGAGAAGCTTTTCGGCGTCCGCCCCTTCCTTCGGAAACGCGAGCCGCACGAACGGATCACTCGACGAAGGCGGAAAGTGCCCATCGATTTTTACCTTCTTGCGTCCAATTTTCACAAAGCACTCCTTCTCCATACGCTTCACTTCCTGCGCATCGTCGAATGCCCGGGCATCGGAGACACGGATGGCAAGAACGATATGGCTTCCTCCGTCTTCCGCAAGCCACGCGCGATAGTCGTCTGCCAGCAGATCCTCACGCTTGGGCTTCCACTCGCGCCGACGCAGTTCCGCCTCGGCGAGCCGCGTAGCCTCGGCGCTCGCAATATACACGAGCAACGGCGGGGCCGGTATCCGGCCGGTCGACTGTGCGATCTGGGCCCACGGAGACGCAGTGAGAATCGCTTCCACCTGATCCCGATTCCACTCTGCCGGAGGCTTGTCCCAGTACTCAGCGGCGAGCAACAACATGGCGAAGAGGAAGACATGCATACAATGACTATTTACCATGCCTGACGTCCTGTACCGCGGCCGGAAAGCCGTGCAGTTAGAAAACGACCATATTCGGCTAACGGTGCTGGTCGAGGGTGGTCACGTAGCGGAGATCTTTCACAAGGCCTCCGGAGTGAATCCACTCTGGACACCGCCGTGGCCCTCCATCGAGCCGTCCGCCTACAGCCAGGCCAAGCATCCCGAATACGGCGCGGATTCCGAAAGCAAGTTGCTCGCAGGCATCATGGGCCACAACCTGTGCCTCGACACCTACGGCGCGCCATCGCCAGCCGAAGCCGAAGCCGGCGTGACCGTCCATGGGGAGGCGTCTGTCGTTCCATACTGGATCGAAGAAGAGGGCAGTCTACTGACGATGCGAGCGCGTATGCCGCTGGCGCAACTGATGGTCGAACGCCGCATTCGCCTGCACGGGCAGGAGGTGCTGTTTACCGAAGAGATCGAGAATCTCACGGCGCTCGACCGCCCCATCGCCTGGACGCACCATGTCACGCTTGGGCCGCCGTTCCTCGAAGCCGGCGTCACGGAGTTCCGCGCGCCCGTCGCGAAATCCATGACCATCGGCGGCGAGGTCTTCACGTGGCCGATGCTCAACGGCGAAAGCCTGCTGACGCAGACGCAGCGCCCGGTGTCGGGGGGCTTCCACACGCATTTGCTCGACCCACAGCGCAAGCAGGTCTTCTTCCTCGCCTTCTCACCGAAGTCGCTGCTGCTGTTCGGCTACATGTGGAAGCGCGAGGATTTCCCCTGGCTCGCCATCTGGGAAGAGAATCGCAGCCGCACGACCCCACCCTGGAACGGCGAAACGATCACCCGAGCCTTTGAGTTTGGAGCTTCGCCCTTTCCGGAATCGCGCCGCAAGATGATCGATCGCGGATCGCTTTTCGGGGCTCCCACCTACCGCTGGATTCCCGCGCGCAGCAAAGTGAAAGTGGAGTACTTGGCCTTTGCGATGGAGCAGCCCGCGATTCTCGATTCTCTCCTCAATTCCGGCTCCGCACCACGTAGCGGTGAAGCAACGGGGCCGACAGAGGCCTAGAAGCATCTCCCGGCTCGTTGCCGACAAAGTGACGCTCTTGGTCGGCGGCTGCCGAATCCCATCTTGACGCGGCCCCGCGGGCCCCTCTCTAGAAACCCCCTTGGAAGGTTGTTGATTGTATAAAAGTGGTCTTCGAAAGGACCGCCCGGGCTTCGTGCGCGTTTCGGATTTAGCGCATCCGCTGACGGTTTTGGCTTCTATGCTGCGAACGGTTTTCTGGCTGTGCCTGTCGCACTCCCGCGGGCTTAGCCCAGCGAGTGTTGTGTTGTCGGACCTGGCGGTCCGACCTACTTGGCTATTGCTTCAGCTCTACCTTCTTTGTGTTGTCGTCGGAGATGCGGTCGACGAGCAGGTGGAATGGATCGATGCCGGCTCGCTCCGGAAGCTCGGCTACTGTGAAGGTTTTGGTGACGTGGGGCTTGTTCATCAATAGGCGCTCGCGGTGGAGCGTCCTTCCGAACTTCTTGCCTTTATCTGGTTTGGCGAAGGCGCCGACTTCGATCCAGTCATTCACGGTGACCTCGGTTTCGTTGCCTTGCTCGTCGGCTTTCAGCTTCTTGAGATCGGCTTCGACGGTGACTTCGTACCTGCCGTCGGGGAGCTTGCGCGCTGTGGCCAGCGTCGCGCGGTTCGAGAAGAGCGTGATCTCTTTGAAGAGATCTTTGATCAGGTACTTGTATTCGGGCGGCGTCTGGGCTTCGAGGCGATCCACTAATTCGTACGACGTCGGGTAGGGCGGATTGGCGTAGGCGAACTTCGCGGCTAGCTCGCGGAGTGCGGCGTTGACTTTGTCTTCGCCGATCATCTCTTTCAGGTAGTACATTACGAGGCTGCCCTTTTGGTAGTGGATGTAGCCTTGGCTCGCTTCGACGCGCTCGAGCGGACGCTCCTTCAAGCGCTCGACGCCGCGGGAACGCAGGTAGCGGTCGCTTTCGAATTCGAGGAAGCGGCGCATGAGGTCGCGGCCGTATTCCTTTTCGAGCACCATCAGCGCGGAGTACTGCGCAAGCGTTTCCGAAAGAATCGTCGCGCCCTGCATGTTTGCGCCGACTACCTGGTGCGCCCACCATTGATGGCCGATTTCGTGGGCCACGATGTAGAGGACGTGATCGATACTATCGGGGTCGCGGAGGTCGGCGATGAAGCCGATGGATTCCGAGTACGGCATGGTTCCGGGGAAGGCCTGGGCGAACGACGCGATACGCGGAAACTCAATGATGCGGACCTGCTTGTGATAGTACGGTCCGAAGTTTGCCGTGTAGTAAGCAATCGACTTGCGAATTGCGCCCAGCATGCGCGGTACGTTCTGCGCGTGATCCTTGTGGTAGTACACTTCGATGTCGATGTCGCCTGTGGGGCTGGCGACCTTCTCCCGTGCGACTTCGTAGCGGGCTGAGAGGAACGAGTAAAAGTTCAGCGACGCTTTGTCGAGCTTGTAGTGGAAATAGCGGCGGCTGTTCTCCGTCCACTCCTTGCGGAGTGAACCGGGCGCGATGGCGATCTGGTCAGCAGCCGTTGAGATGACGCTATCGACCTCCACCCAATCGGACGAGTCGCTGATGTACGTGTTGCGGCAATGCGTGGTGCAGTTGCGCTCGAGGTCCGGCATGCGGTCTTTTTCCTTGAGTCCATATTTGCGGCGCTCGTTGCGGTCGCCAAGCTCGCCGCCAGACTGATAGCCGATCTGCGGCGCGATGGAGTTGTTGAAGAACGATCCGTTCTGGACGAACTGGCTGCGGCCGACGCTGTTGGCGAAGCCGCGCTGTTCGCCTTTGACGGTGAAGGTCATCGTGCGTTCTTCGTTCGGCTGCATGGGCTGCGCGAGCTTGTAGATACGGTAGGAGAGGCGTTTGTCGTCGGTCGCGAGCGTGGCACCGTCAAGGCGGATGTCGGTCGAGTGCGCTCGCTCGACAGAGAAGTGGATCTCGGAGATGGGCTTCGCGGATTGATTGCGGATGGTCTGTTTGCCGCGCATCTCGACGCCGCGTGTTTCGGGGTACAAGTCGATTTGGTATTCGACGGCAGTGATGCGAGGCAGGTTGATGGTCTCAAATTTCTTGCAGGTTTTTTCGTAATCGGCCTGGCGCTGCCTGGTTTGTTTCGGGTTGAGAACTTCATTCAGGACGAGGGTGTTGTAGAAGACCCACGACGCAGTGGCGACAAAGCCGACGGCGGTGACGAGCACTGCGGTGCGGAGGCCCGCTTGCATCCGCTGGCCCGCGACGCGAGTGCGGCGATTCCACGCCGTCTCGCGACCACGGCGATAGAAGGCGATGGAGGCGAGTGCGAGCAGGCACGAGAAGAGCGACCAGTACAGCGTGAACCACATCCAGCCGGGCGAATCCGGCGCGAAGCGGTAGAAGTCCGAGTACGGGATCGAAGGGCGGCTGCCGAAGCTGACCATGCGCGTAGATACGTCGAGCGCGGCCAAGCCGAAGGTCTGGAAGATGAGCACGGCAATGAAGGAGAAGTAGCCGATGTACTTGTTCGGCGAAACGACGTGGAAGAAGACGGCCGCGATGGAGAAGAAAACGAAGAGTGAGAAGTCGCGAAACAGGATGTCCTGCGCGTAGACGTCGAGCTGGAATCGCGTGTAGCCGCGGAAGGCCTGGACGATGACGCCGACAGCGATGGTCGAGGCGAGAATCGTGAAGATCGAAACGAGCAGGGCGGACAGCTTGGAGACGTAGAGCAGCCAATCGCGCATCGGCAGCGAATCCTGGATCTCATCCATTCGCTCTTCGCGCTCGCGCCACACAAGCTCTCCGGCGAAGAACGTGACGATCGCGATCAGGAACAGGTAAAGACTGCCCTGGATGATTTGCGCCATCTGATAGGTGACGGGATAGGTGCGGTTGCCGAAAACCTCGCTGGTGTTGAAGGCGAGGGAGATCCAGCAGTTCAGCAACGCGGCGGCGAGGATGACGATGAAGACCGGGGTCTTCACGAGGTTTTTCAGCTCGAATCCGAATGATCCAAGGAACTGCGTCAGGCTGGCGTTGCCCGCCCAGGAGGCTTTTCGCGAGGGGAGCGCGGCGGAAACGGGTGCGGGGGTTTCCACTTCGGCGGGCTTTGTACTTTTCGACGCGCGCTCGCTCAGGCTGATCCGGCGGAGCACCAGTCCGAAGATGCCGAGGCTAAGCGAGACCCAGAGCACGCGATTCCAGAGCAGCAGTCCGGTGAGGCCGAGCGATCGCGTGTTGCGTTCGGAGACGGTCCAGTATTTCGTCGCGAAATCGAAAGCGCGCTGCCCGAAGGGATCGATGAGCGCGGCGATGGTTTCGTTGCGCATGTCGCTGGTAATCGCTTCGGTGACTCCGAAGGCGACGAGCAGCAAGAGTGCGGAGAGAAAACTGATGGTCGTCGAGCGGAAGAGCGCGGCGACAGCGAAGAGAATCGCGCCGATGAAGAGCGTGTTGGGGATGGCGAACGCAATGATGCCGTTGAAGTGTCCCAGCCAGTCGATGGGGCCGAAGCGATCGGCATCGGCCCAGGGTGCGAAACGAGCGAGGATCGCGCCGAGCGATACGCCGAGATTCGGGATGATCGCGATGAGCGTCGCGCCGATGAAGCGACCGAGCAGCAAGCCGTTCTTTGAGATCGGCAAGCTGAAGATCATCTGCTGCGTGTTGTACTGATAATCGCGGATGGCGGAATTGTTCATGAAGGCCGTGGTCATCAACAGCGTGAGCACGGATGCGACCGCATAAAAGGTCTGGATGACGAAAGGCGCATTGCGGTGGGTGTTGCCCATCCCGCCGCCGATGGTGACGTTGTCCGAAGAAACGGCACCGAAGATCAGCGCGCCGAGGACGAGTAGAAAGATCCACACCATCCAGCCGCGGAGGAAGTAGCGGAGTTCAAACGAGAGAAAGTGGCGGAACATGGCGGCGGCTTAGCTCCGGGCCTGCGCGTCGACGCTCGCGCCGGAGATGCGGGCGAAGAAGACGTCTTCAAGATTGGGATGGGCGGGTGCGAATCCGTCGCCGGGGTCGGAGTCTGCGTAGATGTGGACGAGGGGGCGTCCGGCGATGAGCTTGTGCGAGATGACGCGATGACGTTGCTCGATGTCGGAGAACTCGGGCTTGGTGACGGTGCGCTGCCAGATGCGTCCGGCAAGGGTTTCAATGGCTTGTTCGGGGCCGCCCGCGTAGAGGACCTTTCCTTTATTGATGATCGCCATGCTGGTGCAGAGGTCCATGACGTCTTCGACGATGTGGGTCGAGAGGATGACGATGACGTTCTCGCCGATTTCGGATAGCAGGTTGTAAAAGCGATTGCGCTCACCCGGATCGAGGCCGGCGGTGGGCTCGTCGACGATGAGGAGTTCGGGGGAACCAATCAGCGCCTGCGCGATGCCGAAGCGCTGGCGCATGCCGCCAGAGAATCCGGAGAGCGCCTTCTTGCGCACGTCCCAAAGATTTACGCGCTGGAGCATGGCGTCGACAACGTCTTTGCGCTCGCCGGATTTGGTGAAGCCTTTGAGCAGCGTGATGTGGTCGAGCATGTCGCGGGCGGAGATGCGCGGATAGACACCGAAGTCCTGCGGGAGGTAGCCAAGGCGGCGGCGGAGTTCGTCCTTTTCGGTCAGGACATTCAGCGGACCGAGATGGGCCTCGCCGGAATCGGGCTCCTGCAGCGTCGCGATGGTGCGCATCAGGGTCGACTTGCCGGCGCCGTTGGGTCCAAGGAGACCGAACATGCCGCGCGGGATGGTGAGGTCGACGTTGTCGAGGGCGCGAACGCCGTTGGGGTAGGTCTTAGAGAGACCTTTGATCACAAGTTCCATATGGTTGGTGAGTTATCTGATTGTACGCGCGGAAGCTGGGGTTTGTTCCTTAGGACGGTTCGCGAGCTGGATTGTTAGCACGGCAGCCATGGACAGCATGGTGCGTGACGGACGGGGTTCTATCGGCGGGCGCTGTTAGTACTGGTGAGATCTGCACTTTCCAGAAACCACCCTGTCCGTTGTTGAATCTGAATCCGACAGTTCTTGGTGCTTCGCTGCAGCGGGCGCTTACTTCGCGGTTGATCCGTGCACGGTTGAAGCCGGTCATGACGCGCGCGCGTCCGCTCACTTCCCGTAACGGGCAGGCTGTTCGCGGTTCTTGCTGGTGAGCGGCTGGACCGAGCCGTCCGATGAAACAAAGCAAGCGGTCTCGGTGCTAAAAGCGCCAGTCAACGCCAATCAGTGGAAACAGCCCAAGCTGATCTCCGCATTCCGGGATGCCCCGAGTGCGGTTCCACCCTGGGCCGCCGATGTTCTTCCGATTGGTCATGTTCTGCGCGCCGATGAATACAAGCAGCGGCTTGTCTCGAACTGTGAAAGTGCCGTCCACCCGGATGTCGAGACGGGCGTAATCCGGAAGGCGGAGCGCGTTGACTTGAGTCAGGTCGGCCTCAAGTTTTACGTTGCTTATTCATTGTTGTTACATATGTCACGTAACCGTAAAGGCTTCCTGATATGCTGATCGGCAATGACCTATATCTCTCGCCTCCTCGTAGCCCTGCTACTCTCCACGCTTTCCGCGTTCGCGCAATTCGATTCGGCCGCTGTCGTCGGTTCTATCCGCGACGAAAAGGGCGGAAACCTTGCCGGCGTAAAAGTCGTTCTTCGAAACAACGAGACCGGCATCACCCAAAGCACCGTCTCAGCCGAGAGCGGCGAATTCATTTTCCCCGCTGTCCGCATCGGCAGCTACAGAGTGACGGCCGAACTCCACGGCTTCACCACGGGCGCCGCCGATAACGTCAGCGTCACGGTCAACGCGCGTCAGCGTGTCGATCTCACGTTGCGCGTCGGGCAGGTGACGGAGGTTATCAATGTAGAAGCCTCGACGCCGCTGCTCGAAGCGGATAACTCGTCGAAGGGTCAGGTGATTTCGGCGAAGCAAGTGGTCGAACTGCCCTTGCAAGGCCGCAGCTACGCGAACCTCGCGCTGCTTTCGACCGGCGTCCGCCAGTCGCAGACCGGCAATCAGGGTTCAATCGCGTTCCGCCGCGAAGGTTCGTACAACGTCAACGGCCTGCGCAGCGTGTGGAACAACTTCCTGCTGGACGGCGTCGATAACAACTTCTACGGCACCACGAACCAGGGCTTTTCGAATCAGGCGATTCAGCCGTCGCCGGATTCGGTCGCTGAGTTCCGGTTCATTGTGAATAGCTACTCCGCCGAATTCGGGCGCTCGGGCGGCGCGGTATTGAACGTGTCGTCGAAGTCGGGTACAAACCGCTTCCACGGGTCGGCCTGGGAGTTTCTGCAGAACGAGAAACTGAATGCGACCGGCTTCTTTAAGCCGAGTTTGAATCAGAAGCCGTTGAACAAGCGCAACCAGTTTGGCGCGACGTTTGGCGGTCCGATTCGCAAGGATCGTACGTTTTTCTTCGCCGATTACGAAGGTTCGCGCTGGGCGATCGCACCGTTCTCATTGACGTCGGTACCGTCGACGGATCAACGCAACGGCATTCTGCCGTTGGATGTTCGCGCGCCGATCACGTTCGTCGACGACCGCGGCCGGACGATCAATGCGGGTACGATTTTCCCCGCTGGCACGGCGATTCCGATGACGGCGTTCGCGCGCCGGGTGCTGCGCGAACTGCCGGCGTCCAATCGAGCGGGCGCGGGCTTGCTGGGCATCGCGAATAACTTTGGCGGGTTTCAGTACAACAACCTGCAGGACAACAAAGGCGCGGTGAAGGTCGACCATCTGGTGACGGACCGCATCAATACCTTTTTTCGATACGCACACCGGCGGCAGAGCATCTTTGCGCCGGGCCTGATCACCGGCTTCTCCGGCGGCAACGATCTCGGTAACCTCGAAGTATTCAACCAGCAGGGCATCGGCGGCGCGACGTGGACGAAGTCGGCGAGCGAAGTGATTGAGTACCGGTTCGCCGTGACGCGCATCGGTGCGGATCGGCTGCCGGCGCTGGTTGGTGGGCCATCCATGCGCGAACTCTTCGGCATCAACGGACTGCCGGAAGGCCCGCGCATCCAAGGCGGCATCACGCCGCAGGATCTGCAAGGCTTCCCGCGCATCGGGCGTCAATCGACGAATCCGCAAGCGCAGTTCCCGACCTCGATCAACTCGCGCTTGAACTATTCGAAGACGATCAATCGCCACAACCTGAAGGCGGGCTACGAGTACCTTCGCCTTAGCATCCTGGTAGACGATACGAATCCGCTGTACGGCATCGACGCCTACGGTGGTCTTTACTCCCGTTTGCCCGGCCAGAACCTCGGCACGCTCGCCGGCGGCAGCGCGAACACGGTGAACTCGCTCGCCGATTTCTACACCGGCGCACGCAGCGGCTACCAGCTCGCAACGCAGATCCAGGCGCAAGTGCGCCAGTATTCGAACTGGCTGTACTTCCAGGACGACTTCAAAGTGAACAGTAAGCTGACGCTGAACCTCGGCGTTCGCTACGAACTGACGACGCCGTTCTACACCGCCGACAATCGCCTCGCCAACTTCAGCCCGGCGCAGAACAAGCTGATTACGGCTTCGGACGACGGAATCGAAGCGCGCTCCGGACAGCGGTTCAAGAAGAATAACTTCGCTCCGCGTTTGGGCCTCGCGTATCAGTTGAACGCAAAGACCGTGGTTCGCGGCGGCTACGGCTTCGGCTACAACTACTGGAATCGCATGGCGTCCGCCGAAATCCTCGGCACGAACGCCCCGTTCGTCACGCGCTTCTCGACCTTGAACAGCGCCGCTACGCTGAACACCCCTTGCGTGGGAAACGCTTTCAGCAACTGCTTCCGCTCACGCGAGCAGGGCTACCCCGTGAATCCGGTTTCGAACGTGATTCTCTACACCGATCCGCAGACACCGTTTGGCTACGTCCAGAACTACCACTTCACGATGCAGCGGACGCTCTTCAAGAACACGCTGCTCGATGTCGCGTATGTCGGCAATCGCGGCGACCATCTGCCGCTGCTGGGCGACTTCAACCAGGCGCGTCCGATCACGCAAGCGGAACTGACGCAGGGCCTGACGACGGCGGGCACGCTCCTGGCGCGCCGTCCCTACCAGGGCTTCAACAACATCACGGCGGTGCAGCCGCTGGGCTTCTCAAATTACAATTCGCTGCAGGTGAAGTTTGAACATCGCGGCAGTTGGCTGACCGTGCTGAACTCGTTCACCTACGGGAAGAGCATCGACAACGGCGGCCAGGTGCTCGAAACAACGAACGGCACCGAAGCCTATCCGCAGGACATCCGCAATCCGAACAACGATCGCGGTCCGTCGGGCTTCGACCAGCGTTTCAACAACACGACGAGTTTTGTGTACAGCGCGCCGACATTCAAGAACATGCCGGCGGCATTGCAGTACGCGATCGGCGGATGGCAGTTGAGCTCGATCATCAACCTCCAAAGCGGCCAGGCGCTAAACCTGCGCTATCCCGATGCTACGGGTATTTTGTCGGATAACCAGGCGAGCTTCCTCGGCAATGTCGCGCTGCGTCCGAACATCATCAACCCGTCGCTGGGCGTATTGCAGCCGGATGGCGTTCGCGACTACACCAACTACTTCAATCGTGCGAATCTGGCGACGCCCGCGGTGACATCGCCCTTCGGCAACATCGGACGCAACGTAGCGTACGGCTTCCCGCTGTACCAGACAGACATCGTGATTTCGAAGGCGTTCCCGATTCGCGTGATCAACGAAGGCGCCCGGTTGCAGTTCCGGGCGGAGTTCTACAATCTGTTCAACAATACGAACTTCAACGCGCCGACGGTGGACATCTCAAGCGCCAACTTCGGACGCTCGACGTCGACGTTCGATCCGCGATTCGTGCAATTCGGATTGAAGCTCCAGTTCTAAAGCAAAGTGCGCGGGCTTCGGCTCCGCATGTAGGATTCAGGCGGCAGACTGGAGAGTCTGCCGCCTTTTTCTATGTGTGCCGAGCATGTTCGACAGCTTGAAGGTGAAAGCCCTTTTGACAACCTGATGGAGGTGAAGTCATCGCGAAGGGCAAGGGCGTTCCGGCGACGGAGGGTCTGAAACAAGCGAGGAGCAAACGTACGAGCCGATGTACAAGAACCGGATTCGAGGCATACGGTGCCGGGCGAGCGGGCAGATGAACGCGAAGCCCATATCCATCAAAGGCGCTGGTTGTAAATTCGGCGGTTGCGTGCGGAAGGCGGTCGAACTTACCTCGGGAGATCTGTTGCGTGTCACGAATTCGTGACTGAAGGCATCGTAAGGTGCTTTGATCCCGCGGCAGAAGTCAGCAGAGGGCGTAGTGGGCGCGAAAGCGTTGAAGGCCAAACCCGTGATCGGAAGAAGTAGAACGCAGCTTTCATGGATGGTCTTGCGCAGCCAATCAGCTTCGGCTGAGCTTACTTGGGGTGGATAGGGTGACGTCCGAAAGGAACCAGGGAGCGGCGAAACCGACGTGGGACACGTGAGCGACCCTCTGGCCCTCGCGGGCTCAAGTCGCGGAACCGCCGGATGCGGACCCGCATGTCCGGTGGTGCGGGAGGGGAGGAGTCGCGAGGCTCCCCCCTATCCCGATTGCTCCTCGTTGCGGATGCGCAACCGCCTTTCAGGAGGAGTTATTTGCTGGTGACGGTGGTGTCTCTCACGGTTCCCGACGGGCGGGGCTGATGGGCGAATCGCTGGCAAGGCTGTCACGCGCCGGGCTAGTTTCGCTCGATGATTTGGAGTAGTTGCGCTCCGTATTTCTCCGCGAGCCGCGGGCCGATGCCGGATATCGAGAGCAGTTCGGCTTCGTCGCGCGGGCGGTCCGTGGCGATTGATTGCAGGACGCGATCGGTGAGAATGCGGAAGGCCGGAATACGTTTCTTCTTTGCCTCGGCCATGCGCCAGGTTCGCAGTGCCTGCTCGAGTTTGGTGAGATCCGGATTCGCGGCTTTGGCGCGTGATGGTCTGTCCGCGGGCGTGGAGGCCTGCGCTGCTTTGCCTTTTGTCGCGGGCTTCGAGGCGGACGATCCTTTTCGACGCTTCTTCGACTTCGACTCCGGACTCTGTTTGATCAGCAGCTCCGGCAACTCGTCTTGCAATGCTTCGAGGCCCGAATCGGTGATCGACGCTTTTCGGAAATGGATCTCGCGGCCCTCGGCAGTGAAGGTTGCGTCCTCTAGATTAAGGATGCCGGTAGCCGCCATCGCACTCAAAAGTTGCTCGTAGGTTGTGCGGTCGAGACCGCTCTCGGCGCACAGTTGCGTATGGAGCTTGCCGGTGGATCGCTCGTCGCCCGACTGCAGCGCGAGCAGCGTCTTCAAGGCAATCTCTCGCTCCTTGCCTGTCGCGGAGCGGAACAACTGCGCTTCGCATGTTGCGGGTGAACAGAAATCGCAGATACCGCACGGTTCACGCGCGCCGGCGACATCGCCGAAATGGTCGACAAGCGCGCGCATGCGGCACTGATTGACTTCGGCATACCGGAGCATCTTCTCAAGCTGCTCCTGCTTGCGCTTGCGATGTTCCTGATACGGCTCGCGCCAGCGGTTGTGGCCGCGGGCGACGTTGTCGGAGAAGTCGACGATTGCGCCGCCGTGGCTCCACAGCTTGTCGATCGCCTTCTCGAAGCTGTCGGAATCCATGCCCAAGCGCCGCCGCACCTCTTCGGTCGGCTGCATGTCCGGACGAAGGGCGTCATAGACGGTGGCAAGCTCGGCGACCACGGGGTAGTCGCGCGTGAGAAAGAAGTCGTGCGTATGGCGGTCCGCGTAGGAGTGCATCAGGACGGCGCGCGACGGCAGTCCGTCGCGGCCAGCGCGCCCGATTTCCTGGTAGTAACTTTCGATGCTGCCGGGCAGCGCCGTGTGGACGACAGTGCGGACGTCGGCTTTGTCGATGCCCATGCCGAAGGCGATCGTTGCGACGGTGACCTGGAGCTTGCCGGAGATGAAGTCGGTTTGCACGCGCTGGCGGATGGCGGACGTCAATCCGGCGTGATAGGCAGCGCTCGGGAAGACGCCATTGAGTTCGACGGCGAGCGCCTCGGCGGCCTTGCGCGTGGGGGCGTAAACGATAGCAGGACGGCGATCCTCGTCGTCGAGCAACTCGGCAACGCGCTGGGTGCGTTCGTTGGGAAAGGCTTCGACGACTTCGATGGCGATGTTGTCGCGGCGAAAGCCATGGATGAAGCGGCCTTGCTTGCCGAGCCCTAACTGCTCGGCGATATCGTTCTGGACGATTGGCGTTGCGGTCGCCGTCAGGGCGATGATCGGCGCGGGCCGCAGGGAGGGCAGATGCTGTCCGAGGGTTCGATAATCGGGGCGGAAGTCGTGGCCCCATTGCGAAATGCAGTGCGCTTCGTCGATGGCGATGAGCGAGGGCTTGCGTTTGGCGAGCATCTCTGGAAATCCGGGAACGCGCAGGCGTTCGGGCGCGATGAAGAGGAACTGCAGGTCGCCTTTTAGATAATCGACGCAGGCTTGGCGCGAAGCGGCGCGGTCGCGGCCCGAGTGGATGCGTTCGACAGCGAAGCCGCGTTCCTTGAGTTTCGCGACCTGGTCTTCCATCAAGGCGATCAGTGGGCTGATGACGAGCGTGGTGCCGCCGAGAGCGAAGCCGGGCAGTTGATAGCAGAGCGACTTTCCCGCTCCGGTGGGCATCACGAGGAGGACGTCCTTGCCGTCGACGACGGCGCGGCAGACAGCCTCTTGATTGGCACGGAACTCCGCGAATCCGAACGCTGCGTGGAGTACGGCGCGGAGATCGCGCGTGTCGCCTTCGAAGACGGGGCGGGGCGGAGTCGTCGGCACGACGTGGGTCGCCTCGGCGAGTGGGGCGCCGCCGTTGAGTTGTTGCAGGGCGGTGAGCCGTGAGATGGGGTCGCGGTCGCGCACGGCGGTCGAACTGCGCGCGGGTTCGGGCGCCGGCTCGCCGGTCCAGAGCGGCGGCGGTCCGGGATCGCGCAGGGGCTTTCCAGTGTCGGGCCATGCGGCGGCGGCGGACGGTGCGCTTCGCGTAGGTGCTGCATCCGCTTCGCTCGAAGTCGCGCGAACGCTCGTCGCAGGACTTGACGAAGCGTGGGTGTATGGTGCGGCGTTGGTTCCATTGGCGCGCGGCAGCGCCGACTGCGCGCCGACTTTGCCGACCACTTCGGTGACGTACTGCTCGATGCTTTTAAGAAAAGGCGACAAGTCGCCCTTGCCGCGTTCGATTCGCTTCAACTGCGATTCCCATTGGCCCGTCATGATGGGGCTTTTCACCTCCGGGTGCACGACTTCGATAAGGCGGATACCCTTGTCGGTGGCTTCGAGAACTTTGCCGTTGCGCTGGACGTAGCCGCGCTTCAGTAGGACCTCAATGATCGACGCACGCGTGGCGGGCGTGCCGAGGCCGCTATCTTTCATGGCGTCGGATAGCTCTTTCTCGTCGAGCGTCTTGCCGGCTGTTTCCATCGCCGTCAACAAGGTGGCGTCGTTCAGACGTTTGGGCGGGCGGGTCTTCTTGAGGATGGATTCCGCGTTGAGGACGTCCTGCGGCTGATCGGCGCGGAGGCTCGGCGGCAGTGCCTGCGCGCCGGTGTCGTCGGAATCGTCCAGCGTTGCGCCGTCTTTCGAAGCAGCCTTCCCCTTGCGCGCTTTCTTGCCCTCCGTCACAATGTCGAGCACCTTCCACCCCACCTGCCGGATCACTGTGCCTGTCGATTGGTAGTGGTCTGTAATCGCCGCGTTGACGATGACGGTGATTACCGTCGTGACGTCGGAGATGTAGTCGTCGTGCCAGGCGGAGAGCAGGCGGCGGCAGACGAGATCGTAGAGCTTTCGTTCGTCATCGTTGAGTGAGGCGTTGTTGGGCCGCGTGGTTGTGGGGATGATCGCGTGGTGGTCGGTAATCTTTGCGTCGTCGACGTAACGCGCGCCCAGTGGGCGGGTTCCGGTGCCGGGCGCGAGCACGCCGGCGTATTGCGGCGAGATCGCTTGAATCACTTGCGGCAAGCCTTGCGCGACGGTGTGCGACAGATGACGGCAATCGGTGCGCGGATAGCTCAGCAACTTGTGACGCTCGTACAGGGCTTGCGCCACGTCGAGGGTCTTCTGCGCACTAAAGCCGTACAGCCGATTCGCATGACGCTGCAACTCTGTCAGGTCATAAAGGGGCGGAGGCACCATCTTCTTCGCCTCCGATTGCAAAGACGCAATGCGCGCCGCGCCGCTACGCGCGCGCGCCATGATGGCGTCGGCTTCGACCGGATCGCCGGGCAGTCGGGAGTTCGGCTGGTCCTTGTCGCCTTTATCTGCGTCGCGCTGGTCCGGCTTCTCCGATTTGTCGCCCGCCTTGAACCAAATGCCCTTATACGACGGCCGATCTGCTTGTTTCGCCGCTTCTTTCGGAGAGAACGTCGCGACGACCTCGCGATACTCTTCCGGCACAAACGCGCGCACCGCGAGTTCGCGTTCGACGATCATCGCGAGCGTCGGAGTCTGCACGCGGCCTACGGAAAGCTCGTCGCCGAAAGCGAGCGTGTAGGCGCGCGAGAGATTCATGCCGACCAGCCAATCCGCGCGGCTGCGTCCACGTGCGGCGTCGGCGAGCCCATCGTATTCGTGCGCGCTCTTCAGGTTGTCGAAGCCGCGGCGGATGGCGTCGGCGGTGAGCGACGAGATCCACAGGCGGTCGACCGGCTTGGCGGATCCGGCGGCGTCGTAGATGTAGCGGAAGATGAGTTCGCCTTCGCGCCCGGCGTCCGTCGCGCACACGATGCGCGCGACCTTGGGCGAGGAGAGGATCTTGCGAACAACTTCGAACTGGTCCTTCGTCTTGTCGTAGACAACCAGCGGCCAGTGGTCGGGGAGCATCGGCAGGCTCTCACGCCGCCACTGTTTCCAATGAGGCTGAATCTCGTGAGGCTGCGCAAGCGTGACAAGATGCCCGATGGCCCAAGTGACGATGTAGCCCGAGCCGTGCAGATAGCCGTCGCCCTTCTGATCCGCGCCAAGGACCCGCGCAATGTCGCGAGCAACAGAGGGCTTTTCAGCGACGACCGCCGTCGTCGAGGCGGAGCTTGGCGGAACTGGAGTCGGCTGTTTCGGCAAAGGCACTTACTTCGCGGAGCGCAGCACCTATTGTACCGGCTACTTTCAGCAAGCTGTACGATTTGTGCCGACGATCCAGAGGAGAAGATGACGGCGATTGTGCCATAAGAGGATCTTTATTGTGTGCGGAGGAACGATTCGAAACGTAAGCCGGAGTTCGAAATACAACGTAATCGTGATGTTGATTCAATGATTGAAGAATGGTTGCGCAATGGCGATCTGCCGCTATCGACGAGTTCGCCAAGTGGTAGGGTCGCGTGGTCCGGTGGGTGAGGAAAGCCGGCTCGCGAGTTGAGTTAGGGCGAAGCTTCGACCAATATTGGTTGCCTGCTGCGAACCGCCTCAGGCTCAAAGACAAATGAGCGTGCCATCGATGTTCCATGACGAGGTAACGTTGGATTCGAATAATTAACCAGCGTTTCAAACGCGCTAAGAGCAGGGCTCAAAAAATGCGCCGGTATCTTACACCCATGCAAAGAACCGCGAACGCTGTGTGCGGATTACACGAATCACATCCGACGTGACTCCGCCCATTTAGAACCTCAGCCTCGCAAAATGACTACTGCTGGGCGGCCGCCGCCAGAAACCCCTTGATCTGCCGGACCGCGTACTCCACCTTCAATTCAAAGATGCGCTTGCCGAGTGCCGCTGTCGACGGACGCCCATCTCCGCTGATGCCGTTGTTGATGCGCTTGGCATTCGCGTCGCGCGGCTCGCCAGGCTTGCGCACCGGATCGCCGAGCGCGGTCGCGATCAGTTCTTTTCGGACCCAGCCCTTGTCGCCTCCGAGATACAGCATCTCCGACGTGTCCGGAATGCCAGCGTGCGAACTCAGCGGATAATCGTTCGCCGCAAGCCACTTGTCAAAATCACCGTTCGCCTTCGAGTACACTTCGTCGCAATAGAACACGTGAATCCCCTGCGGCGCGTACCTCTCGTCGAGCTTCTTCGCGACTTCGCCGAGCTCTTTCTGCCCGCCGCCGTGATCGCCCATCAGGATGACGTTCTTGAAGCCGAGAACAATCAATTGCTCGGCGACCTCTTGATTGAGGATCGCGAACGTGGGTCCGCTGAGGCCGATGGTGCCCGGCAGATCGGCGCTCGCACGATTTACGGAGAACGGCATCACCGGCGCGGCGATGGCGTTGCCCAGCTTCTCGGCGATGGCGAGCACGGTTGCCTTGCCCATTAGCGTGTGGCCGCCATTGACGTTCTGCGGTCCGCGGTGTTCGGTGCCGCCGTTGTACACCAGAGCCGTGGTTTTGCCCAATTCGTGAATGGCCTTCTTCACCTCCGCCCACGTCATCATTTCAAAATCGTTCGAGGAAGGCGATTGCGCGCGCGCATGCAGGCACAGCGCGAGAAGGCAGGCGGACGTGGTCAAAAAACGCATTGTGGATCTACTCGCTCTCTCTTTTGCTTGCGACCAGCTTTCGTGGCAGCATAGCACCGCGCATTCGACGGAACAACCGGGCCGCGTTCGCCACAGCTCTCCTGACATGGCCTGACATGGCCTTGACTCCCTCCGCTGGGGCTAATATCCTTCTCGAAAGCCCTGCGATTCAGCGCATTGTGTCCCTGAGCGGGTTTTCGACCGGATCGCCTCGGCTATCCACGTTGCATCTCGAGGTTATCGATTGTTCAACAGAGCCAGCTACGGTGCTTTCGCGTTGTTGTTGGCGGTGGCCGTGTCCACGCCGGCGCAGACCGGCGCGGCAGCCACGGCACACGCCAAACAGTATTGCTTCGGCTGCCATAACGAGAAACTGCAATCCGGTGGCGTTGCGCTGACGAAGCTCGACTTTGCGCACGTCGAACAACAACCGGAGTTGGCCGAGAAAGCCCTGCACATCCTGCGCGCGGGTATGATGCCTCCGCCCGGGATGCCTCGGCCCAATGCGGCGGCTGCGAAAGCATTCTCAACATACATGGAGACGAGTCTCGATCAAGCGGCCGCCGCGCGCCCGAATCCGGGGCGTCCGGCGCTGCATCGGTTGAATCGGACTGAGTATGCAAATTCGGTTCGCGACTTGTTGGGCCTGACGATCGACGCCTCGGCGCTGTTGCCAACCGACGACATGAGCCGCGGGTTCGATAATATGTCGGACGTGCTGACTGTGTCGCCGGCATGGATGGACGGCCTGATTCGCGCGGCGGGCAAAGTGAGCCGTCAGGCGGTGGGCGATGCGGAAGCGCTGCCGCATACAACGACGTATTCGATTCCGCGCGTTCTGTCGCAGGTGCGGCACGTCGAAGGCACTCCGTTTGGCACGCGCGGCGGGATGGCCGTGGTGCATACGTTTCCGGCGGACGGCGAATACGTCGCCAAGCTTGGTTTCTACTATTCGCCCACGGGTCCGCTGTTTGGATTGAACCAAGGCAAAGGCCAGCAAATCGAGGTCGCGGTAAATGGCGAGCGCGTGGCCCTGCTCGACATCGATCCGGGGATGAAGCTGTCGACGGACGGAATCAAGACGCCGCCCATTCGCATTGCCGCGGGTCCGCAACGGATCTCCGCATCGTTCCCCCGCAAATTCGATGGGCCGATAGAAGACGAATACCGGATGGTCGAACAGACGCTGGTGGATGTCAGCGTCGGCACCGTGCCGGGCATGACTACGTTGCCGCACTTGCACGAGTTGAGCTTGACGGGACCAACGAAAGTGGCCGGAATATCGGAAACGCCGAGCCGCCGCAAGATCTTCACCTGCCGTCCAGCGGCGGGCGCGGATGAGATTCCGTGCGCGAAGAGTATTCTCTCGCGGCTCGTCCGGCAGGCCTACCGTAGGCCTGTGACGCCGACCGATCTTGAGGGCCTCCTCAACTTCTATCAAGCGGGGCGGAACAAGGCGAATTTTGAGACGGGGATCCGCACGGCGATCCAAGCGATTCTGGCGAGTCCGGAGTTCCTGTTCCGCTTCGAGCGAATTCCAGCGAATGTGGCTGCGGGCGCGAACTTCCGAATTTCCGATTTGGAGCTGGCGTCACGCATGTCGTATTTCCTTTGGAGCAGCGCTCCGGACGACGTGCTGATCGGGCTCGCTTCGCAAGGAAGGCTGCGCGAGCCGGCGGTGCTGGAGCAACAAGTGCATCGCATGCTGACCGATGCTCGCGCGCAGGCACTAACGGCAAACTTCGCAAGCCAATGGCTGCGCTTGCAGAACCTACGCCACGCGAATCCCGATCTGTTCGCCTTTCCGGATTTCGACAAGACGCTGTCGCAGGCGATGCGGCGCGAGACGGAAATGCTCTTCGACAGCGTCGTAAGCGAGGATCGCAGCGTTCTCGATGTACTGACGGCGAACTACACGTTCGTCAACGAACGGCTGGCGAAGCACTACGGGATACCAAACATTTTGGGAGACCGCTTCCGGCGCGTGACGCTGACGGATGCGAATCGGTTTGGGCTTCTGGGCCATAGCGGCATTCTCATGCTGACGTCGGCGGCGAATCGTACCTCGCCGGTACTGCGCGGCAAGTACGTGTTGGAGGTTTTGTTGGGCACTCCGCCGCCACCCCCTCCTCCCAACGTTCCGGCGTTGAAAGAAGCGCCGGACGTGGCGGCCAAGCCAAAGTCCGTGCGCGAACGCCTGGAAGAGCATCGCGTTAATCCGAACTGTGCCGGCTGCCATAAGCTGATGGACCCGATCGGATTTGCTCTCGAGAACTACAACGGGGTCGGCGTATGGCGCACGAACGACAGTGGCTTCCGCATCGATCCGTCCGGGGTCATGTACGATGGCGCGAAGCTGGACAGTCCAGCGAGTTTGCGGCAGGCATTGCTCAATCATTCGGACGCCTATCTCGGTACGTTTACCGAGAATCTCCTGGCGTACGGCTTGGGCCGCGTCATCGACTATCGCGATCAGCCGTTTGCGCGCTCCATCGCGCGAGACGCGGCGAAGAATCAGAATAAATTGTCGGCGTTCGTTTTGGGTGTGGTGAAGAGCATGCCGTTTCAGCTGCGGCGAGCGGATGAGGCGGAGCCGTTGAATATTGTGCGGGGCTTCCGCAGCGCGCCCGAGGCGCGACCGTAAGGTCGCGCGTAG
>JAYVTO010000323.1:0-4417 GCA_043788745.1 Acidobacteriaceae bacterium
TGCCGAGTCGCGGCACGAGTGACATCAGGTATTCGGAAGTGAGCGGCACGAGCGCCGTGACGCTGCCGCCCTGAATCAGCCGGTGCGACCAGAGATACAGGTCGTCGTTGAACTCCACGACTCCGCTTGCCTCTTTCAATACGGGAGGCGCGGCGAACTGCGCACCCTCTGGATACAGGGTGACAACCGAGTTCTGAATCAACATCAACCGAATCCCCGGGAAATGTTCCTTGTAAAAGAGCTCGGCCATCCGGCGCATGACGCCAACTCGCGCGGGCGGCTCGGTTTGCTCGACGCTTGCCGTCGCGGAGCGCAAGGACTCTACTCGCCGTTCGAGTTCGGAGGTGACCAGGTACACAGCTACCTGGCTTGCGAGCGCCCATGCGGATGCGACAAAGAGCGTAGCGATCAGCAGAACGGGGACTACCGCAATGAAGAGGTACGCGACGAGAAGGCGATTCCGCAGGCTCCAGATTGCGCGCCGCGTCACGGCGCGCACAGCGCGCATGCCGAGCCACAATCCAGTCGAGATCGCGATGATCTGTACCAGCAGCAACGTGGCGCTGCCGGGTTGAAAGACGCCGAGCAACGCCCACAACAGCACGGCGACGGCAAAAACAATGCCGGTCCTGCCGAACCATTTCAGGATGGCCTGGATGGGTTGACGCACGCGAACGAAACCTCTCTCTAGTTAGACTCGGGACTTCGAAATCGACGGCAATTCACGGTCCGGCTCCAAGTAGTAGCGCGTCAAGCCCTCTTGTAACAGCCCCAGCGCGGTCTTCGGATCGTCCACGAACTGAAACAACTCCATGTCGAACGGCGAGATCATGCCGTAGCGAGCTAACGCTTCGAAGTTGATGATCTCTTTCCAATAGCTGGTGCCGTAGAGCAAAATCACCATCTTCTTGTCGAGTTTCTGCGTCTGGATTAACGTGAGTATCTCGAAAAGCTCGTCAAGAGTTCCGAAGCCCCCGGGAAAAACGACCAAGGCCTTCGCGAGGTATGCGAACCAGAACTTGCGCAGGAAGAAGTAGTGAAACTCGAAAGAAAGCTCCGGGGTGATGAAGGGGTTCGGCCGCTGTTCGAAGGGCAGACCGATGTTGAGGCCAATCGTTTTTCCGCCGGCATCCTGCGCGCCGCGGTTGGCTGCCTCCATGATTCCCGGACCGCCGCCCGTGCAGACGACAAAGCGCCGCGTGGAGTTGGTGAGATTCTCGCTCCACTCCGTTACGAGACGAGCAAGCTCGCGCGCTTCGCGATAGTAGCGGCCGAGTAGCCCCATTTCAAGAATCCGCGCGGACCCGAAAAACACGACCGTGTCGCGAACCATCTGATTCCGGAAGTGCGATAGCGGTTCGAGGTATTCCGAGAGAATTCGCAGCGGACGGGCGTCCGGCGTTTCGAGAAAGGTCTCGTTCTGATAGGCGAGCGGCCTGCGTAGCGGATCGCTTTCGTCGCGGCTCGCGTTGGTCTTCGACACGTCGGGAGTTTCGCTCATTCTTTGGCGCCGCGCGGCGAGCCTTCCATTCCGGCCACGCGCTTTTCCAATTGTCGTATGGTCTTCTGCATCTCGGCCAACTTTTGGAATGCCGTGATCGCGCGCAGCCATTCGCGAGCATCGAATGCCGGAGAGCCGCTCATCATTGCTCCGGCCGCGACGTCGCCGCCGATCCCGCTCTGGGCGTAGATCACGGCGTTATCGTGGATCGTGAGATGGCCGGAAACGCCGACCTGGCCAGCCAGAAGGACGCTCTTGCCCAAAATGCTCGACCCGGCAAGGCCAGTTTGCGAGCAGATGATATTGTCCTCGCCAACGACGCAGGCATGGCCAATCTGCACCAGGCTATCGATCTTCGCCCCGCGCTTCACTCGCGTTTCGCCCATGGTCGCGCGATCGAGGTTGGTCAGCGCTTGCACTTCGACATCGTCTTCGAGGACCGTCACGCCGGACTGCACGATTTTGTAATGGGAGCCGTCCACGCGCTTGGCGAACCCATAACCATCGCCACCAACGACGACGCTGTTTTGCAGAATTACGCGATTGCCGATCCGGCAGAATTCGCGAACGCTCACATGCGAATGGGCAAGGAAATCGTCGCCAATCTCTGCACCTTCGTAGATCACGACATGCGGATGCACCGTGCAGCGCGCACCGATTTTGACGCGTTCACCGACCACCGCGAATGGCCCAATCGAAGCGCCTTCGCCGATCTCGGCGGTCGCCGCGATGGAAGCCAGCGGATGAATTCCAGCGGCGGGCCGCGGTGGTTGGTAGAAGAACTCCAACGCGCGCGCGAAATCCAGATAAGGATTCGCCGACACGAGCGTCGCGATTCCAGCAACCGCCTGCGTCGCAAGAATCGCACCGGCGTGGCTGTTCTTCACTTTGTGCGCGTACTTCGGGTTCGCGAGAAACGTCACCTCGGAGGCCGTTGCCCGTTCGAGCGGGGCAACGCCGGTGATCTCGCGGTCGTCGCCCTCCAACAGGCAACCCAGCCTGCCGGCGATCTCAGAGAGCTTCATAGTGTCCACCAGCAGGCTTGCGTAGCGAGTCTCTGTGATCAGACGCGGAAATAATCAGGGCGCCAGTTCTTGATTGCCTGCTTGATCTCCTTGCGCTTCCAGCCATTGGCCAATGTCTTCTCAACAAGACCCGGCAATTCGCTCTCCGATGCGAAGCGCAAGCCCACCAGCTGATCCTCAGTGAGACTGTCAATCTTCGACCTCATCGCTTCCGGCAGAACACGGTGCAGCCGTAATTGTTCTTCGAGGCGAATCAGGCGATCCTGCACCTTCAGCGCATAGATTCGCGCTTTGAATCCGGCGAGCAGAATCGCGATGACGGTCAACAGACCCATCGCCGAGCCCAGGCTAAACGCCGTGATCAGAGTCCAAATGCTATTGATCAGGAGGATCAGCAGCACCGGCATCAGCACGTAATGGAATGGCGGATCGAACATCGCGTGGTTCGAGGCGCTTTGCGGCGGGTTGTTTTCAGGCATAGGTGTCCAGTTTATCTGGATTTCCCGCGGAGCGAGCGAGGCCCGCCCCCAATCTCCTTCGTCGCGTGCTGCTGATACGATAAGACTCGATGCCCAACAACCGCCAGTGGACCCTCGCCGCACGCCCCGTCGGCATGCCGAAGGAATCAGACTTCGCTCTCGTCGAAACGCCTTTGCCCGCTCTCGCCGACGGGCAGGTGCTCGCGAAAGCCAAGTTCCTGACCGTCGACCCCTACATGCGCGGCCGCATTAGCGGCATGAAGTCCTACGCGAAGCCGGTTGAGATCGGCGAGACCATGGTGGGCGGCGCGATGCTCGAAGTGGTCGAATCGAAGAATCCGAAGTTCGCGGTCGGCGATACGGTGGATTGCTACTCCGGTTGGCAGGAGTACGTCATTTCCGACGGCAGCAACCTGCGGAAGGTGGATACATCGCTAGCACCGGCCTCCGCCTATCTAGGGGTACTCGGAATGCCTGGCCTTACGTCGTATTTCGGCCTTATCGACATTTGCAATCCGAAAGCCGGCGAAACCGTCGTCGTCTCGGGCGCAGCCGGAGCCGTCGGAGCGCTTGTCGGCCAGATCGCCAAGATTCTCGGCTGCCACGTCGTCGGCATCGCGGGCGAAGACGACAAGATCAAGTACGTCACCGAAGAACTCGGCTTCGACGGCGCGTTCAATTACAAGACCACCGACAACTACGCCGCCAAGCTGAGGGAACTCTGCCCCAAAGGCATCGACGTCTACTTCGACAACGTCGGCGGAGCGATTACCGATGCCGTCTTCAGCAATCTGAACGTCGGCGCGCGCATCTCCATTTGCGGCCAGATTTCGCAATACAACAACACGAAGGCCGAACTCGGGCCGCGCCTACTCGGTGCGCTGATCGTCTACCGCGCGAAAGTGCAGGGCTTCCTGGTCAGCGACTACGCGCCGCGATTTGGTGAAGGCATCAAGGCGATGGCGACCTGGATCAAAGAAGGCAAGCTGAAGTATCGCGAGTCGTTCATGGATGGCTTCGAGAGCACGCCGAAGGCATTCATCGCGTTGCTGAACGGCGCAAATACGGGCAAGATGCTCGTCCGGCTTTGACATACCGGCAGATCCGCCCCATGTTCACAGTGAAAAAGAATTTCCTCTTTTTCCAATGAATTCGCTAGCGAACCATGACCGTCGCCCTCGCGATACCGAAGGACTCCGACGTTTTTGCCTGTCCGACGTAAGCGTCAAGCGAACCCATCTTGAACAGGCGAAGAAGTTGGCCGAAGATGGCGGCATGGGCAAGCGGCGAAGCGCGGAAGAGATCCGGCGGAAATTGAGGACTTTGAGAGCAGCGGACTGACGCGGCGGGAGTTTTGCCAACGACAGCGCATCCCGGTGACGACGCTGGATTATTGGCGGCGCATGCGGGCA
>JAYVTO010000324.1:0-9768 GCA_043788745.1 Acidobacteriaceae bacterium
AAGGGAACTTTCACCTTCAAGCTGTCGAACATGCTCGGCACACAAAAACATCCCCAGGGCTAAAGCCCTGGGTAATAGCCCCGCCGGTTATGGCGGGGATCCGTTTCGATCCGAATCACGCGGTCAGAGAACTAGTCCGCAGCGAGTAGATCGGCGGCTCACCGCTACCGTGCTGAATAGGCCGGGAGTTACTTTCACAAAAAACCGTCGAGCTGGTTCCAGGCCTTTTCCCAGGTGAAATGCTGCTCGTACCGTGTGCGTCCGGCATTGCCCATGGCACGACGTAATCCTTCGTTGTCGAGCAGGTTGGAAACGGCGTTGGCCATCGCCCTAGGGTCGTCGGCGATCGCGATCTCAACGCCGTCTTGCGCGCCTAAGCCTTCGGCGCCAAGGGTCGTAGACACTACGGCGCGTCCGGCGGCCCATGCTTCGAGGATCTTGAATCTTGTACCGCTTCCCTCAATAACGGGGACCACACAGACCTTGGCCTGCGCCAGATTCGCAAGCGCATCGTCGACCGGGCCTGTGAAGTGAATACGGGTGGGGTTGGAGCAAACAATGGCGCGGGCGGGCGCTGGATTCTTGCCCACGAGCCACCACTCCAGTCCTGGATGCGCGTCGTCCCGGAGATGCGGCCAAACGAACCGATGGAACCAGCGCACAGCGCTCTGGTTGGGATGATACTCAAGATTTCCCGAGAAGACGATCCGATTCTCTTCCACCGCCACCGGTTTCGGCACAAGCCGGAGCGCGTTCGGGTAGACGACGGTACGAGCCGCGCCCATCGCCTGGGCGCGAACCTGATCTTCGGTCGAAGTCACGAGCACGGCGTCGAAGGCCGGCAGCCACTTGCGCTCCATGGTGCGATACAGGGTAGAAAATCGCCGTTGCACGAGAGAGACGGGCCACGTGGCGGCAGTCGCGCCTGTCGCGTGCAGCTCCGATTCGATGTTGTGCAAGTCGAGAATAATGCGGTCGCAGAATGGCCGGAGGATCTCGACGTACGGTGCGCACCAGAAATGCTCGATGACGCCAAGCGCGTAACGCCTGCCGCCGATTCGCGCGCGCAGGTGTTCCTCGAAGCCGCCGAAGCGATCGACCAACGGCGGGACTCCGCGCACTTGGCGGGAGAGATTACGGAGCACGCGGGCGGGAAGATGCCGGGCATTTGGCGGAAGCGGAAGTTCGATGACTTCACGGACGCCAGGCGCGTCGACCGAGGCGAATGTGACGAGGTCCACCTTGTAGTGCCGTGTCATCCATTCAAGAAGCGATGCAGAGCGAATGGACCCGCCGCCGGTAACCGGATACGGCGCTTCGGGAGAAAGAAAGAGAGCAGCGGGAGGCCCCAAGAGGTCGCTCATCGCCGCCGGAATCTCCGTTGCGCCTCTTCGAGAATCTCGTGGGTCTGCACCGCTGTATTGTGCCAGGAAAAAGCCGCCGCGCGCTTCAAGCCGGCAGCCGCGCGGGCGGCCGCGGTGTCCAGATGCAGAAGCGATCGCATGGCTCCAGCCCAATCCTTGGGATTTCGAGCCTCCACGTGAATGGCGGCGTCACCCGTCACTTCGACGAGCGCCGGGTCATTCGAAGTGATCACGGGAGTGCCGCACTGCATGGCCTCGAGTGGCGGCAATCCGAAGCCTTCATAGAATGACGGGAAGAGAAATGCGCTTGCGTTCGAGTAGAGAGCGGGCATGTCGGCCTCTGCGACTGCGCCGAGCATCTGAAGACCGGGTTGCGGCGCGACTCCACCGAAGTCTTCGCGAGCTCGACCGGCAATCACAAGATCGATGTCCGCCTCGCGACGAACTTCGCGCCAAGCGTCAACGAGGATGCGGATGTTCTTGCGGGGCTCCAAGGTGCCGGTGTAAAGGAAGTACGGACGCGCGGGCGGGGAACTGGAGACTCTCCGGAAATGTGTGGACGCAGCCAGGGGCACGGCGACGACGCGATCCGGCGCCAAGCGGAAGCGACCGATGGCTTCCGCGCGAATGGCATTCGTCGGCGTCATGACCATGGTCGCGAGGCCGGAGCGAAGCAGCAATGGAGTCCGGCGGCGGACACGATTTGCGTTCGAGTGCCACCCTTCCTCGCGCCACGGCGAAAGATCGTGCAGCATCAGGACGCTTGCGCATAATGGCAAATAGGGCACCGAGAAATCTGTCCCGAGGAAGACGCTGGCCTGGCAACGGGCGAGCGCGCGCGGGAGACCCCACAGCCACCACTTGCGTTCCGGGGCGGATTGCGGTCCTGGGCCGCGCTTCAAGTTCTTCGGCGCGCCAAGTGGAGTTTCGAAAGCCTGATCGGAGAGTAGCCAATAGGCGTCGGCAGGAAACCTTGCCGACAAAGCGCGCGCAATCTCCGCAGTGTAGCGTGCGACGCCCCCGGTGGGCACAGTGAGCGGGGTTCCATCAAGTGCGACGATCATATCAACCGTGTATGGCGCGGTGAAGAATTTAGCAACGGCAGGAAACGCGGGACAACCCGCACAATCTTAACTCAAAGCGGCTTTGCCGACGGAAATCGAGACTGGACACCACGGAACCCCGATGTCTACAGCGTCAAGCGTTCTTACTACAGCGTCAAGCGTTCTTATAAGATAAGGGAGTCTCATGGGTGGGGACAATATGGCTGCGAATCCGCTGGATGAGCTGAAGCGTCTCGATGAGCAGGTGAACCGCGTTCGCGAACTAGCCGATCTGAAGCCACTCTACTTTCGACTCGATGAGATTTCGAAAGCGAATACCGGTGATTTTGAGATTCAGTTAGCTGTCGCGGACATCAAGCAGCATCTTGTGAATCATGGGATGAAGCTGAAGGAGGGCCTCGGCACGACGGGTCCTTTCGCCGCGCCACCGCTGCCAGCGAATCCGGCGACTCCTGCTTTCGGTGGACCGCCGCCGATGCCACCGACAATGGCTCCGCCGCCGCAACCAAGTGTGAAGCCGGGCGGATCCGGACCGCCACCGGCGTTTCCTTCGCCGGATCAGACCGCCCTCACCGAGGCGATGCTGCGTCCGTTGGCAGCCGCACCGCCCGATTTCGCGAAGGGCCAGAGTGGGCCCCCGCCCGGACAAGCGCCGCAGTCCACGCCGCCGTATGCCGCGCCCGCAGCACCAGGTGGCGTTCCAACTGGACCGCCGCCGAATCTAACGCCGCAACCGGCCGTTCCGAAGGGTGCCAAGGCTCCGCTAAATTGGAAGCGCGCGCTGTGGATCGGCGGACTTGCGGGCTCCGTGCTTTCGATCGCCGCGATTGTGGCCCTGGTGCAGTTGGCGCGCAATCGCAACACAGCGCCTCCGGTGCCGGTGACAACCGACGTGCAAGTGGAGATCACGAGCAATCCACCCGGCGCATCAATTGGCATTAATAATGAGGTCCGCTGCACGTCGAATTGCAAGGTCGCGCTTGCGCCTGGAAACTATCAAGTCACGGCGATGCTCGAGGGCTTCGAACCTGCGGCATCCGGCGTGACGGTCGCAGCAGGTGCGCCTATCAGCGTCAACTTGAACCTGGAACCGCTTTCGCAGACGATGCGATTGCTTACCGATTTGGATGCGGGCAAGATTACGCTCGACGACAATCCGCCCGCCGATTTGCAGGAAGGCCAGTTTGTTCTCGACAAGGTGACGCCAGGTTCGCATACGGTAAGGCTGACAGGCAGGAATACGGAGGCGACTTTCCAGTTTGAAGTTGCGCCGGGCAAAGCGCCGGTGCTTACCAGTCCGATACAAACGAAGAACCTGGTGGGCGTCATTGTTTCGAGCTTCGGCAGCCGGGCGAAGGTCGTGAGCAATGCGGGCCCGTGGAAGCTGGCGCTAAACGGGCAGGCGCAGGGCGACGTTTCTCCAGGCGGCGTGGACCTCCAGGGATTCGCGCCTGGCGTGCAGGAGTTCGTGATCGGTGAAGGCAAGGACCAGAAGACTCTGCGCGAGAGCTTCGGCGCTGCGCCGATTCTCACGGCGTTCTTCAAGACCGATCAAAACGTGGGGACGTTGATTGTGGCGGCGGGCGAAGATGGCGCAACGGTGTATCTCAACGAAAGGCCATACGCCCGCAAGACAGTGCGCGGACAGGTACGCGTGCAGACGCTGGGCAATGTCAGCGTTCGAGTTTCGAAAGACGGGTTCCAGAGCGAGCCCGCGCAGATGGCAACGATCAAGAAGGGCGAGGAAACTCGCGTTGAATTTAAGTTGAAGCCTCAGCCGCAAGTCGGCGCGCTGCAACTTCGCGGTGCTTCGCCGGGAACGCAGGTATTTCTCGATCAGCGCAACCTCGGAACAGTGGGCGCCGACGGAACATTCTCGTTCAGCGGTATCGTGCCGGGCGAACACACCATCGAGTTGCGCCGCGAGCAATTCGCGACCAGGCGCATCACAAGGCCGTTCCGCGCGGGTGATACGATTACGCTGGCGGGCGCCGATGTGACCTTGGCGTCCGGGGCAGGCACGTTGCGGATCCTTCGCAATCCGGCGGAGGCGGCGGTGACGTGGCGAAAGGCGGAAGACAATCAGACCCACGAAGTCCGGGGGAATCAGGTTGATCTGCCGCCGGGTGCCTACGTGTTTACTGCGAAGTCAGCAAACTATGCGGATCGAACGGTGAGCGTGCAGGTGGCGGCCAGCGAGACGCGGAATCTCGATCTCACGCAGTCGCGCGTGACGGCGGCGAAACAAGAATCCGTCGCGCGGCCGGGCGGGATGGCGGATTGGGAAGACTCGGCGGCGTGGTCCAAGGACGGCGATGTCTATACGCGGCGCGGCGGCGGCTTTGTGCTCTACAAGATCTCGCCGGTGAAGGGAGTTGTTACGTTCACGGTGCAGTTGTTGAAGGGCGGCGGCGTATTCCGCGGTGGACGCGTGCGCTGGTTCGTCGACTACGTGGACGGCAAGAACTACGCCCAGTTCGAAATGGACAAGAAAAATTTCTTCGCGAAGGACGTAGTTGCCGGTCGCAACAACGAGCGGGCGAAGACGCCGCACGACTCCGAGAAGCAAAATGAGTTTACAATGCAAATCGAGATCACGCCGGATCGTTTAGTACATAAGATACGAAGCGGGGATCAGTGGGTTGTATTGGATTCGTGGAATCAAAGCGGGCGCAACTTCACGGATGGTAAGTTTGGTTTTCTGGTCCAGGGAAGCGATGAGATTGCGATTAGCAATTTCCGGTTCGCGCCGAGATAGCCCCGTTACAACGGAACTAGGGAGAGCAGCATGAACAAGCAAGAGATTTTGCTCGCGCAGAAGGAATTCCTCTTCCCCGCGATCTTTAACTATTATTCCGAACCGCTGGTGGTTACCAGCGCGAAGGATCAGTTCGTCTTCGATATTGACGGCAACAAGTACCTCGATTTCTTTGGCGGCATCGTTACCGTCGGCGTCGGCCACTCGAACGAACAGGTGACGGCGAAGGTACACGCGCAACTCGACAAACTGCAGCATGTCTCGACCGTGTTCGTGACGGAGCCGCAACTGGAGCTCGCAAAAAAGGTCGCCAGCATTACGCCGGGTGGCGCGCTGACGAAATCGTTTTTCACGAATAGCGGCACCGAGGCGAACGAAGCGGCGATCCTTACGGCGCGCTGTTACACGGGCTCGCATGAAATTATCGCGTTGCGCCACAGCTATCACGGGCGTTCGGCGTTGACGATGGCTGCAACCGGGCAGGCCACGTGGCGTCTGGGCGGCGCGGCGCCTTCGGGATTCGTGCACGCGCACAACGCGTATTGTTATCGCTGCCCGTTTGGATTGACGTATCCGACATGCAACGTGCAGTGCGCGCGCGACATGGAAGAGTTGGTTCGGACGGCGACGTCGGGCCGCGTGGCCGCGTTCATTGCGGAACCGATTCAGGGTGTCGGCGGCTTCATCACGCCGCCGAAGGAATACTTTGAAATCGTCGCGGGCATCGTTCGTAAGGCTGGCGGCTTGTTCATCAGCGACGAAGTGCAGACGGGTTGGGGCCGCACCGGCGGAAAGTGGTTCGGCATCGAGCAGTGGGGCGTAACTCCGGACATCATCACGGCCGCGAAGACGCTTGGCAATGGAATGCCTATCGGCCTGACGGTTGCGCGCCCGGAAATTGCGGATGGCTTGCGCGGCGTCACGATCTCAACCTTCGGCGGGAGTCCGGTGACGACCACGGCGGCGAAGGCTGTCATTGATTTTATCGATGAGAATAACCTCGCGATCAACGCGGCGGAAGTTGGTGCGTATCTGCGCGGCAAGCTCGAAGACATGAAGGCGAAGTTCCCGCTGATTGGCGACGTACGCGGCATGGGGCTGATGCAGACGATCGAGCTGGTGGAAGATCGCGCGACGAAGGCTCCGGCGGCGCAGGCGACGAACGCCGTGCTCGAGGCCGCGCGCGACAACGGACTGCTGGTAGGCAAGGGCGGCACGTATGGCAATTGCGTCCGCGTGACGCCGCCGCTGAATATTTCGAAGAGCGACGTCGACGATTTTGCGCTGCGGCTCGATGCCAGTCTGATGCGCGTTTCGCAGGCGATGTTCGCGGGAGTTGGCCGCTAAATGGAAGAGCGTCAGTTTTATCGCGAGTCCGAAACAACGAAGCCGATCACGCTGAATTGCCCGTTCTGCCGCACGGCGGACGCCTATGATTTGAAGTGGATCGTGCGGAAGAAACTCGAGCGCTTGCCGGGTCACGCGGATGAGCGGGATCGAGCGAAGTTTGCGAAGTTCCTGAGTTACATGGTGCTGGTGGACGACAAGGCGAACTGCAAGAATATGCGCTGCCGAAAGCGATTCGACATTTCGGGCGTGAAGACGACGGCATTCATTTAACGCACTGTCAAGGGTCGGCATCAAGAAGGACCCGCGCCCTGGCAGCACGCGGTGTTATATCGGGCGCTGTCGGGAGATCCGCTTACTTTCCAGCGGCGACGGCGACAGTTGTTGAATCTTGGTCGCAGCTCGGATTTGGTGCGTTTCGCAATGAAGATCGCCTATAAGCATCCCTGTAGCCCGAGGCGCGACCGTAACGTCACCCGTAGCCCGAGGCTCGACCGTAACGTCGCGCGTAGCCCGAGGCGCGACCGTAACGTCGCGCGTGGCCCGAGGCGCGACCGTAACGTCGCGCGTAGCCCGAGGCGCGACCGTAACGTCACCCGTAGCCCGAGGCGCGACCGTAACGTCACCCGTAGCCCGAGGCGCGACCGTAACGTCGCGCGTAGCCCGAGGCGCGACCGTAACGTCGCGCGTAGCCCGATGAAGTCGATCGTAGTAAGTGGTCTCGCCGATCCGTTACACAAAAAGTCAACAACCTACGGTCGTTTCTGGAGTAGGGCCTGAAGGGCCCCCGTTCGGGAGCGGAAACCGTCTCCCCGCCCCACCCATCTTTGCTAGACTCCCTCCCGAGGACCGCATCACGATCTTCCAACTCATCCGCCGCAAACTCCTCCGCTGGTGGAGCCGCGCCCCCTGGCTTACCATCTGCCTCCTCATTGGATTCCTCTACGCCGGCGGCTTCCTGATGATGCGACTCGCCGAACCCGCATCGAACCCCATTCGCTCGCTCGCGAACTACACCTATTACTTCCTCGTCACGCTAACCACCGTCGGCTACGGCGACATCGTACCCGTCAGCGGAATCGGCCGGCTCACTGCCGGAGCCATCGCCATTGGAGGCGTCGGAACCGCCGCCGTTGCTCTCGGCCATCTCTTCACCGCCATCGCCGAGACAATCCGCCGCCGGGAGAAAGGCCTCAGCACATTCGACATGAAAAATCACATCGTCATCTTTGGAAATCGCGGCGCCGAAACCGCCGCCCTCATCAGGCACCTGATCGCCGACGAGCAATCCTCCGGCACCGAGATCGTGCTCTGCTCCGCCATCACGGAGCGTAACCCGTTCCCCGAATTCATCGACTTCGTCCGTGGCGAACTCACCAGCGAAGACGTGATGACCCGCGCCTGCATCTCCACCGCAAGCAAAGTCATCATCCACGCCAGCACCGACTACGAAAGTATCTCCATCGCCCTCGCCGTCAAGGAACTCAACGCAACGGCGGCCATTGTCGTCAGAGCCAACGACCCCGGCAAAGAAGTTGACATCGAGCGCGTCGACCGCAACCGCGTCGTCTGCATCAAAGCCGTCGATGTCCCCATGATCGTCCGCGAAATCCACAACCCTGGAATCACGCAAGTCTTCGAAAGCCTCTTGGCCGCCGAAGGCCAGGATCTCCGCAGCATCCAAGTCCCCGAAGGTAAGTCTCTCGTTTTCGGCCCACTCGCCCACGCCTTCCGGGAACAACACGGAGCCATCCTCATAGGAATGCGCCCCGCCGGAAAAGCCATCAACGCCGGAGCCACACTAAATCCAGCGTTCAACGCCCAGGTCGAAGGCGGCATGTTCCTCGACTACATTTCTCGCAAACCCATCGACATCAACTGGCCGACACTCCCCTAAACCGGTCTTGCGGCAGTCCGGCGCGTTTCAGCCGCGAGTAGTTTTTTGGGTCCGGGGAGTCCGGTGTCCTCCGACTGCGAAGCAACAGATAGTACCTTCTGCAACCTAAGTACCAACGCATTTCTTGATCCCCAGGATACTTAAATACAATTACTTACGCAGATCACTCCCTCGCCCAACTGCCTTATTGCTGCGTGGGAACGACAGCCGCTCCACTCTCGCATATCCCGTTGCCCGTAGTGCTTCTAGAACCTCGAAATAGATCTCTCGTCCAGTTGATCGTACAAACTTGTCGGCCAAGATAGCCGACATGAAGCGAACCTCACTACTCTCCCTCCTCCCACTTGTTGCTTTCTCGGCCATGACCGCCTTCGCAGGCACCATCGGACCCAGCTGCGGCAGTTGCTTTAACTCGATCTACAGCTTGTCTTACAGCACCGTCTCGATTGGCGCAGTCATTGACACGTACGACGTCTTCGTCAATATCAACACCACCAGCTATAACGGCTCCGGTGCCTACATCAACGCAGTTGCTCCCAAGATCATCTCGAGCAGCTATGTCTCCTTGCAGCTTCTTTCAGCGCCTGCCTCCGCTCCCGGTGGTTCCTCATGGGTTACCCCGATCGACGGCGGCGTCAGCGCAGGCGCCTGCAATGGAGCTGGCTCGGGCTTCTTCTGCGAACAAAGCAACGGCCTCGGCGCGGCGGTCTCGAACAATAGCAACTCCTGGAGCTTTCGCGTTGGAGTCACACACGGCACCGCTTTGCTCACCGGTACGAATCAGGCCAGCCTCAAAGCGCTCTTCGTAGACAGCTCCGGCAAGCAGTCCGGCATCTTCTCGGAGAACATCAGCCTCACGACACGCAATTCCGGCAACGTTCCGGAGCCGGGCACCATTGGCATGATCGGCGCTGGGCTGCTGGCAGTCGGTACTATCGGCCGCCGCCGCTTGAAGAAGTAAGCTGGTTCTTCCGGCTCGTTCTGAGCCCGCTCGCTCTCGCCTGATCGTCTCTGGTTACAAAACTGGACGATCCCGCGAGCCGCGTGCGGGCTTTCGCCGTTGTCTGTCCATGCGCAAATGCAAGCCAGGTGGAAACCGAGCGGGAAGCCCAGATTGAACTAGGCATCGAGACACAGTCCGTCAGTCGTTTCCGAGAGGCACTACCACCGAGATATTCGGCCCGTAGTACGTCCCCGCGATGTACGGCGAAATCACCGAATACGGATAACCGGTGATGAGTACCTTCAGCCGGTAATCCGCGGTCCCACTGCCCGGCGTCGATATCTGCACCATGGTGCTCGTCAACCCGAAGTATCCCGGTGTGCCTGCGGCCGGGG
>JAYVTO010000325.1:0-2575 GCA_043788745.1 Acidobacteriaceae bacterium
CGACCCCTGCGGGGCCGCTCCGTGCGCGCCCCGAAAGGTAAGCGTTCGCTAGCGGCTATTGCCATCAGCTTTCCATGGCGCAAAGCGCGATGATCACTCCCCTGTAAATGGCCGTCTTAGTTTCTCCCTTGCGGCCGCGGCTCAGTGGTGGCAGCGCCGGTCGCGTAGGAAGGCACGAGGACGATCGGGCAGAATGATATTCTTTGAACTTGTCCGACCCTATCCTGATCGAATCGACCGTACCCGGCCTCACGCTGCTTGCTCGCGGCAAGGTTCGCGACATCTACGATGTACCCGCGGAGAACGCGCTGCTGTTTGTCGCGAGCGATCGCATTTCGGCGTTTGACTACATCCTCGGATCCGGAATTCCGGACAAGGGGCGCGTGCTCGCGCAGATGACTTTGTTCTGGCTCGACTTCCTGCGCGAGGTGGTTCCGAATCATCTGCTGTCGACTGATGTTGCGCGCTTCGGTCCTAATTTGCAGGGCCGCGCGATGGTGGTGCGCAAGGCGAAGATGATCGACGTCGAATGCGTCGCGCGAGGCTACATTTCGGGATCGGGCTGGAAGGATTACACGCGGACGGGCGCGATCTGCGGGATCCCGCTGCCGGAGGGGCTCCGCGAATCGGACCGGCTGCCGGAGCCGATCTTCACGCCGGCGACGAAGGCGCAGAGCGGGCACGACGAGAATATTTCGTTCGACGATGTTTGCGCATCAATTGGGCGTCCCCTTGCCGAGCGGCTGCGTGGACTGACGTTAGCGATCTACTCCAAAGCCGCCGTCTATGCGTTGACGCGCGGGATCATCATGGCGGATACGAAGTTCGAGTTCGGGTTTGTGGGCGACGAACTGATTCTCGCGGACGAAGTGATGACGCCCGATTCGTCGCGCTTCTGGCCGCAGGAAACCTACGCGCCTGGGGGCGCGCAGCCGTCGTACGACAAGCAATACGTGCGCGATTATCTGGAGTCAATTCAGTGGAACAAACAGCCTCCGGCTCCGGCGCTGCCGGATGACGTGGCGCAGCGCACAAGCGAGAAGTATCAGCAGGCGTATCGCGTGCTGGCGGGCCGGGATTTGCCGCGCTAAGGTATGGACGATTTGCGATTACGGCGGGCATGCGAGCGAGTTCGGCCGGCCGTTGTACGAATTTATGGGCTTTGTGCCGACGAATGAAATGCGGCTGCGGTTCGACGACAGTGAGATGGTTTAATAAGCTCTTTCGCGGGTCCGCTGGCTGAAGGAGGCTCGTCCGAAGAGCCAGAGGCGGACTGATCCACTCACTTCGTTCGTGGTTCCTTGCTGCATACGCTCGTCCGGCTGCGGCTGAGGCACAGTTCATTGGTCAGTCGGACCTGGCGGTCCGACCTACTACGCTAACGGTTGCGGCTACTTCGCGTCCGCGATCGCTACGACGTTGCCGCGGGTGCGGAAGAAGAGTACTCCCTCTGAAATGGCGGGACTCGCCATGGAAATTTCGCCCATCTTGTTTGTTGCGAGCAATTCAAACACGGTGCCCGATTTGATGACGTAGACTTCGCCTTCTTCGCTCGTGAAATAGATGCGGCCTCCGGCGACTACGGGCGACGCGGTGAATCCGGTGGTGCCTGCACCGAGGCGCTGTTGGTAGTGCATCTTGCCAGTCGCCGCCTCGTACACTTTCAAGACTCCGCGATCAGAGCAGCTGTAGAGCAGGCCCGCGGCGACAACCGGTGTTTGCATGTAGGCGCCGTTCTTGGCTTCGCTCCAGACAATGCCGGCACTGGTGCGCGAGCCCGCTGCGGGCGTAATGTCGCCTTCCGCGTCGGGCTTGATGGCATAGAGAGGCGCGGGTCCGCCGTGCGCGTTCGTCACGAAGATGAGGCCCTCTGCGTAGATGGGCGTCGGGACGGGGATGTCGCCTTCGGACTTCAGGCGCCATTGCTCTTTGCCGGACATCAGATCGTAAGCCGCGATGTATGGCCAGGCGTTCAGCACGACAAGCGCGCGATTGCCGGCGCGCACCACGCCAGGGGTCGCCCAGCCGTGATTCGAGACTTCAGCACGCGCAGTGCGCCAGAGTTCCTTGCCATCGGCGGCGGAGAGCACCGCGGCGAAGGGCGCTTTGCGGTCGTCGCATTGCACGATCACCTTGTCTTCGAACAATACAGGAGAACTCGAGAAGCCCCACGAGAGGTCGTACCCTTTGGGACCTTGATCGATGACGCCGAAATCTTTTTTCCAAAGCGGCTTGCCGTTCAGGTCGAAGGCGTAGAGGCCTTCGGAACCAAAGAACGCAACGACGCGCTTGCCGTCGACGGCGACGGTGGTGTTCGCGTGTGTGCCTTTCGTGTGCCTCTTCGATCGGGGCAGACCCTTGAATGCGGTCCGCTGCCAGAGGATCTTACCGGTGTTCTTGTCAAGGCAGAAGACGTCCCAGCTTTGCTCGCCATTGTCGTTGGCGGAATCGCCGTCGCCGTACAAGCCGACGCGCAAGGGCGCTGTTCCGGTGGAGCTTACGGCGGTAGCGACGAAGAGGCGATTACCCCAGATGACGGGGCTTGAATGGCCGAGGCCGGCAATCGGCGTTTTCC
>JAYVTO010000326.1:0-6707 GCA_043788745.1 Acidobacteriaceae bacterium
TGTCGCCACGTCACCCAGAACTCACGAATCGATGGTACGATCCGCCCAGCCAAAACCACTATCCTTAGGGGCGGGCTGAGTCAAGCGTATATCCAACTCGGGCCAAGTCCCCGGTTCGGATCGAATGACGAGTGGCCAGCCTACTTGACACGTGTACTCGCAGTGATCCGGCCAGTGAAGTTGTTTGTGTACTTGGTCGTTGCCGTCGAGAATTGCAGGGTCCCAGTGACGGTCGTGCCGATATCGGGTGAGGTTGCCGTGATCGAAAGGGTTCCGTCAACGATAGTCCCGCCCGAGAGGCCTCCACCGGAAACAAAAGTGAGGCTGCTTCCGGCGACCACATTAGTGAACGTGACGGTATTGCCGGAAAGAGCCGGCTGGTCAAAGTAGGCGTACAATATGATGCCGGACATAAAATCACTCGTGTTGTTCGCCAGGGCGTTGGGGTACACGTTAGGTACGCTGGAGGTGATCGCCGTTGATGTCTGCTTTCCGTTAAAGGTAAGCGTCGTCTGGAAGGTGATCTCGTAGTCACGGAGTGGATTGGCTGGCGCCGCTGGTAGGGCCGTGAGCGTCGCCGTTCGCACAACGCCATCTAGTGTGGCAGTGATCGTGTAAGTTGTCGACGCTGTTACAGTCGACGTGTTGATCTGAAAGGTCGCTGATGTCTGTCCAGCCGCCACCCGGATCGCAATTGGGGCCTGCGCACCGAGACTAACTTGGACGGCAGTGCCTCCGGCTGGTGCCGAAGCCGATAGCGTGACTGTTCCGGTCGCGGACTGCCCACCAGTGACTGACGTGGGACTGATCGTCAAGCTCTTTAAAGTAACTTGCGATGGCAGCGCCTCTATCGTCAAATAGACATTGTCAGCACTGTTGATGCTGCCGGAAACAAGGTGAATGGGAACATCCTGCGGGGCCAGGGTGTCTGGAACCCTTATGCGTACCATGTATAGGCCCGGAGAAATGAGACCAGCAAAGTCGGGCGTAATTTGACTCGAACCGAGAGTGACCTGAAGCGGATTCGACAGAGTAAACGCTCCCGCGAACATCGAGTCGGTTGGAAAGCCACCAACCGTTGCGCCCAATCCGGTGGTATAGAGATCGACTAAATCGCCAGGGCGCACGCCGCGAGTCACACGGGAATCTGCTCTAAGTGACCCGATCAGTTGGGCTGTACCGCCAAGAAGCGCGGTGACATAGTACTTGACGGGCTGCGTCCCCAGGATGGGAACGCTGTAGATGGCCGGGTTCATCTTCTTCACGGTCGTACTGATCTGCTGGCTGGCGATGCCATCGCGGTTGACGACTACGGTCGCGTTTCCCTCCTGCACAGTCCCCGGCACGAGTACATTTACCGCACCGTCGCTGGCGTAAGAGATGGCGCTCGGGGTGCCGTTTATTGTCACCAACGTCCCGCCTAGAGTTGTCTGAAGAGTTTGACCGCTAACTGGCTGCCATTGCTCTTCGCGCGAAGCCAGGAATTGGCCAAAGATAGTGGCCCAGCCCCCAGGGGACAAGCCAGGCTGATACGTCCAAGGCTCAACCATTCCGGCTGATGTGAATGACGGTTGTTGGACGATACGATTGGAGGAATGATAGTACCGAATGTAGTCTCCAGCGGATGAGCACTCCGTTTGGAAACTCTTCAAAAGCCAACCGTCTACCGTGACGTAACTGAGTTCTGTTCTTGTTGACGATCCGTCGTCGTTATAGCGAACACCGAAATGCAGGTGTGGTCCAGAGCTGTTTCCCGTGCTGCCCATCCAACCGAGTTGGTCGCCTTGCTGGACGCTTTGGCCGACCGAAACCATAGGAATGTCACGCATGTGCAAGTAGCGGGTGGAGAAGCCAGTGGCAGCACTACCATCTCCGTCATGGTCGATTACGACGTAATTTCCGTTGTCGGGGATAGGGTTCGTGACGCTTGTCGCGACAACTTTCCCGGCCGCCGCAGCCAGGATCGAGATGTTTCCGCCATTAGAGGGATTCGAATATGCCGGGTTGCCGCTGGCATCTTTGTTTCTCCAGGAGAAGTCAATCGCAAAATAGTTCAGGTTGGCATGCCCCGTATCGGGTTGTAGTCCTTTGCCAGTGCAGTCATAGCCACCGGGTTCGGTCGTCACAAGCCAGGAGACTCCTCCGGGAAGAGGCATTTTGAAACTAGGCGTCGGAACCGGAGGTGTGAATTCTAGCTGAAGTGCTGGTCGTTGTGCGTCGTTTCCGTAGCGGGAGCTACGGAGCATATCAAAGTTGTTGGCGTTCGCCAGCGGAGAAATCACTACACCGTAGTTGGTTCCACTCTGCCATGAGTTGTACGTATCGGTGATGGTTGCGGTCCACCACTGACCGACAGCCGGTTTCGGAAGATTTGCAATCAATGCAGCGGGTGGCTGCGCATCCCAAGTGAGCGAAGGAGTCCAATTGCTGGTGACTTTGCTAATCTTCGCAGTAACCGGAGTTGAATCGTCGCCCCTTGAGAATGGCATGAGATTGAGCACCGCACGCGTCACGGTCTTCGGTAGGCCCGTCGTGTCGAATTTGAGGTAGCTCCGGTATTCATCGGCGTAGCCGCCAACCTGCATCTTGTCGTCGCGTATTAGTACTTTTCCGTAATAGACGCTGGGTAACCAGCCGTCCCAGACATGCTGAATGCCCGTTGGAATGGCCACATCATACGGCGTGGGTTGATACCAGGCTGTGGTGGTTGAAGGCGCCTGTGCAGACAGCGACGCGGCGAACGCGACAATAGCAATCATTGCTTTCATTTGACTTCCTCGTTCCTTCGCTCCACCAAAAGCCGCAGGAGCGTTGTGAGATTCACTCTAATTCGCTGCGTGCGCATTTTAGATTAGGATGCTGGCCTGACAATAATTATTGGATCGGCGTTTGGAGACTTGATCTGCCATTTGTAAGCGCCGAATAATCCGAAAAACGTCGGTTCGCTCTCGGCGTTGTGCTTGACAACCTGTACGCCGTTCGCAACCGATACACTCAGGGTTCCAGAAATTTTCGCGCCGATCGAATTGAGCTGTTGAATGTCGTCCTGACTCGGGCGAATGGCCGTGACAGTGATGGTCCGATCTGCTTGAGGAAGAACTGCAAAAAACTTCATTTCCTGTGAAAGGAAATAGAGTGGCTGTCCGCGGTTGGCAGTTTTCTCAAAGAGGACTCTATACCGCCCCTGGCCCTGGTAATCGACCTTCCTGAAGCCTGGTTCCTGCCGGAGTTTTTCCCCCTCCTTTCGGAATTCAGCCTCGTCATTTGGGCTGAGGGCACCTTGTTTCGCGGCGGCAAGTGCCATCCCGAATGTCAACGTACCATCATAGGTGAACGTGTAGCTGCCGTCCTTGTTGATGGTTATCCTGGTATCGAAATTCTCTGGTATCCAACAACCTGCCAGGACGATCAATAGGACTGTTGTAACGATCAAAAGGGGCGTTGAACACAGTTTCTGATGCATACTCTCTCCTGCGCCTGTTATGCCGAATTATCAAGTCCTTTCGTGGAGGCAATCGCTTGGCACCGCCAGCTCAAGTCCTATCTTCCCCTGGGATGCGCAGCAAGCCAAGTCGTAGCGCGGTTGCGCGCCGCAGATAGCTCAGCCGGAGTCAACTTGGCACCGATCGCATCGCGAGTTTTTGCAACCCCCTCCTGTTCCGTCCCCGTTAGCCCAGTTGCGGCAACAGCGAGCCAGAAATAGGCTTCCGAATTATCCTGCGGAACACCCTGGCCAGAGAAGAGAAACACCCCAAGGTTCTTCTGCGCCGTGGCGACGCCTTGTTCGGCTGCCTTGCGAACCCACGCCGCGGCTTGCGCAAGATCCTGCTGGACTCCTCGGCCTGTGTAGTAGAGCACCCCAAGGCTGTTTTGTGCGTCAGCCTGCCCTTGCTCAGCCGCCTTGCGATACCAGATCGCTGCCTGCGTGAGGTCCTGTGGAACGCCCTGACCATTTTGATAGCGCACGGCAAGGGCGTTTTGTGCCCCTGCGTGCCCTTGCTCGGCCGCCTTCCTAAACCAAACGGCCGCCCGAGCGTAGTCGTTTTCAACGCCTTCGCCATCGCGGTAAAGCAAGCCCAGGTCGTATTGCGCAGATGCATTCCCTTGGTCTGCGGCCTTGCGCCACCAGATCGCAGCCTGTTCATAGTTCGGTGGGACGCCCTGGCCATCGTAGTAGAGCTTGCCCAGCAAGTTTTGGGATTGAGTATCTCCTTGCTGAGCCGCCTTGCGAAGCCAAACTTCTGCTTGAGCATTGTCCTTCTGGACGCCTAAGCCCTGCAAGTAAATGAAGCCTACGGTTCGCTGCGATAGCACATCGCCAGCGGTCGCTTTTTTCAGGAGATCCGGGTCGATGGCCTTGGCAGGCGATGCCTGACCGCGTTCTGGCGAGGGCGAGACCTGCGCGAAAGCCGCCAATGCAAATGCCAATAGGCCCACCATTACTAGCTGAGGGAACGTACGAAATTGCTTGTGCATACTTCCTCCTTCTTCTTCCTAGCTCACGCGTAGCAGCGAGAATGCTCCGGGGCCACCTGAACTGATCGTCTGCATCACCTAAGGCACGCCCACCCAGGACACTTCGCAAAGACGACCGGCCCGGTATGGCCTTGAGGATCGCGGTACTGCCCGTGGAAATTAACTCGGTTTGCATCCAGTTCTAGGCGCAATGTGTCGAGACTATATGTGCTGGACGAAGACGGACCGACTCGGGTCGCGCCGGTGCCGGTCAAAACCAGTGTTCCGTCCTGGAGCAATTCACAGTTGAATGTCTCACGCCATCCGCTCGATTGAAGCGTAGCCCCGATGGCACTTCCACTACGGGTGATGGCAAGCCGTCCTCGAGGGTCGTTGTTGAATCTTCCCGCCCACTCTCCAGCAATCCCTTGCTCCACCAGCGAGCGTTTAGTAGCATTGGCCACCGCCGCTTCTTGAGTGGCCTTCGCAGCAGCTTCGGCAGCTTCGGCCTTGGCCTTCGCCGCAGCATCTGCGGCTTCCGCCGCACGGCGCGCCTTCTCCGCAAGTACAGTCGTCCCTGGGAACGGGTTGACCACGAAAGAGCCGGCCGTGGTCACATATCCTTCCTTGCCGAGTGCCGTCACATGCGCCAAACCGTTTTGAAAAGACTCCGCGCCGTCGAACTGCGGGCTGACGACTAACTTGCATGTCTTATCGATGAATCCCCATCCATCTTCCGTCTGCGTCGGCGCCAGCCCGTCGCTGAAGTTTCCAACCGCCAGAAACTTTGCGGCGCAGACTTGTTTGCCACCCGTGTCGATGAAGCCCCACTTGCCGCCGTTCGCGAAGCTCGCGTAGCCCTCGTTGAACTCATTTCCGTGATCGTACTGCGGGTTGACGACGAATTTTCCGGCCTGATCGACGTAACCCATTCGTCCTCCAACCTTCACCGGAGCACGACCGTCGGCGAAGCCGGCCACGCCTTCAAACTGGGGATCGATAACCCATTTCCCGGTCGTATCCATGAAGCCCCACTTCCCGCCGGAAGCGGCAGGAAGAAGGCCGCTGTTGAATGCGTAAGCGAGAGTGTCAACGTTGGTCAATAACACGGTTTTCCCGGATTGATTTACCAGGGCCAACGCCCGGTCTGCTGTCTGGACGGCTGCAAATTCCCCGGAAAACTCTGATGCCCAGGCAAAAGTCGGGCTTCCAATGTACTTGCCTTCCTTATCGATGTAGCCATACCGGTTTGCGAGTTGGACTCTGGCTCGTCCGTAGCGAAACGGCATGGCGAAATCGAACTGCGGCGTGATCGCCACAACGCCTTTTGTGTTGATGTAGCCCCACTTGGTCCCAACCCGCACGCTCGCCAGTCCTTCGGAAAATCCGATGACCCCATCGAATTGCGGCGTGATGACCGTCTTTCCAGAACGGTCCATGAAGCCGTATTTGCCGTTGACATTGATACCGTACAGACCGCTGTTGTCCGGTTTGTATCGTCCCGGAGGACGGTTCATCCACCAGTATCCGGTCGCTGCGACTACCACAACCGCAGCAACCATCGCAATGGTCTTACGCGGAAGCGGGCGTGCAGGCGCTCTCCCACTTCCAGTCGCAAAAGGCGCGGTTGATGCCGCAACCGCATTGGGAACGGCGCTGCCGGACACGTCCCCAAGAGCCGATCTGCAACTGCCGCAAAACCTAGCGTCCGCGGCGTTCTCAAATCCGCATTTGCATTTCATGGATCGTCACCTTTCCCGCAGAATCACCAAAGAGCAGTCACAATAATCTTCGTAATCCAGGCGCTCAACAGCAGAATGACCGGAACCGCCGGAGCCGCTCCGGCTTCGGAGATGTTCCCTATGCGCGAACACCCTGCATAGAGGATCAGGATCGAGTACGTCAGGGTGAACAAGAAGAGGATCGCGATGACCTCAAAGTTCGCCGCGCCTAGCAACGCAGCCATTAACACGAATATCCCCGTTGGAAGCAGCACCGCGCCCGCAGTATAAACGTCGCCTGCGAGTCGTCCAGTGCCGTGGAATACGGCGCGGGCCAGGGCGCAAGCGCCGATCAGGCTTGCGAATGGGACCAGTCCGAGAAAGAGCACCTTGAATAACTGGCTGGCGGTCAGCTCACCCATCAACTGGCCGACTGGAAGGAAGCCGCCAAGCAGCGCCTGGGTCTTCGACTTGAAAATCAGCGCGCCCAGTAGGACCGCAACCTCATACGCGATGGCAAAAACAATCCCG
>JAYVTO010000327.1:0-19282 GCA_043788745.1 Acidobacteriaceae bacterium
CAATGGCTTCGTTTTGCCAAACCTCGACGAACTCACCAAAGGCATGACCCCCGACGAGGCGATGGCGTTCCTCGAAGACTACATGGTCAACGAAAACCAAGCCCCGGAGCGCGCCGAAGCTGCGTAGTACAGTGCGGCTGCATGTCCTGAGACCTGGCGATTCGCCTGTGGTCGAGATTCGGCGTAAAGCACTGATAGCACCGAACCGCTCGCCGCAAGAGAGCCCATACTGCGTGGGATTTGCGCCGCCCTACACTGGAAGCCCCCACGATCCAGCAGAACAGGTGTCTCCCTTTGCTCGCGGCTAAAGTACGAGAGCCAACCGCTCCTGCTTGGCCCCGTTCGGCAAGGGCTGGGCAAAACGGACGCAAAACGGCTGAAAATGCCAAGCCCCGCAGCGTACGAACAGATAATGATCTTGTGGGAAGAATTGGTCGGGGCGGCAGGATTCGAACCTGCGACCTCCTGGTCCCGAACCATGAAGCCACTAAGAATCAATTACTTAACAATGGGCACACAGGCATTCTGATACCTTGCTCGAAGTTGCTATAAGTTGCGAGTAATCAGGACCTTCGGGGGAGTCGGAATCGCAGCGAGGGACGCGGACTCGCAAGGTTGAACAAAGCTTCTATGCACGGGGTGGGCACAGTATTGGGCACCCCGCGCATAAGCGAGTTAATACAGAATCGCGATGAATTGTCTAGACTGAGACAGGCCGCCTAGTTCCGGTGTCATGAACCGGGGCGAAGGCTGGGCACCCTACCCAGGGGCGGCTACTCCAATTAGGGAATCGCAAAGGGAGCGATGGGCGATCCACAGTTTTGGCGCGACATTGAACCGCAATTCAGATCATTAGCTCAACATCCCTTCGACCTTCGGGCCGATTGGGACCTCGTTACGGGTAACAGCGTAGGGGATTGGCGCATTATCGGAAGTCCAGCCGCATTGCGTCTGCGTTTTGAGAAACTGGCACGGCAGGCCGGCGCGGTAATGTGTGAGTCGGCGGAGGTGGACTCGCTGAAAACATGGCTGGACTTGCTAATGAAGCGGGGCATGAATTTCGAGTACGGACGCGCGACGGTTGAAGTGAATGCGGACGGCACTGCTGGAGCCCACCACCTAAACGGAACAATTTCTAACCTCTGCGAAGCTTCCGCCAACATGTGCATAGTACTTGAGACAGAGGCTTTCGAGGCTGAGAAACGGCACGCTTCCGACCAGCAATTGATGATCGAAGCGACGGCGCGGCTGGAAGAAATCGCGGCAGCAATGAAGGCGATGGGGTACGCAATAAATCCCGGTCAACCAACAAACGCAACCGAACCGGGCGGGGACAATGGAACGAACGGGAGCGGGACGGACCAGCGCGCGGCGGTGGACGCCTTCATCTCGAAGCTGTCAGACGCCGGACGGAAGATCACGCGAAAACAGATATGGACCGTGGTCGGCTACACGAACGCGACGGAGTTTGAACGGTTCCAGCGTGGCGACAACCGCACAACACAAAGTGCGGCGGCGGCATTCAACCGGGTTCTGAACATGAAGCCCGCGGACTTCATCGAGTTGCTGGGCAAAAAGTCAGCATCGAAGTAATTTTCCCCGCACTTTCCCGCGTTTCCCCGCGTTTCCCCGTCTTGTTCCCCGCTATGCGGGATGCCCAATCCTTCTCTTGGGTAGGCAAAGTAGCCACCCGGAAAAGGATCAAATGGCAACTGCAAACAACAGCATTGAAACGCTTCTGAATGAGCATGACGTGGCGCGCATCACCGGCTTGTCCGTGGCGTCCGTCCGGCGGTGGCGGCTTCTTCGATTGGGGCCGAAGTACCTGAAGATCGGCGCGGCGGTCCGCTACAAGCCGGAAGACATTTCGGCATGGCTCGAATCCCGTCCGTCCGGTGGCGGGCACCCGGAGGCGCGGTAGATGGCGGACTCAACCATCACATTCACTTCGGGCGAAGTCTCCGCTTATTACGCGGCGCGCATCCCCCACTTGAAACAGACGCGGGCGGCGGAGTGGCGCGGCGCCTGTCCGATCCACCAGGGGAAGAACGATAGCTTCGCGGTGGAACCGGACACCGGGCGGTGGTTCTGTCACTCCACTTGCGGACGCGGCGGGGACATTCTTGAACTCGAAGCGGCTCTGACAGGTGGGGGCTTTCCAACCCGGAAGGCCGAAGTCTTCCGCCTGGTGGGGCGGATCGAACCCGAATACCGGCAACACGGCACCCGCACGAATGGAAATTCAGCTGGCACGGCACCTACAAAAACTACGAAATCCACCAACACGGCGGGCGGGTGGCGGGAAATGGCGCGCTACCCGTATATGGATCGGGACGCAACCCTTCTCTTCGAGGTTGTCCGCTGTCTGAAGCCGCACGGTGAGAAGGGCTTCAGCCAGCGAAGGCCGAACGGAAGCGGCGGCTGGATTCCGAACTTGGGCGGCGTGCGGCGCGTCCCGTATCGTCTGCCGAAGTTGCTCACTGCCGAAACCGTCTATCTTCCCGAAGGGGAAAAGGACGTTCACACCCTCGAAGCGTGGGGGCTGGTGGCGTCCTGCAATCCGGGCGGTTCCGGCAACAGTCACCTGTACGCGGGATGGGGAGACTACTTCCGGGACCGGCATACCGTCATCCTGCCCGACAATGACGAACCGGGCCGGAAGCACGCGGCGGCGGTTGCGGCGGCTCTGTTGAATGCGGCGGCTTCCGTCCGCATCGTGGAGCTTCCGAACTTGCCGGCGAAGGGTGACGTTACGGACTGGCGGGAATCGGGCGGCACCATCGAACAGTTCCGGGAACTGACCGAAGCGGCGGCACCGATGGACACGGCGGCTCTCTCCGAGCTGCGGGCGCGGTGGGGACTGGCGGACGAACCGTACCACCCGGCGGCGCGCGCGGAAGTGGCGGCCGATTGGCCGATGCCGGAACCGATCCAAAGCGAGCTTCCACCCGTGCAACCCTTTTCCGCAGAGCTTCTCCCGGATTCCTTTCGTTCTCTGGTGGCGGACGTGGCGGAGCGTATGCAGGTTCCGATGGACTACCCGGCGGTGGTGCTGGTGCTCTGTTTGGCCGGCGCGGTGAACCGGCGGGCCGCCATTCAGCCGAAGGCGAACGATACGGGCTGGTTGATCGTGCCGAACCTTTGGGGCGGCATCATCGCACCACCGGGCTTCATGAAGTCCCCTGTCATTCAGGCGGCAACACGTCCCCTGAATCGGATTCAAACCGAATGGCGACAGGAACACGAAGAGGGGCTGAAGAACTACGCGCGGGATAAAGAGGAATACGAACTTCGGCGCGCGGCGTGGAAAGAGCAGTACAAGGCCGCATCGAAGAAGGGCAACACGGCACCCGACAGGCCGGACGACGAACCCGAAGAACCGAGGTTGCGGCGGTTGATCGTGAACGATGCCACCTTCGAGGCGCTTCACCAGACCATGAGCGAAAACCCGGCGGGCATCCTGGTAATCCGGGATGAACTGACGGGCTGGTGGAGTCAATTGGACCGGGCGGGCCGGGAAGGAGAACGCGCGTTCTGCCTGCAAGCGTGGAACGGGGACACCGGGCACACCATAGACCGCATCGGGCGCGGCACCATCCACGTTGAAGCGTGCTGCATGTCCATGTTGGGCGGCATCCAACCAGGGCGGCTTCGCTCCTACATGGTGGATGCACTCGAAGACGGTCCCAGCAATGACGGGCTGATACAGCGGTTTCAGTTGCTGGTGTGGCCGGACACGGCACCCGACTGGAACTATGTGGACCGGGCGCCCGATGAGGTTTCGGAGCAACAGACGGCGCGCGTCTTCCGCAAGCTGGTGGAGTTGGACGCGGAAAGTCCGGCGCGGTTCCGCTTCGCTTCGGATGCACAGGAACTCTTCACCGAATGGCTTGCGGAACTCGAAAGGAAGATTCGCGGGGACGAACTCCACCCGGCTCTCATCTCGCACTTGAGCAAGTACCGCAGTCTCATGCCGAGTTTGGCGCTTCTGTTCCATCTGGCGGAAGCGGTGGCGCGCGGCGGGGACGACGATACTGTTTCACTCGGTCACACCCAACAGGCGGCGGCATGGTGCGAGTACTTGGAGTCTCACGCGCGGCGGGTCTACTCCTGCATCGTGACTCCGCAACTGCGGGCCGCGCGCGAACTGGCAGACAAGATCAAACACCGGAAGGTGGGGACGGACGGCTTCTTTTCTTGCCGGGATGTCTACCTGAAGGGATGGAGCGGTCTGGACTCACCTGAAGCCGTGAAGCTGGCGGCGGAAGTGCTTCAAGATGCCGCCTGGGTCCGTGACGTGTGCGGCGAATCCTCTGACCCATTGGGCAGAGGGCGGCCCTCCAATCGCTACGAAGTGAATCCGGGGGTGTGGGAATGAGTGAAGACACCCTTCACCTGGCATCTCGAAGCCGTTGGATGAATTGGAAGCCAGAAGCTCCAATCTTGGCGGATACAGCGGAGAGAGAACCTACAAAAACATCAGAAACCGATTCTGTAGTTTTCGTAGGTGCCACTTCCGCTGAATCTCCCGAGATTGAGGCGGACCCGGACCCGGCGGAGTTGGCGCGCGCGTCCGCCGTGCTGAACCGGGCCGGCGTCCGCATCATGACGCTTGAAGGCGGCGCAACCATCGGCGTGTGGAGCGATTTGGACGGGCCGGAAATCCGGGCGGCGCTCCGCACCTTAGGATTGGACGTGCTACCCGTCCGCTACCTGGATGGGGTCGGCGTCCCGATGCGGTACAAGGCGCGGCTGGTGGAAGGTGAACCAGTTCCCATCAGCGTGCTTGCCGAGATGGAACGGAACCCAGTTGAACCCTGGGAGGTCCGGGCGCTTCGGCTGTTTCAGGGACCAGGCACGTCCGGGCGACCGGGCAGGATCACGGCGGCGACTGTCCGCGACGGACGGAGGAAACGATGAAGAAACCGAAAGACTGCGGGAAAGGTGGGGCGATTATCAAGGTGCGGAGTCCCGAAGAACGTGCGGAACTGATGAAGAAATTCGGCAAGATTACCGGCACGACCACCGTGAGCGGCGCAGAGCGGATTATCAACCAAATGCTGGCCATGCAGGCATGGTACAAGGGCGGAACGGAACAAGAAAGAGTTATCGCGGCTGCTGATTTGATCGCGGAATTCCAACCGACAAACCCGACCGAAGCGCTTCTTGCTGTCCAAATGTTCGGCGTGCATGAAGCGGCAACCCTTCTACTCAATCGCGCGACCTTGGAAGGACAAACCTTCGAAGCAACCGACGCGAACGTGCTCCGGGCTACCAGGCTGATGCGCCTATTCAAAGAACAGGTGGAATTGATGGCGAGACTCAAAGGCAAAACCTCGCAGCAAAAAGTGACCGTTGAGCACGTCCATGTACATCAGGGCGGGCAGGCGATAGTCGGCGTCGTGAGCACTATCAAGCCCGACGGGGGGGAGGGGGACAAGTGAACGAATCCAAACAAACACCCTATGGAACGCGGCGTGGCTGGCTTAAGAATGGGAACGCACCGGGAGATTTCTCGAAGGCGGCACGTTGCAAGGCGAAGACCCGGCGCGGCACGCTTTGCCAATGCCGAGCGATGCCGAACGGACGTTGCCGGCTTCACGGGGGACTCAGTACCGGACCCAAGACGGAAGACGGTATCGAGCGAATCCGGCGGGCCGTGACGAAGCACGGCAGATACTCCGCGTCGGCAAAGGCTGAGCAGCAGAGCATCCGGGCGCTATTGCGGGATGCGCGGGCATGGCTGGGGCACGTTGGCAACGAAGTCAAAGACTGAGGAACAGAAGCGATGAAGAAACAGACCAGAAAGCAGCGAGACGAAGCAGCCTGTCGGAAGATCTGTCATGCAACGGGTCCGTTGGGTGACAGATCTTCTGTTTGTGGCGTCAATCCCGGCGCAGTCCCGATTTCCCCATTTCGTCCCAGTTCACTGATGGGAGCGTCTCATAATTTGGAGATTGTAGGATTTGCCATCGTCTCCCAGGAGAACCAGAACCTTATCAGATTTGACCGAAATCTTAACAGGGCCGGTCTTCACGCGCTCCGGTTTCAGTTTGTGGTGCGCCATGCTGAACTCGGACGCAGTATACGTGAAGTCGGCTGTCTGGATCGTATAGGTGATGCCCTTATCTCGCCAGATGTTGCCCGAACCGGGGCCAATAACGGTACCGCCAACTTGGTGAAGTCCGCCTTCACCGATTCTCTCGCTAGAAATGTCGAGAACCTTCGCTGGCTGCCAATCAATCGGTTTGTCTTTCGCCGAACTCCCTTGGATGCACGTGGATAAGATAGCCGCAACGAGCAATAGCCGTTTCATGGTGCCAGCGGTCATATGACGCGGCTGGGTGGAACGCACATATCTGCTTTTCATAGCACCCTCAGTGTAACCGAAATCTCTGGTCTGAACGAACGAGTTACGAGATGGACGGCTACGCTTGGGAGTGCTTCTTCTTCGCCTTGCGCGCGGCAACGGCGGCTGCGGAAGCCTTCTTCGCGCGGGCTATGCGTTCCTCTGGCGTCATGGTTTCAAGGGAACGCTTCCCGCCTATCTTTCCGCCGATCTTCCCGCCCTTCGAGCCTTGCTTGCGGAAGTAGTCCAGAACTTCGGGCGGGAGCTTCTTTTTTGCCATGAACCAATCTTAAAGTGGGTCTTAGCTGATAGCAACATTTCGCTTTGCCTAATAGGGGGTATTAGGTATAATCAATGTATGAAGGCAATCGGATACGTCAGGGTGAGCACGGAAAAACAGGCGGACTTCGGCGTTTCGCTCGAAGCGCAAGCGGAGAAGGTGCGCGCTATGGCGGTGGTGCAAGGCGCGGAACTGGTGGATGTCATCATTGACGCGGGCGAATCCGCAAAGTCCCTGAATCGTCCGGGCGTGGCGCGGCTCATGTCTCTGGTGGATGCCGGCGCGGTGGATGCCGTCATCATTGCGAAGTTGGACCGGCTCACCCGAAGCGTGAAGGACCTTGCCGAACTGTTGGAGCGGTTCACCCGGCGCGGCGTGTCCCTGGTGAGCGTGGCCGAATCCCTGGACACCGGCACGGCGGCGGGTAGGCTGGTGCTCAACATCATGACGGCGGTATCCCAGTGGGAGCGGGAAGCCATTGGAGAGCGGACAAGGGACGCCATGCACCACAAGCGAGCGAATGGTGAACGAGTGGGGACGGTCCCCTTCGGATTCCGCACGGCCGCGGATGGCTTGCACCTGGAAGCGGACCCGGCGGAGCAAGGCATCCTGTCCCGCATCCGGGGATTGAAGGCGGCGGGCTACACCACCCGGAGGATTGCGGACGAACTGAACCGGCAGGGCTTCACCACGCGGCGCGGAACGGCATGGCGGTTTCAGTATGTCGCGGAAGCACTCCGGGCGGCATAGGCGGGGTTTCTGTAGTTTTTGAAGGTGCGGTATTGGGGGAAAGCGCAAGATTCGAGGGCGGGTATGAAGAAGCGGACGGGCAGGGCGAAGCAGACGGGACCGGAGAAGGATCGGGCATGGTTCGAGCGCAAGGTAGCCGAACTGAAAGCTGAAATGGAGAAGTTGCCGGCGGACCGGCAGGATCAACTGAGGCGCGAACTCGAAGAAGGCGAACCGGGAAAGGCGGAAGCGTAGCATGGCGGTTTACAAGCGCGGGAAAATCTGGTGGTACAAATTCAACTGGAACGGGGAACCGATCCGGGAGAGCACGAAACAGACGAACAAGCGGACTGCGGAGAAAATGGAGGCCGCGCACAAGACCTCACTGGCGAAAGGCGAAGTCGGCATCAGGGACCGGGTACCCGTCCCGACCCTGAAGGACTTCGCGGAGCGGGACTTCAAACCGTACATTGAATCGCGGTTCCAGAACAAGCCGAAGACCCTCGAATACTACAGGACCGGCCTAAAGAATTTGAACGGATACGCGCCGCTTGCGGGCAGCGCTTTGGATACGATCACGGCGGAGAAGATATCGGGCTTCGTGGCGAAGCGGCGAGAAGTAGGGCTGGAAGTATCCACGATCAATCGGCAATTGGAAGTCTTGCGGCGAATGCTGAAGCTGGCGATGGAGTGGGGCAAAGTCGAAAAGGCGCTTCCCAAAGTCGAGATGCTTCCCGGAGAGAACCATCGGGACCGGGTTCTGAGTGCGGACGAAGAGGCCAGTTACCTTGAAGCCGCAACCGCCATCGGAGAAGACCTTCTGGAATCTTACCGGCGTGCGCTCGAAGGAATCCGGGCAACCAAGCGGGGCGAAGAACCGATCCGACCCGAAGACCCGTTTCTACTTCGGGATGTGTCAACCATTCTCATTGACTTCGGCTTGAGGCCGGAAGAGTGCTTCCGGCTTAGGTGGGAACACGTCCGGGACGGCGCGGTTCATGTCCCCTTTGGGAAGACGGAGAACGCGCGGCGGACTATTCCACTGACACAGCGCGCGGCGGCGCTCCTGGAAATGCGGCGCGCGGCGGCAAGTAGCCTATGGGTATTTCCGGCACCGACCCGGAGCGGTCACATTGAAAAATCCAGTCTGAAGAAGCAGCACCCGAAAGCTTCCAAGCTGGCGAAGGTCACAGACTTCCCGCTTTACACGTTCCGGCATACCTGTTTGACGCGGTGGGCGGCGTTCATGGACCCGTATACCCTTGGATACCTGGCGGGGCACAGCGATTTTGCTACCACCCGGCGGTACGTCCACCCGCAAGCGCACACGATCATTGAAGCCATCGACCGCGCGCGCAATGCTCAGGGTGGGCACAAAATTGGGCACAATGCAGAAACGGCGACTGAAAGCTCGAAGCCTTCAACCGCCGCAATCCAATGAAGCCACAAGGGAAGAATTGGTCGGGGCGGCAGGATTCGAACCTGCGACCTCCTGGTCCCGAACCAGGCACTCTACCAAGCTGAGCCACGCCCCGAATGCGTAGCCTTTAGGTTAGCATATCGACGCTTGCTCAGCTGTTTTGCTTGCCTGCTCATTGCTGCGGCGCTCGCCTACCATGGTGGCTATGGCTCTTGCAGCTTCTAAAGAAGACATCGAAAAACTGATTGCCGACTGGCCGTTTATCCGCAACGCGGGGTACGTCATTGAGTCGCTCGGCGAGGGCGAATGCACGTTGCGCGTTCCCTTTCGCGCGGAGACCGAGCGGCCTGGCGGCGTGGTGAGCGGTCCGACGTATATGGGCGCTGCCGATGGCGCGATGTGGCTTGCGATTCTGACTCAGCTTGGCATCGAGGATGGCTCGGTGACGGCGGAGATGAAGACCAACTTTCTGTCGGCCGCGCGGCGCGAGGATTTTTGGTGTTCGGCGAAGATTCTCAAACTTGGGCGGCGATTGATATTCGGCGTGGCGGAGTGCAAGACGGCGGACGGCAAGCTGCTCGCCCATCATACGCTGACGTACGCGCGGCATTGAGACGTTGAAGCGTTCGTCCCTCCTCCCCGGTAATGTCCACAAGCCTGATGCTGCGCTCGGGCGCATACTTCGCTCGGCTTCGCCTCGCTGGGTGCGCGCCTCGATTCCCCTGCCGCCTCAGTCGGACCTGGCGGTCCGACCTACTTCCGGACAGGGCGCGGATCGTGGGACACTCATCCTCTATGGATCGTTATTTCGGAAACCGATTGCTCGTGGTTTGGCTGGGCCTGTTGCTCGCTGGCGTCGCTGTTGCCAAGAAAGCGCCCATCTACTTTCCGCCGGCTGGAAAGTGGGAGAAAAGGGCTCCCGCAGCAGTGGGGCTGGACGCGGCGAAGCTGGCGGTAGCCATCGAATTCGCGCAAGCCAACGGCAGCAATTGGGATTTCGACAAAGACCAGGTTCGGACGTTTGGCGTTCCGCTGGGGCCGCTGCCGAAGCAGCGCGCGGCAACCAACGGAATCGTGCTGCGCCATGGCTATATCGTGGCGGAGTTTGGCGATACGAAGTCGAACGATCCGGTGTACAGCGTTGCAAAAAGCTTTCTGTCGACCGTTGCAAGCGTCGCGGTGGCGAAGAAACTGATCAAAGACGTCAACGATCCAGTGGCGAAGTACATTCACGACGGTGGCTACGATTCGCCGCACAACGCAAAGATCACGTGGAAGCACCACTTGCAGCAAGAGAGCGAGTGGGAAGGCAACATGTGGGGCAAGAATTCGGACTTCGTGGGGAAAGAGCAGTTCGGCGCGGGCGAGCGAAAGCCGCGCACGATTCAGGAGCCGGCCGCCTTCTACGAATACAACGATGTCCGGATCAATCGCTTCTCGCTGTCGCTGCTGCGGCTATTCCGTAAGGGCGTTCCGGAAGTCTTGAAAAAGAGCATCATGAATCCGATCGGCGCGTCTCAGGACTGGCGTTGGATTCCGTACGAGAACTCGATGGCCGAGATCGGCGGCAGGCGAGTTGGGTCTGTCAGCGGCGGCACGCGCTGGGGTGGCGGTTTGTGGATCAATTCCGAGGACTTGGCGCGGTTCGGATTGCTGATCCTGAATCACGGCAAGTGGGGTAAGCGGCAGGTGGTCTCCGAGCAGTGGCTGAAGGACGCCGTGCAGCCGAGCGCGCATGGTCCGGACTACGGGTACTTGTGGTGGCTGAACACGAAGAAGAGGCAGTGGCCGAGCGCTCCAGATGGCAGCTTCGCGGCGCTGGGGAATGGATCGAATACGATTTGGATCGACCCGGAACACGATATTGTCGTCGTGTGGCACTGGCACCAGAATCGGGCGTTAGACGGGCTGATCCAGCGGCTGATGGCGGCGGTGGTGGAGTAGGCGATCCGCGTTACCCCGCCTCGCGCAGTTGCGACTGCTACGGCTGCTTCGGGGTCTCGGCGACGCTGCCGCCTAGGCCGGCGTAGGTTTCTTTCACTTTGATCACCTTCGAATTGGCGAAAACCACGAAGGCGACTTTGCCGGGCGGGCGCCCGTAGATCCAGTCTTCGGTCTCCAGGCCTTCTTTCGTCTCGCGGCTCTTGTAGTCGGGGCGGCCGAGCGCGAGCAGAACTTCGTCGCGCGTCATGCCGACAGACGCGCGCTTGTTCTTGATCGCCTCCTGCAACTCGGGCGACAGACTCTCGACGAAGTTCTCGGTAACCGTGTGCTGTTCGAACTCGAGGATGGGCGCAAGCACTTTCTTGACATCGCTTGCCTGCAGCGAAGGCAGGGCTTCGCCCCAGAGTACGACGATGGTGGTTCCGGCTGGTGCGTTGGTGGCTTGGCTTCCTTGATTGATGGGGCGCGTTCCGCCGCCCATGCCGACTTCAATGTGATCGGACCACTTGCGCTTCAGCTTGGAGCCGCCGTTGAGTTCGAGCGTGATGCGGTCGTGGCCGATGTCGACGCGGGTCACCTGTAGCGTGTCGCCGACGCGCGCGGCGGTTCCGTATTGCCGATTGGCGGTTCCCCACAGCGAGACGTCGTAGCCGCCGCTCGATTGGAATTCGAGATTCTTTGGCGATTTCGGAATGGCGACTTTCGCTTTCGCGTATTCGGCGCTAAGGCCGCGCAGCAGTTCCACCCGTTGATCGGACGAGAGTTTCTTTTGGTCCGCGTGAAGGGCGGCGACGGCGAGAAAAGCGACCAGAACCCGGCGAGACATCCAGCACCTCAAACCTACGACGTCGCGCGGAACGAAAACGATTCGCGCTCGCACCGGAACTACCCGTCTTCGATCCATTCGGATACTTCCTGCTGCCTCTATCGTAGCGCCAAAATCGCGGGGCAATTCCGTGGATGCCGAATGCCCGACGGCTGAGTCCTCGGCGGCGCCCGAAAGTCGTACCCTCTCGTGTCGTGCCCTCTCGTGTCGTACCCTCTCGTGTCGTACCCTCTCGTAATGAGCCTTTTGCGGGACGCGCAGGCAATCTTCAAAGCAGCCTTGCGCGCAGCCGATCCAACGACGGCCGTTCGCACGGCGCTCACGGCATCGGACTTTGACAAGTGTGATCGCATCTTTGTCATCGGCGCGGGCAAGGCGGGCGCGACGATGGCGCGCGCGACGGAGTCGGTTCTGGGACGCCGCATCACCGCCGGTGTGGTCGCGATCAAAGACCAGCCGCCGTTTCGACTCCGCCACATTGAACTTGCGGAAACAGGGCATCCGGTGCCGGACCAGCGCGGCGTGGACGCGGCGTACCGTATTGCGGACATCGCGCGGTCCGCGACGAAGAACGACTTGGTGCTTTGCCTGATTTCCGGCGGAGCCTCGGCGCTGCTTCCCGCTCCGGTGATTCCCTTGGCGGAGAAGCGACGCATTACGGAGGAGCTTCTCGCGCGCGGCGCCACCATCCACGACATGAATACCGTCCGCAAGCATCTTTCCTGGTTGAAGGGCGGTCAGCTTGCCCAGTTCGCGGCACCGGCGCAAGTGCTCACGTTGATTCTGTCCGACGTGGTCGGTGACGATCTCGACGTGATTGGTTCGGGGCCAACCGTCGCGGATCGCTCTACCATTGCCGATGCGCGCGTGATCGCGAAGCAGTATGCAATCGCGCTTCCGAAGACCGGTTTGGTTGAGACCCCGAAGCGGTTGTCGAACGTTCGCAATGTGGTTGTGGGGAGCAATCGTCTGGCTATGGACGCGGCGGCGCGCAAGGCCGCGTCTCTGGGCTACAACACGTTGATGCTGTCGTCGCAGATCCAGGGTGAGGCGCGCGACGTGGCAATCGTGCATGCGGGCATCGCGAAGGAGATCCGCGCGAGCGGACAACCGGTACAGGCTCCGGCGTGCTTGCTGTCGGGGGGAGAGACCACAGTCACGATTCGCGGCAAGGGCAAGGGTGGAAGGAATCAGGAGTTCGTGTTGGCGGCGGCGATAGCGTTGGCGAACCAGCCGCAGACGCTGGTTCTCAGCGCAGGCACCGATGGCAACGACGGGCCGACGGATGCGGCGGGCGCGATCGCAAGCGGCGTGCATCCGGACGCCGCCCGATATCTCCAGAACAACGATTCTTACAGCTACTTCGCGAAATACGGGGGCCTCGTGAAGACGGGACCTACAGGCACGAACGTCATGGACGTTCGCGTGATCCTGGTGAAGTGAAGCCGCTCGTGCGATGACCGGCAAAAAACATCCCCGCGCTGAAGCCCGGGGCTATAGCCCCGCCGGTTACGGCAAGGATCGTTTCGATCCGAATCATTCGGTCAGAGAACTAGATCTGCTCTAGCGGCTTCAAGGGCGGAGCGGGCGGGGCCTTGGGGGCCTTTGGCGCGGCGGGCGTTGGCGGCGCCTCCCTTGATTTCGCAGACTCGGGAACGTTCGGAAACACTTTCGACGAACCGGAGGTTGCACTCGGCGGCAGCATCTCATCGCCGGTCGATTTCCGAATCGTCAGCGCTCCACGATTGGTGGAGAGCCGGATCTCGGGACCGGCTCCAGCCGAGCCCTTCACCGTACCACCGCTGCGTTCGTTCTCGATCTTGAGCGGACTGCCGAAATCGTTCGTCACTTCGCCCTTCAAGGTCTCGCCATTCATTTGGAACTTTGCTGAGACGGGCAGCGAGATTTCGATATCACCGCTGCGTGTGCGGACGTCGATCTTACCCAACGGCACTTTGCCGGGGCGTACTTCGATGTCGCCGCGGTCGACCGAAAGCTCAAGCGAATTCGAGAAGTTCGAGATCTGCACGTCCTTGGTTTTGGACGTCACGCGAATTGGGCCCACGGCGTCGGAGATGTTCAACTCACCGAGCCCCATGCGGACCAAGCCTGGGATCTTTTCGATGGCGAGCGTCGTCTGCGTGCTCTCAAAGCGAAGAGGTTTGGCGAGCGCACGGAACTGAATGGTGCCCCGTAGATCCGAGCCCACGGTGACCGTTCCCGCGACGTTCTCGAGTTCGAGATCGCTGCCCCGGCCGCGGACTTCGACATCGCCATTGATGTTGGTAGCGCGGATGATGTCGCTGTTGCGCGTGTAGACTTTGACGTTACCGCCGATGGCGGAAAGCCGGACGCCGGCGTTGTCGCTGACAATGTCTACGGACCCCGTGATGTCTGAGATATCGAAATCGCCTTTACGTCCGCGCGCCTCGACAGACGCGCCTTTGGGTACGGTGATGTCGAGTTCCGCCGTGATGCGCGCGTTTCCGCTGCGCTCCTGATTCGGCCGGATAATAACGCGTCCGCCCTCCATCACGACCTCAAGCGGAGTCGCTTTATCGGCGACGTCGGCGTCACGTTGTTGGAGACTGCGAATGGTCTTGCGGCCGGTCACCTTCACGGAATCGACGTCGCCGCCGGAAATGCGGGCGTTACCGCGAAAGTTTTCGAGCACGACAACCGGATTACTTTTGCCGACCTTTAACTCACCGGAAACCGGATATTCGTAACTTTCGCCGAACACTTCGAGGCCGCCGATGCGCACTCGCCCGCTGCGCCACCAGCCGTCAGCCTGGCGCGCAGCAAGCAGCCCGTAGCCGAACAGTGTGAGGAAGACGATCAGGACCCACTCGCCACCGGAAATGCCCTTGTTCGGAAGCGGCTTTCCCGTCGCCGACCACGTTATGATTTCGAGTAAGCGAATCGCGCCCCAGCCCATGAGTACGAAGGGCCAGTAGCGTGCGAGCCAGTCGATCAATGGCAGATCCGGATACAAGTTCCGGGCCAAAAATAGCGCGCCGATTGAAATGAGGACAAGCGGTGCTACCAGCGATGAACGTCTCATATTTTTCCCTGCGAATCTCGTTTGTGTCTAGATGCTGGTACGGAGCTACTGGCCGTCGGCCGCCGGAGCGCCGCCGCCGGGTGCTGCTTGCGAAGGCGTCGCCGGCGTACCGAAATCGGGGGCCGGCCCAGCCGACGTACCAAATCCGGGGGCACCGTAGCCAACGCCTGGGCCGTAGGGCGGCTGATTTTGCGGATAGCCGCCGCCGTCGTTCGATTCAGTGGCCTTCTCGGCGAGCTTCAGCACTCCGAAGAGAATCAGCAGCACGGGCCAAGTCCGCGTCAGCGGATAACTCCAAAACGTATCGGCCGCAGTCAGGCAGCCCAGTGCGATCAACACAAGGGGGCCGCGTGACGCTCGAATCAATGCGCCTGTCATTGTGGGGAACCTCCGCCAGTGCCGTTGGCGTTTGTACCCGATACTCGCGCGTAGAGCATCGCTCCGCCGAGTATGATCAAGGCCACCGGCCAGAAGCGCAGCACCTGACCAAGATCCAGCATATTCAGGTTGCTCATCAAGATCAGTACGCCCGCCGCGACCAGGATCACCGGCGCCATCAGCGCGCCCGTACCACTCGACTGGAACGGAATCAGACTGGAGAATTCATCCACGGGCTGGCCCATCTGACGGCGCTTCGCCGTGTGGTAAGCCTCGAAGCACATATAGAACCAGAATCCGGTGAGCATCAAGCCGACGAGTGGCTCCCAGCCCCGCGCATGCTCGATGACGCTAATCAACAAGCCGAAGATCACAACGTGCATCAGTCCCTTGGCGTACTGCCCATTGTAGATAGCGCCCACGCCCGGAATCATGCCGAGAATAAACGCGAGCCCCGGCGACACAGCCTGGTTCAGAGGCGCGCCTTGCGTGGATCCGGCAAATGGCGCACTTGCTATACGCGGACTTGCTACATAAGGATTCGCCGGATCGTAGATTGGCGCTGCCCCGGCCGACATGCCCGGCGCTGCTGCATCCGGCACTCCCGGCGCGTGCTCCGGGCAGTACAGCGTCCCATGAAAATTACGCACGCTGGCCGCGTCCAACGGCTTTCCGCACAACCGGCAATATCCGGCAATCGTCTCCGCGCTCATTGTCTGTTCCCCTTCCTGCCATCACACATAAGACTCGAATCGCTGTCTGCGTGCGCCTCTACGCACCAGGTTCGAAGCCTTACTTCCGGGTGCCGCCCTGGCCGGGCTGGATCTTGTTACTGCCCGTGTCTTTGTCCGCCTCGGCCTGATCGCCCCAATCCTTCAACCGCGTCTGAATGTCGTAAACCAGCTTCAGACTCTCGTAATACTTCATTGCGCGTTCCCATGTATGGTGCGCTTTGTCGTCCAGTACCGACCAGACCTTCACCGGATCCAGATCCGATGGCTTCAACTGCCGCACTTGAATTCCGGAGAAACGGCCGAGCATCGCGAAGCTCAATACCGTCATCGCCATACCCATCGCGAACCGCGGCTGCAAAATCGGCTCCAACCACTTGCCGAACAGCCGCCGCACAGCAGACTGCTTCAAGGGCGCCGTCGCGCGCCCGCTTGTCACATCGAACAGGATCCGCGTCACCAGTTCCGGAGGAGGCTCAACCACCGCCACGCGCTCCAGGAATCCGGCCACCGCCATCGAATCCTTCGCCAACTCCGCGCACGAAGCGCATTCCGCCATGTGCTGCTCGAAGACAAGCTTCTCCGCGCCGTTGACGTTGCCGTCGACGTAGTCGCAAAGCAGATTGTCGAATTCAGAGCAGTTCATGCATTCCATGGGCAAATCAGTCCGCCACCTATACGACGACTTTCTGCCTCCTCAGGATCCGCGCCAACTCAGCGCGACCCCGGTTCAGACGAGATTTTACCGTACCCTCGGGTACCGAAAGTGCCTGTGCAATCTCGCGGTATTCAAGCTCTTCGAGGTCGCGGAGAATCACCGTCTCACGCAACTCCGGCGACAGCTTTTGCAAAGCCGCCTGCAAAATCTCACTTGCTTCCCGTCCGGCCAGCATGCTGTCGGCGCGGGACGACAGCGAGGTCTTCTCCTCGAGCATCGGCAATTGATCCTCGATCGAATCCGTAGCGCGATCCAGCCGCGACCGGCGGTAGTGATCGATCAATAAATTCCGGCTGAGCCGCGCCAGCCAAACCGTAAACGAACCTTCGCCCTGCCGGAACGTTTTCAAGCTGCGGAAGATCCGCAGAAACACTTCCTGGGTAAGGTCCTGCGCTTCGCTGTCGCTGCCAGTGAAACGGTAACAGATCGAGTACACACGCCGGGTATGGACCTTTACGAGATCCTCCCACGCGGCTTCGTCTCCGCTCAGGCACCGCTCGACCAGCTGGGCGTCTGCGTCCAAGCTATTTCCCCGTTTCCCCGGCGTCCAAAATCCAGACCAGGACACCGAGCGGCCATCCGCATAGGATGCCGTCCCGAGAACCTGTCCCACAACTGTAGCGGCTGCTGCCATGAATTCCTCGCCGGCCCAGCGGGTCACGCGACCTCTGCAATGCCGTACACAACCTATAACGAGGAAAAGTCATGAGAAGTTCGCACTTCATTCTAGCGGTAGACGATTCCCCGGGGCGAGTCCTTTCGGCCAGTGCCGTCAAGAAACCGGCGGACGGAGCGGCGAAACAAAGCCATTTCGGTGGTGTCGGGGTCGAACCAAGCGAAGTCAGCTTCTCTTCGGCGGCCAGCGGCGCTATCCTAATAAGTGCTCAGAGGACCGTTATCTCCACGCCAAACCCCGCTAATCCGCCCGCCTTCCGCTTTGCCCGAAAACACTGGATCGGCATGGCAATGCTGGCGCTACTACTGATTGCAGGGTGGGCGCTGCGCGAAAAAGCCAAATCTTTTCATTGGGATATCCTGCTTTCGACAATCACCGGGCTGCACTGGGGGTGGATGAGCCTGGCGATCGGCCTGATCCTGCTGACCTATCTTGGCCGGGCTTTGCGGTGGGAGATCATGATCCGAAGCATGTGTCCCGGCGCGAGCGTCTGGTATCTCTTTAAAGCGACCGCGATCGGGTTTACGGCAATCGTCCTGTTCGGACGTGCGGGGGAGCTGGTTCGTCCTTACCTGATCGCAAAGCAGAATAAGCTGCCCTTCTCTTCGCAAATGGCAGTGTGGCTTATCGAACGTATTTTTGATCTGCTGATGGTTCTGCTGATCTTTGGAGCGGCGCTAACCCAGGTTTCGCATACGGCAGCCCCGGGCAATCCGGGGCTGCGGTGGGTGCTGGATATCGGCGGTTGGGTCGCCGCCGGAGTCGCGTTTGCGGCGCTCACGGTTCTTCTTGCCTTCCGCTATTTCACAGAAAGCGCGCACCAACGGCTGTTGGATTCGTTGTCGTTCTTGCCGGAAACGCGGACCGTGCGGATTCGGACGGTGCTGGCTTCGTTCTCCGCCGGTATGGGGTCGACGCGGGACAACGGGTTCGCGATCCGCCTGCTGGTATACACCTTCGTCGAGTGGTCACTGGTCGCGGCGAGCTTTCTGGCAGTGTTTCGTGCGTTTCCGGCGACGGCGAGTCTTGACTGGAACGATATTCTGGTCTTTATGGGGTTCGTGTCGTTCGGCAGCGCGATCCAGATTCCGGGTATCGGCGGAGGCATGCAGATTGCCGCAATCGTAGTTTTGACGGAGCTTTTCGGACTGAGCCTCGAAGTTTCGACCGGCCTTGCCTTTGTGTTTTGGGCGACGTCGTTTGCGACGATCGTCCCTTTCGGAATCGGCCTCGCCCTGCACGAAGGCATTCAGGTCACGGGCCTGCGCCAGCTTGCGAACGAAGCCACGGCCGCGCCTGAGCCAGGAGTTTAGCTAGCCTATGAGATGCCCTTTCTGTAACCACCGCGAAGACAAAGTGATCGACTCGCGCGAAAGCAAAGAAGGCGATTCGATCCGCCGCCGCCGCGAGTGCATCAAGTGCGATCGCCGGTTCACGACGTACGAGCGGTCCGACGAGATTCCGTTCATGGTGGTGAAGCGCGACGGCCGGCGGGAGAAGTTCGACCGGCAGAAGGTGCTCGAAGGGCTATTGAAGGCGTGCGAGAAGCGCCCGGTGCCGATGGGTAAGCTGGCAGCGCTGGTTGACGATATCGAGTCGAAAGTGATCGAAAGCCAGGATCGCGAAGTGACGACAAGCGAGGTCGGCGAGATGCTGATGGAGCGGCTGAAGACCGTCGACAAGATCGCGTACGTGCGGTTCGCCAGTGTGTATCGGGACTTCCAGGATGTGGAAGCCTTTCTGCACGAGTTGAAGGATCTGCTCCAGCGGCGTCCGTAGCGACTTATGTTGTCCTTGTTGCTGAAACTCTTTGGTGTTGGATTCGCGCGTAGTGGCCACGACGGCTCCTACATCTCCACCGAGTTCTTGGTCCTCAGCGACTTCTTCCCGCTCTTCCCCGTCGCAAGCAAACGCGTATCGGCAACGCAGAATAGCGACTATGCAGTGTACGACGGCAAAAGCTTGTGGGTTTACGAGACCACCGGCGTCAACCGGAGGCAGGCTCTCTGCGTGTACTTGTGGCTAGCTTCTCTCGCGGTGCCTTTCGCCATCTACACGGTTTACGCCGATCAATTGGCGAAGCGTCTCGGAAGCGAGTATTGGAGGGCGTCGGTGATGCTGACAGCGCTCGCGCTAGTGGCGATTACACCTCTCGCTCTCCGTGCCA
>JAYVTO010000328.1:0-3685 GCA_043788745.1 Acidobacteriaceae bacterium
GAGCGCTTGGGTCGGGACGGTGGTGGCGGTCTGCGCGGCGCGAAAGGTGAGTCCGGTTTGCGAGGTCACGAGGCCTTGGGTGGTCGGGGTGTAGAGTTCTGAAGTTCGTGTAAGCAGGAATCCCACGTTGGTTGCGCCGCCGGTAAAGAGCACTCTTCCATCAAGCAGTGATGTGCGTGCGAAGAGGAATCTGGGAAATGTCATGTTACCCGCAGTCTGAAATGTGCCGGTTGCGGGACTATAGAGTTCGGCTGAGGCGGTCGGTATTCCCGCACCGCTTTGGCCTCCCGTGACGAGGACTTGCCCGTTCGATAGCAGCGTGGCTCGCGATCCAGACCGGGCAAAGTTGGTCATCGATCCCGTATAGGTGAAAACTCCCTTAATCGGGTCGAAGAGTTCAGCAGTTCCGTCGTTGAAATCAGTGCCCGCAATTAAGACGCGGCCATCGGGAAGAAGCGCAGCGACGTGAGTAGCTCGTGGTATCCCCATCGGTCCGGCAAGGGAGAAAGTTGCTGTCCTTGGATCGAAGAGTTCAGCGGAATTTAGGATCTCATTACCCGGAGCGTTACCCCCTTTGGTGTAGCCGCCAGCAACGAGGACCCTGCCATCTGCGAGTAACGTAAGCGTGTGGTCGAGCCTGTTTGCCAACATGTTCCCAGCGCGCGCGAATGTGCCGGTCTTGGGATCGTACAGCTCAGCCCCAGCTGAAGAATCGGCAGCCGATCCACCTCCAGCGCGGCTGGCCAGTCCACCTACGACGAGAACGCGACCATCCTTCAATAGCGTCGCCGATGAGAAATAACCATGGGGTTGTAACGGCGGTGCTGTCACAGTAAAGCGGTCGGTCGCGGGATCATACAATTCCGCAGTTTGTGGGTCATTGTCGCCGCCCACGATCAACACTCGACCGTCATTCATCAGAGTTGCGGATAAACTACCGCCGTGCGAGAAGCGCATCTGACCCGCCGGTCGTACAGTTCCGCTCACTGGATCATACAGTTCGGCACCCGGGCTGCCACCCACGATGAGCACGTTGCCGTTCGGCAGAACGACGGCCTGATGAGACCCGCGCATCCCGGCTACCGATCCGGTGGGGCTGAATGCCTTCAAGCCGGCGGCCACTGCTGCCGAACCGACGCGAAACGCGAACACAGTGCCAAGCTGATTCGTAGGGATCACGCCGCCCGGATACGGCTGGCTGGTGCTGGGATTGACCAGCAATCCGTTGAATGCGCCGAAATTCCCGCCGCGCTCCGCCGCGCTGGGAACATAGACGTTGGGATAGAACTGCCCCGGCGCGAGTTGCACGGCGGAGTCGCAGAACGTCTGATCACGCGTATCCGGAAGCGCGATTCGGGCAAGCGTGTTGACGCCTCCCGCGAGCGCGCCAACCACGAGCTGGTCGCCAGCGGAGTTCGCTGCGGTGACGTAGGCGATGGAGACAAGAGGGATCAGGTTCAGCGGAAAGTTCACGCACTGGGCGCTAAGGACGGCAGGGAGAAATAGCGCGGCGACGCAGAGCAACTGGAGTCGGTTTCGCATAGCGTCCCGGATTCTATCATAAGCATCGTTTTCACAGGTCCGGCGCAAATTCAATCTTGTTTAGGCGCTTACTCTGAGTTTCGCGAGGAGCATCGTGGGCCGGACCGCCGGGTCCGAATTCGCGCCACAGGCCGGAAGGCCTGTGCTGCTGCGCTACGTTGCCCGCGCGGCCCAGTTCGCGTCGGTGATCGTGCCGTCGACGTCGGCGGTAAGCGTGACGACCAGGATGCCGCGACCGGGCGGAAAGCGATTGGCAGGCGGCGAGAGCCAGACGTAGAGTCCGCGGCCTGTGGTTCCGGCGATATACTCGGCGGGCTGGCCGAAGCGCTTGATCGCGCCCGAGATCGGCTGGCCGAGCATGGGGTTCAACAGGGTTGCCAGCGCAGCCTTCTGTCGACGTTCATTCCGGTTCGCCGCGTATTCGACCCACAGTCCGCGCGTCATCAAATAGAGGACAGCGAGGATCAGGACCAGGAATTCCAGGGCAAACATCGCATTTCGTTAGATGCGTTCAAGATGGCATCCGTTTTGCGAAGTTTGCGTCCGTTCCGGAAAAGAGCGCGGCCCCCGAAGGGACTCGCGCTCTTTGGCTTGCATCAGGTCCGTACTAGCGGACCGTTATGGTTGGCGTCGCCGGACTCTGGATTCCGCCCACCGTGAACGTGATGAGGTTCGAGCCGATCGTGGCGTTGGCCGGCACGCGGACGTTCATTTGCATGAAGCCACAGGGACCACCGGGCGCCGCACCCGCGTATTCCACCACCGCCGGAGCGCCGCCAATCGACACCGTGACGGGGAGAGCGCTCAGGCGAAGCGGGAGCGTGAAGGGTGTGAAGCAACCAGTGGGACTGCTCGGCGGATTGCTTTGGCCGTAGCCGGTGGCGTAGACGGCGACGACGCTGTTCCGCGCGGCACCGAAGGTCTGATAGCCGGTCGAGAATCCGGTGGGACCGTTGATGGTGCCATCCTGATTGACGATCGCGCCAGGGCCGGAGCCGCTGGAGTTCAAGGTGAAGATGCCGGGGCTGGCTGGCGCGACCTGATACTGCAGGCCGGCTGAAGTCTGGCCTTGATATTCGACCGTGATGTTGGTGACGATGCGTCCGGAGATCTCATAGGGCGCGATCACGTTGATCTGCGTCGCGGAGACATAATAAGGAGCACCTGGGATTCCGTCGAAGAGGACGCGGACTCCGCCGAGACGCGCATCGAGGCCGCCTTGCGCGTTCAACGAGTAGTTGACCGGCGCGACGGGTCCGAGTAGCGCGCCCTTGACGGTGAGAATCGCTCCCGGCGAAATCGGGCCGGGTTGCAAGCTGGCGGCATTCACCACTTGCTCAATTCTCGGCGTGGGTAGCGCAAGGACGGTGAGCGTAACAGTAACGTTGGTCGGCTGAGTCGCGATGGGCGATGCGACCGACACGGTGCCGATGTACGTGCCGGCGACGAGCCCGGCGGGATTTATAGAGACGGTAATCGGCGCGATAAACTGGCCGTTGACGTTGGTCGTGTTTCCGCTGGCGGGCGTGGCGGAAAGCCAAGTGCCGCCGGTTGGCTGCTGCACGCTTCGCGTAATCGTGAACGCCGCCGTACCGCCGGTGGTCGTCACGTTGAACGTTTGATCGGACGGAGCGCTGGTTGCGCCGAGCTGATAGTTGTACGAAAGCGTTGTCGCCGAGACGTTGAGCGTTTGCTGCTGAGTGACGTTCAACCGCACCGGGATCTGCAGCGGCGTGTTGTTGGCGCCCGGCGCGACGATGGTGATGGTGCCATCGTAGCCGCCCTGGCCGAGGGCTCCAGCGTTGACGGACACGATGATATCGCTGGGCGTGGCGCCCGTGGTTCCGCCCGTACTCGACGCTACCTGCAGCCATGCTCCGCCTTGCTGGGTCGTAGAGGAGAAGCTGTAGTTCAGGATTCCGTTGCCGCCCGTGCTGGTCATGCGGATGGATTGGCTCGCCTGGGGTGCCGCGCCCTGCGCCTGCGTGAATGTCAGTTGTTGCGGCGCGGCCGCGATGCTGACTGCGGACTGCACGGTGAGCGAAATCGTGATGTTGACCGGGATTGCACCCGCTGTCGTGGGCGTCGCGATGATGGTGCCGGTATAGCTCCCAGGATTCAGAAAGCGCGACGAGATCTGATA
>JAYVTO010000329.1:0-10859 GCA_043788745.1 Acidobacteriaceae bacterium
CGCATGCTGATGATCAATCCCTAGCATGCGCCCCTTCAGGCTCATCCTGCGTTAGAAACAGGCCCTCCTTCAGGCTCATCCTGCATTAGACAAGACTCGCGCTTCAGTAGCCGCGCAAGAGAAGGCACAATGGGAGGCAGCATGCCTGGAACCGTACTCGTCGTCGAAGACGAAGAAAAACTACGCCGCGTTATCGAACTGCAACTGACGTCCGCGGGCTTTGAAGTGAAGCAGGCGGGAACCGCCGAAGTCGGCCTGAAGCTTGCCGACCAAGCCGATCTCGTCCTCACCGACATGCGCCTGCCCGGCATGGACGGCCTCGAGCTTCTGCAAAAGCTGAAAGACCAGAACGCGAACACGCCCGTCATCGTCATGACGGCGTTCGGCACGGTAGAGAACGCAGTCGAAGCGATGAAGTCCGGCGCCGTCGATTTCCTGCTGAAGCCCTTCTCGCTCGATCACCTCATGGCCGTTGTCGAGAAAGCGTTCGAAGTCCGCGCGCTCCGCGACGAAAATCGTCAACTCCGCGAGGCGCTCGAAGTACGCTATCAATTCGAGAACATCGTCGGCCGCAGCGCCGCCATGCAGGACATCTTCGCGATCGTCTCACGCGTCGCGCCCACGCGAGCCACTGTGCTGCTCGCCGGCGAAAGCGGCGTCGGAAAAGACATGATCGCGCGCGCGATCCACCATCACTCGCCGCGCCGCGATCGGCCGTTTGTCAAGATCAATTGCACCGCGCTGCCGGAAAACCTGATGGAAAGCGAACTCTTCGGCTATGAGAAAGGCGCGTTCACCGGCGCAAACATCGCCAAGCCCGGCAAGTTTGAGCAAGCCGATACGGGTACTGTATTCCTTGACGAGATCGGCGACGTGCCTCCTTCGATTCAAGTGAAGCTGCTCCGCATCCTCCAAGACCGCGAACTCGAACGCCTGGGGAGTAACAAGACAAAACAGATCGACGTTCGCGTTGTCGCCGCGACCAATGTCGACTTGCGCGCCGCGCTGGAGCAAGGCACTTTTCGCGAGGATCTCTACTATCGCCTCAACGTCGTGCCCATGAACATTCCACCTCTGCGCGAGCGCAAGGAAGACATTCCGTACCTCGTCTCGCATTTCATTCAAAAGCTGGCCCCGGAGTTGGGCGTGCCTGTCGAAGGCCTCACCGATGCCGCCATGGACAGGCTCGTGCAGTATCACTGGCCGGGCAACGTCCGCGAGCTCAGCAACGTTCTCGAACGTAGCATGGTGCTCGCGAATGGCCGCCTGCTTGAGGCCGCAGACATCAAGATCGATATGGGTGGCCGTCCTAAATCCGCCCCGCAGGGCGACGGCTTTCTGCCGGAAGGTCTAACGCTCGAACAATACGAACAGGAACTGATTCGCGAAGCGCTCAAGCGGGCCAACGGAAACAAAAGTCACGCCGCGCGTCTGTTGGGCTTAACGCGCAACGCGCTTCGCTACCGTCTCACCCAAATGGGTCTTGAGGCCTAGAGCCTGCTTATTTCAGATTGATCGTCCCGCGGCAACTCGTCGTTCCGCAAGCGCACTTTACGGTCTCATCTTCCTTGGGGAAGTGATAGTCGATCGTCAACTCTTCGCCGTCGCGAATGTCGCGCTTGGTGAAATAGTAAATCCGCCCCTTGATCACGCGGGCGGCAATATTCGGCTCACAGGAGTGGTTGATAAACTCCGCCCCGCTTCCGTTGACGCTGCCATCAAGCGTCCAATAGGTGTCCACCGTGAACAGGTAGTTGAACTCGGCGGTCTCGGCGCGACGCTTCGTTTCACGCCGGCTGATCCGCTCGCCGATATATTCGATAACTTGTTTACCCTTCGGAATCGGCTCGGCGGCATACACACCCCACCGGTGGATCTTCGAGGTCTTCAGGCTAAGGCGGAACTTGGCCAAAGCCGGGTCGATTTTGGGCACTTGCCCTTTAGAAGTCGTCCTCAACCTTTTTCTTACTCTTCCGCCGCATGATAATGATTGCCACGCAGGCAACCGCAAGCACTCCAGCGACGATTCGAACCATACTGTCGTCCATATAGCGTTCCTCCTTAACTGTCGAGCTTTATACAGCCCGACTCTCAAAGACGATAACACAGCCGCGCGGGATTACTCCCGCGCTCACTGTCTTTTTGGTGACTACGCCATCTTTTGCTTTAGGACGTCGACCAGCTCTTGGACTGCGGCGGCGCTCTTCGCAAGCATCGCCTTCTCGTCGTCCTGCAGCGCGATCTCGTAGACCTTCTCGATACCATTCGAGCCGAGCTTCACAGGCACGCCCACGAAGATGTCCTTGTAGCCGTACTCGCCTTGGAGCAACGCGGCGCAAGGCAGAACCTTCTTCTTGTCCTTAAGGATCGACTCGACCATCTCGACCGCAGCCGCCGACGGCGCATAATACGCGCTGCCCGTCTTCAGGTACTTCACGATCTCGGCACCGCCGTTACGAGTGCGATCCACAAGCTTGTCGAGAGTCTCTTTATCCATCAACTCCGCGAGCGGAATGCCCGACACGCTGCTGAGGCGAGTCACCGGCACCATCGTGTCGCCGTGACCACCCAGCACCACGGCCGTCACGTTCTCGACCGACACCTGCAGTTCCTGCGCGATGAACGTCCGGAAGCGCGCCGTATCCAGCACGCCGGCCATGCCGATCACGCGGTTGCGCGGGAAGCCCGACACCTTCTGCGCGACCCAGCACATCGCGTCCAGCGGATTCGTCACCAGCACGATAATCGCGTTGGGCGAATACTTCGCCACCTGCTCCGTCGCACTCTTGACGATCTCGTAGTTTGCGAACAGCAAATCGTCTCGGCTCATTCCCGGCTTGCGTGGGAAACCCGCCGTAATCACGACCACGTCCGAATTTGCGGTGGGAGCGTAATCGTTCGCACCGGTCACGTTGACGTCGTAGCCTTCAATCGGACCCGACTGCAACATGTCGAGCGCCTTGCCCTGCGGCACGCCCTCCACAATGTCCACCAGTACGACATCCGCCAACTCTTTATGGGCAATGTTTAAGGCGCAGCTCGCGCCGACATTGCCGCCTCCAACAACGGTTACTTTTTTGCGCATAGAAGCTTGAGTATAACGAATGGGCCCACCGGTTTGATATATTCACCAAACGGACCGTACGCCCGCGCGGACGGCTGAAAGGACACAAGGCTTTGTATTTCGACGACTACGTAATCGGCGGCACCAGCAAGACCCGCACGCGCACCATCACCGAAGCAGACATCGTGAACTTCGCCGGACTCTCCGGCGATTTCGTCGAGCTCCACGTGAGCGAGGAATACGCGAAAACCGGCCCCTTCGGCCGCCGCATCGCCCACGGCTTTCTGACGCTCAGCATCGCCAGCGGCCTGATGGTCCAGGCGGACTCGCAGCAGGAAGTCATCATCGCGTTCTATGGCATCGACAAGCTGCGCTTCCTGCAGCCCGTCTTCATCGGCGACACCATCACGGTGACGAAGAAAGTCGTCGACCTGCAGCGCAAACAACAGGGCGGCGTCGTCGCGTTTGAGACCACAATTCTCAACCAGCGCAACGAACCCGTCATCGTCTTCTTCGACAAACTGATGGTCAAGTTCAGGCCCGCATAATCCATGCACGCACTCGAAGAACTCGTCGTTCTCGACCTGACGCGCCTATTGCCGGGGGCGGTCGCAACGCAGTGGCTCGCCAGCTTCGGCGCGGAGGTCATCAAGATTGAGCAACCGGGAACCGGCGACTACGCGCGCCAACTCGGCCCAACAACGTTCGTCGAAACCAATCGCGGCAAGAAGAGCGTGACGCTCGACCTCAAGTCGCCGTCCGGCAAAGAAGCCTTTCTCGCGCTGCTCCCCCGCGCCGACATCGTCATTGAAGGCTTCCGCCCCGGCGTCATGGAGCGCCTTGGCCTCGCTTACGAATTCCTGGCAGAAAAAAATCCAAGAATCATCTATATCGCCCTCACCGGGTACGGCCCCGACGGCCCCTTTACCGATTTCGCCGGTCACGACATCAACTACCTCTCGCTCGCCGGAGTCCTCGATCAAATCGGCGTCGCCGGCGGACCGCCCGTGATCCCCGGCGTGCAACTGGCCGACCTCGCCGGAGGCTCCATGCAAGCGGTCATCGGCGCGCTACTCGCGCTCGCCGCCCGCGAACGGACTGGCCGCGGTCAACGCGTCGACGTCTCAATGACAGACGGCGCGGCGGCGCTCCTGCCGGTCATCAAAGGCATGGTCGACGCTACCGGAATCGTGCCCAAGCGCGGTAACGAGATGCTGTGCGGCGCGTTCGCCTGCTATAACGTCTATGCCGCCGCTGACGGGCGCTATGTCTCCGTCGGAGCTCTCGAACGTAAATTCTGGCAGAACCTCTGCAACGGCCTCGGCCGCGGCGATCTCATCAAAGATCAGTTCGCTCCGGAACCGCGTCGCACCGGACTCAGAGCCGAACTCGCGGCGATCTTCGCCACGCGTAACGCCGAAGAATGGTTCACGCTGCTCGGCGATAAAGATTGTTGCCTCACGCCGGTTCGCACCATCGCCGAAGCCAAAACCGCCGCCGTCATCCCGCGACTGAGCGACACCCCGGGCGCAGTCGGAGGAAGCGCCCCGGATCTCGGCGCGCACAATCAGGAAATTCTCGGAAGCCGCAAATGAACCTGAACTATTGCCTCCGCCGCGCGTGTACGCTGTTTGCAAACAACATCGCCGTGTATGATGGCGACCGCGCGATCACGTACCGCGAGTTTGGAGTCCGCGTTCATCAATCTGCCGCGGCGCTCAAGGGCCTTGGCTTGCACAAAGGCGATCGCGTCGGCGCGCTGCTGCTCAACTCGCCGGAGTACCTTGAGCTCTATTACGCAACGGTCGTTTCCGGCACCGTCATTGTCCCCATCAACACGCGCTGGAATGCCGCCGATATCGCCTTCTCGATGAGTGACGCAGGCGCGCGTGTTCTTGTAGTCGACGCGAAGTTTGCGTCCTTGGTTCCAGAGGTCCGCGCTGCTGCGCCCTGCATCGAAAACGTCCTGTTCGTCGGAACGTCTGTGTGCCCGGATGGCATGCTGCACTACGGGAATCTTGTCGATCAATCGCACCCTGACGCTGATCGCTGGGAAGAGCCAAGTGAAGACGATCTCGCCGGACTCTTCTACACCAGTGGAACCACAGGTGGTCCCAAGGGTGTGATGCTGACGCATCGCAACAGTTACTCCAACACCATCCACGGCATGATCGTGATGTCGCTCGCGCCCGGCACCATCTGGCTGCACGCCGCGCCCATGTTTCACATCGCCGACATCAGCGCGCTCCATTCGCTCTCGCTGCTTGGTGCCGCGCATACGTTTCTGCCGAGCTTTGACGCCGAAGAAACTCTGCGGATCATCGAACGGCGCCGCGTCACCAATGTCGTTCTCGTTCCCACGATGATCAACATGGCCGTCAGCCTTGCGAACTTCGACAAGTACGATTTGTCCTCGCTGCGCCTGGTTCTCTACGGCGCTTCGCCGATGCCTCTGCCGTTACTCGAAACAGCGATGCGGAAGTTCCCGTGCCCTTTCATCCAGGGTTACGGGATGACCGAGGCCAGCCCGCTGCTCTCCGCCCTCGACTGGGCCGACCACAAGCTCGAAGACACAGATCGGCCCTTCGCACCGGTGAAGTCCGCCGGAAGGCCGATCGTCGGTGTCGAAGTTCGTGTCGTCGACGATAACGACGTCGACGTGCCCCCGGGAACCAGCGGCGAAATCATCGCCCGCGGGCCTAATATTATGAAAGGCTACTGGAATCGCCCCGAGATCAACAAAGAGATCCTGCGCGGCGGATGGCTGCACACCGGCGACATCGGCGCATTCGACGACGAAGGCTTCCTCTATATCCTCGACCGCAAGAAGGACATGATTAAGCCCGGCGGCGAGAACGTCTACACGCCCGAGGTTGAAGCCGCCATCCTCGCCCACCCCGAACTCCTCGAAGTCGCCGCCATCGGCGTCGCGCATCCCAAGTGGGGCGAGACGATTCGTGCCGTCGCCACGCGCCACGAAGGCTCGATGCTGACCGAAGAGCAACTGATCGCCTGGTGCCGCGAACGCATGACGCACTTCAAGTGCCCCACGTCCATCGTCTTCGTGGACGCCCTCCCCAAAGGCGGCACCGGCAAGATCCAGAAGAACGTGCTCCGCGACCTCTACGGCGCGGCGGCAACGTGAAGGCTTACGTCTATTTCATCGGCAAGACCCGCGACCCCCATCTCAACGGAGCAGCGGACGAGTACTTCAAACGCGCCCAGCGCTATCTCAAGTGCGAAATCCGCGAGATCCATCCCGAACGCTTTGCCCTCTGGGCCAAACACCCCACCGCCTCGAAGATTCTCCTCGACCCCGAAGGCCGTGCGCTCGATTCGCATCAGTTCGCAAAACTCATCGGCAAGGCCGAAGACGAAGCCCGCGACCTCGTCTTCGTCATCGGTGGTCACGACGGCCTCCCGCCCGCCTGGAAGCTCCGCGCCGATCTCCTGCTCTCCCTATCCGCCATGACCTGGCCCCACGAACTCGCCCGCGTCATGCTCGCCGAGCAAATTTATCGCGGCCTCACCATCCTCCGCGGCCATCCCTACCCGCGCTAAGAATCCCGAATCACCGCGCACCCGCCAGCCAAGAACCGCGAACAGCCTGCCCGTTACGGGAAGTCAGGAACGCACCCGCGCGTCATGACCGCCAGGAACCAGCACGGCAGGCCACTATGCAAGACAAAAGGCACTAAATCCGAGCCGCCACCAAAGTCACCGACGGGCTGCGCGCGTCAGGAGAACCAGAAACCAGTCCTACTCGGTCAGGAATGGTACTGCCTGAAATCAAGAAGTTACGGACTAGTTTCTGGAGAGAGTGAGCGGATAACCTATACCCCCGCCCGTACGTGCGGGATCTCCGTCGAGGCGTGACCGTAAGGTCACGCGTACGTATAACCCGCCCCGCATGCGCAACGCAACCCGCAAAGCGGCGCGCCAACGCCCCCGTGCTACCCTACAAGAGTTGTCCCTATGGCCTGGTTCACGCGGCAAAAGCCTGCACTGAGCAGCCCGAACCCTGACGATCCGAAGAACCTCATCACAGAAGGACTTTGGCTGAAGTGTGACGGCTGCGGACAGATTATCTGGCGCAAAACGCTCGAAGAGACGCTACACGTCTGTCCCAAGTGCGACTTCCATTTTCGGATTGATGCTCGCACGCGCCTCGAATTTCTATTCGACGACGGCAAGTATCAGGAGTACGACGCCGGATTGGTCTCCACCGATCCGCTGAATTTCGTCGACTCCAAAAGCTACAAAGAACGCCTTGCCGGCATGCAGGAAGCGACCGAAATGCCCGACGCCGTGGTCTGCGGCGCAGGCTTGCTGCATGGCCGTCGCGTTCAGATCTGCGCCCTCGAACTCAAGTTCATTGGCGGCAGCATGGGCTCCGTCGTCGGCGAAAAAATTACCCGCGCAGTAGAGCGCTCTGTCGCCGAGGACGCCCCGCTCATCATCGTCTCGGCATCCGGTGGCGCGCGCATGCAGGAAGGCGCAGTCAGCCTGATGCAGCTTGCGAAGATCTCCTCGGCCTTGATGAAGCTCGACGACGCCGGCGTGCCGTACATCAGTGTCCTTACCGATCCTACGACAGGCGGCGTCACCGCGAGTTTCGCCATGCTCGGCGACCTCAACATCGGCGAACCCGGCGCGCTCATCGGCTTTGCCGGACCACGAGTCATCGAGCAAACGATTCGAAAGAAGCTTCCTGAAGGCTTTCAGCGCAGCGAATTTCTGCTCTCGCACGGCTTTCTCGACGCCGTCGTCAAGCGCGGAGAGATGCGCGACTTCCTTGCGCGCTCGCTGAAATTCTTCCTCGGATAACTGATATGCGCTTCCTCGCTCTGCTGCTGCCGCTGCTCGCCAGCGCCGCGGACTACGACATCCTCATCCGCAACGCGCGTGTCGTCGACGGCACCGGCAACGCCTGGTTCCGCGCCGATGTCGCCATCAAGGGCGACCGCATCGCTGCCATCGGACGCCTGCAAAACGCCACGGCCGATCGCAGCATTGACGCCAAGGACCGCATCCTCGCGCCGGGCTTCATCGATGTGCACACGCATGTCGAAGGCGGCATCGAGCGCGTTCCGCGCGCCGACAACTACGTTCTCGACGGAGTGACGACGGTCGTCACCGGCAACTGCGGCGGCTCTCAACTGAAACTCGCCGAGTGGTTCGTCAAGCTCGAGCGGAATCGCCTCGGCCTCAACCTCGCCTCGCTCATCGGCCACAATACCGTGCGCAGCGAAGTGATGGGCACGGCGAATCGTAAAGCGAATTCGGAAGAAATCGTCCGCATGCAGGCGCTCGTGGAGAAGGCCATGCGCGAAGGCGCGGTTGGCTTCTCCACCGGACTCATCTATATCCCCGGCACGTACTCCGATACCGAGGAAGTCGTCGCCCTCGCCAAAGCCGCCGGCAAGTTTGGTGGAGTCTATGCCAGCCATATGCGCGACGAAGGCAAGAACGTTCTCGACGCCATCCACGAAGCCGTTCGCGCCGGCCGCGAAGGTGGCTTGCGCGTCCAGCTCTCGCATTTCAAAATCGACAACCGCCGTTTGTGGGGCTCATCCGACCAATCGCTCGCCCTCGTGGAACGCTATCGCCGCGAAGGGGTCGACGTCGTCGTCGATCAGTATCCCTACGAATGGTCGAGCACCAACCTCGGCATCCGTCTCCCCAGTTGGGCGCTCGCCGATGGAAAGCTCAATGAACGCCTTTCCGACAAGTCCACCAAAGCGAAAATCGCCGCCGAAATGGAAGAGATAGTCCGCGACCTCGGCCAGCCCGACTACGCCTTCGCCGTCGTCGCGCGCTACCGCGAAGAGCCCAGGTACGAAGGCAAGTCGATTCCCGAAATCAACGCAATGAAGGGCCGCGTCCAAACGCTGGCCAACCAGATCGAGACCATCTTCGATCTCATGAAAGCCGGCGGCGCAAGCATGATCTATCACTCGATGGGCGGCGCGGACGTCGAACGCATCATGAAATATTCCTTCACGGCGATCGCGAGCGACGGCGGTGTCATCGAATTTGGCAAGGCCATGCCACACCCCAGAGCCTACGGAACCAACGCCCGCGTGCTCGGCGAATACGTCCGCGATCGCGGAACGCTTTCGCTCGAAGATGCCATTCGCCGCATGACCTCACTCCCGGCCCGCACCTTCGGCTTCCGTGACCGCGGTCTCGTCCGCGAAGGCATGGCCGCCGATCTCGTTGTGTTCGATGCCGCGAAGGTCACGGACAAAGCCACGTTCCAGAATCCTCACCAGTTCAGCGAAGGCTTCGAGTTCGTCCTCATCAACGGCAAGCTCGCCGTCGACAACGGCAAGATGACAGAAGCGCGCAGCGGCCGCGCCCTTCGGCGTCAGGATCAACAATGATTCAGCTCTCCGGCGCGGGCAAGCGCTTTGGCCCAAAGACGCTCTTCGAAGACGCCGACTGGCTGATCACGCCCAAGGAACGCACCGGTCTCGTCGGTGCCAACGGCACCGGCAAGTCGACGCTGCTGAAGGTCATCGGCGGTCTCGAATCGCTCGACTACGGCTCCATCTCCTTCACCAAAGGCATCAGCATCGGCTACCTGCCGCAGGACGGCCTCTCGCTGTCCGGCCGCAGCGTCTTCGCCGAATGCATGTCCGTCTTCGATGACCTACGCGACATGGAGCGCGAGATGGAAGCGCTCACCCATCAGATGGCTGAGCTCGATCCCGAAAGCGCCGAGTACGCCCAGGTCGCCGACCGCCATCACCAACTCGACAGCGAGTTCACCACCCGCGACGGCTACGCGATCGAGGCGCAGGTCGGCGCCGTGCTCGACGGCCTCGGCTTCCGCAAAGAAGAGTGGACTAAGCGCACGGAAGAGTTCTCCGGCGGTTGGCAGATGCGCATTGCGCTCGCGAAGTTGCTGCTTGAGAAGCCCAACATGCTGCTGCTCGACGAGCCGACGAACCATCTCGATCTCGAAGCGCGCAACTGGCTCGAGCAATACCTCGCTAACTACCCGAACGCCGTTGTTCTCATCTCGCACGACCGCTACTTCCTCGACGTCACCGTCAAGCGAATCGTCGAAATCTGGAACAAAAAAATGTACTTCTATCCCGGCAATTACGAGAAGTACGTTACCCAGAAAACCGAGCGCCGCGAGCAACTCGAGGCCGCCTACAAGAATCAGCGCGAGCGCATCGAGCAACTCGAAACCTTCATCAATCGTTTTCGCGCGCAGGCGACGAAAGCGAAGCAGGTCCAGAGCCGCATCAAGGAGCTCGAAAAGATAGAGCGCATCGAAGTTCCGCCCGACGAACAAACCATCCACTTCTCGTTCCCGCAGCCCAAGCCCAGTGGACGCGTCGTCGTTGCATTTAAGGACGTCTCCAAAAGTTACGGCCACAAGTTCGTCTTCGGCAATGCAAATTTTCTGATTGAACGCGGCGACCGCATCGCGCTCGTCGGCATCAACGGCGCCGGCAAGTCGACGATGATCAAGCTACTCTCCGGCGCCGAATCACTCACCTCGGGCGAGTATGGGCTCGGCCACAACGTCCAGCCCGACTACTTCGCGCAGGATCAATACAAGGAACTCGATCCCAACGCGCGCATGCTCGACGACATCGGCACCGTCGCCACCAAAGCGACGCAAACGCATTTGCGCACGGTGTTGGGCTCCTTCCTGTTTTCCGAGGATGACGTCTTCAAGCGCATCGGCGTACTCTCTGGCGGCGAACGCAACCGCTACGCGCTCGCTCGCATGCTCCTGCAGCCTTCGAACTTCCTGCTGCTCGACGAGCCCACC
>JAYVTO010000330.1:0-11114 GCA_043788745.1 Acidobacteriaceae bacterium
TGGAGAATCGCCCCTCGAACTCCTCAACTGTACGTGGATAGTCTTCCAAACCGGAAGTCTATAAGTTGGGGCCGGCTGAGTCAAGCGTATATCCAACTCAATTGAATTGTGGTCAAGAACGATGGCTTTGGCTGTTTGGCCAACAAGCTGCTATGTATCTCCGCGTGAACGTCGCAGCGAGCCCCATCCTAGGTCTTCCAATTTCGGCGAGCACCGTCGGCGAGAATTCTCGACCAGGCGACATGAGCGCCGTCGACGGAGCATTTTCATTAACCCTGGCACTCCTGTTCGGGTTATCGCTTGCGTCTCCAAGTGAAGAGGCGGCCCCGGTTGGCTTGGCACCTTGTTCGGTCCGAGGCCCGAATGAGGCAGCGCGTGAAATGACGAGTGGCGCGACGAGCGAAACATCTGCCGTGGTTCAAATTGGCTCACTCACCTTGGGCGGCTCTGCAATCGCTAAGGACCTCGTGACAGATCGCGGCACTTTTGAGCTCACCCAGTTTGGTAAGCCCAGCGCAAGCACCGAAGTGCCGCCCGCTGCCGATGCGCTCGAAGGTCCACTTTCTGATTCGGTTTCCACTCAATTCTCACCGGTTCGCGGCGAAAGCTCGGCGGAATCATTTCCGGAAGAGCGAAGTTGTGATACCGTCACGCACTCGGAGGTCTCGAGGCTCATTGAGGGCGGGCGAAAATCGAAAGCAGATCAAAGTGATTCGACGGACGTGGCAACCTCCTTTTCAGCGACCGATCGAATACTCCCGTCGCCCATCGTTGCGATCGAGCGCATAGCCGCGTTTGGTCTGTCAGGGACCGGTTCGATGCCCCATCTGTCCGAAAGTGCAGGCGCACCCAGACTGGAGGAAACAATGATGCGAGTAGGAGACACCGCTTCAGTCAGAGGCAAGCCGAGCGCCGGGAGTGAATCTCGGCAACTGCCAGAGCACGCATTCTCGGGCTGGGTATCCCTCACGGAGGATGGCGTACCCTCTGGGTCCACCCGAAGATCGGTCAACCGGGATGGTGCCCCTCTCGAACCGATCGACAAACGGCGGGGCAACGTCGATCTTCTATCGTTAGCAAGCCCTCGTCTCAACAAGGGAATCAGACCCTCAATTGAGGAATCAGTGACACCTTCGGAGTGCGCGGAGACGTCTTCTAGAGCCACTTTGTATCCGGATCGTTCGGAAGAGTTTGAAAAGGAACTGAGCGTTCGCGTGACGGGGGCAAGTGACGAGGTTAGTTTAGGAACGGCGACCGATATCAGGGCGTTCTCGTCCGTCGAGCCGGTTCGCCCGTTGCTGAGCACGACTAGCTTTCCCGAGCGACCTTTGCTGAACCAGTCGACGCGGGAGCCTTTTCCGCCGCGTACCTCCCCAAATGTCGACCCGATTCGCGAAGAGTCTGTCAAGGCACTCCCGCAGTCGCGCATCCAGGGGATGACCATTCGCGTCGATGACATCGCCGGCGGAGCCGTCGACCTAAGGATCCGAGAACGCGGAGGTCAGTTGGGCTTTTCCGTCCGAACGGCAGACGCCGAGGTTGCCTCCACGTTACGCCGGGACCTCGCGTCGTTAATAAGTGACTTCGATCGATCGGGAATGTTCGCAGAGGCATGGGTGCCCGACCGACCCGGCGGGGTAGCAACGATGCCGCTACCCGAGTCAAGTGATTGGAACGCCAGCAACCGAAATCGCCAGCCCGGCCAGCAACAGCAATCACATCATCGCCCTAACCGCAAACCAAAAGGCGAGAACAACGAGGCATTTGCCGATGGCAAGAATCTAGCCCTCGAAACGATTTAGGCATAGACAGAAAGGAATAGAATGACTGTAATCCAACAGACTACAAGTGGAGTGCTCGCGAAGACGTTAGGCGCCAACACTCCAACAAAAGTGAGCCCACCGGCGGACCCCTTGGCGAACAAAAGCACGTTCCTTCTGCTTCTGGTGGCTCAGCTGAAGAACCAGGATCCGCGGAATCCAGCCGATGGAACCCAGTTCGTAGCGCAGTTGGCACAGTTCACTTCTCTCGAAGCGTCTGTCGAGTCACGTCAGACCTTGGAATCGATTGCAAAAATCTTGGACTCTCGGCTTCCTCAAGTTGCCCAAGATGTTTTGAAGCGGCCGTGACAGTCTGGCCCGTATGTCTGGCCCGTACGTGTTGAAAATCTATAATCAGGTAACATATGCTCACCTCTTTCTCTACCGCGCTCTCTGGACTTAGTGCATTCTCGACGGCAATCGATGTCGTTGGGAACAATCTAGCAAATCTGAATACGCCTGGATTTAAGCAAAGCGCCGTTTCCTTTCACGATTTGGTGACACAATCGTTGGGTGCCGGGCTTGGGGAAACACAAGTCGGTTTCGGTGTCGGTCGGCCCATAACGCTAAGGCAGTTCTCGCAAGGCGCCATTCAAACAAGCGCTGGCCCGCTCGACGCAGCAATCCAGGGAGATGGATTCTTTGTCATCCAATCGCCAAACGGGAGCATTCAGTACACTCGGGGTGGCAATCTGCAGGTTGACAATGAAGGTAACCTCGTTACCGCCACTGGAGAGAAACTGCAGGGGTGGGCGAGCGCCAATGGAAATTTCAACACCAACTCGCCCATTGGGGACATTGTTGTACCGGTCGGCACACTAAAGGCACCGACGGCCACTCGCACCGCGTCGGTTGACGTCAACCTTGATGCGGTCGCGACCGCAGGGCCTCCACCCTCGTCGTTCTCGACGTCCTTATCCGTGTACGACTCGTTGGGAAGCGCTCATACCGTCAGTTTTACGTTCACAAGGTCGGCGACCGCGAACCAATGGGACTACGCGTTTAGTTTTCCAGCCTCCGATGTCACCAGTCCTATTACGCCAGTTACAGGCACTCTGACGTTTGATGGCAGCGGCCGTCTGACCAGCCCCACAGCGAGTGATCCGGTGCCCACTATCAACGTAACCGGACTCCTCTCCGGCGCCGCAGATCTGACTATTGGATGGAATCTCTTCAATGGAGCAACGCCGCGTATGACCCAATACGCACAAACCTCCGCCGTCTCTGCGTTAGCGCAGGATGGATCGCCCGCCGCGAGCCTGACCCGAGTGGGTTTGGCTGATGGCGGCAGGATCTTGGCTCAATACTCCAACGGAACGCAGACCATTGTTGGGCAGCTCGCGATGGCGACCATCCGAAACCCGGGGTCCCTAATCGCGGTCGGGAATAGTAATTTTCAACTCAGTGCTCGTACCGCACTTCCAGCGATTGGCCTGCCTGGCACCGGCGGGCGCGGTAGCGTAATCGGCGGCGCAGTCGAGGGTTCCACTGTGGACATCGCGAAAGAATTCACAAATTTGATTGTCTTCCAACGTGGCTACCAGGCTAACGCCAGAGTGATCACAGCAGTCGATGAAGTGAGCCAGGAAACGATCAACCTGAAACGCTAACCGATGACGCCAACACAAGTAATCAGCCATCTTGCGGATATCCCGGTCGATGTCGACGTGGAACTCGATCACCGAATCATGACGATTCGCGAAATCCTCGCCCTAGAAAGCGGCTCCGTCGTCAAGATGGATCGCTCAGCGGGCGAGAACATTGACATTCTCATTGGTCGGGCATTAGTCGGGTTCGGCGAGATCGTGATCATCGAGGATTCTGTTGGTGTCCGAATAACCGACTTCCTAGAGGAGGATTGATTCGCGATGGAACTCACTGGATTCCCGCATGGCGAAAGCAAGATTGAATCGTTGGGCCCCGCGCTGGGGCGTTTTCTTTCGTGGGCAGTCCAGAAGCTGAGCTTCGGCACCGTCATAACCAGGAATCGCAGACTAGTGGTGCTCGACCGCGTCAATCTAACGCCAGGCCACACTCTTCACTTGATTCGTACGGACGGTGGCACGCTGCTGGTCGCAACTCACTCCAAAGGTTGCACTTTGATCGACCGTCATCCTAACGAGGACGCAGGCAAAGGTCTGCTGGCTAACGCGATATGCTAAGGGTGCTCCGAGCGTTAATTGTTGGCGTCGGTACGCTAGCATCCTCTGCCCTCGCAGGATGCAACGGCGCGATTGGAGGTGCCCCAAGCAATGGCACCCCGCCCATCGATTTCTCGATGCAAGTGGCGCTGTTTCTAGCAGCCCTTGCAGTACTGCCTGCGATCTTGATGAGCGTTACGCCTTTCCTCCGAATTGTCGTCGTTCTTCATTTCCTCCGCCAGGCCCTTGGCACGCAAACAGTCCCGTCCAACCAAGTACTGGTCGGGCTCGCGTTGTTTCTCGCAATGTTCTTAGTCCAACCAGTTGCGAATGAGGTGTACGAGAAGAGTTGGGTGCCGTATGTTAAGGGCTCACTGTCGACCGAGGCGGCAATCGGACTTGCCGAAAAGCCTGTCGCGAGGTATCTCAGTCGGTTCGTGCGCGAGAAGGATGTGGCGCTCTTCCTCGATGTTTCAAAATCACTGCGGCCCGCTACCTGGCAGGACTTGAGCCTCACTATTCTACTTCCTGCGTATGTGCTCTCAGAACTCAAGACGGCGTTCCAGATCGGCGCCGTCTTGTTCCTTCCATTCTTGATTGTCGATCTTCTTGTCGCGTCGATCACGCTGTCGTTAGGCATGGTTCAACTGCCTCCTGTCATGATCTCGGCACCGCTAAAGATCCTTCTCTTTGTTCTAGTCGACGGATGGAATCTTGTAGTCGGATCGCTCGTCAAGTCCTTTCAGTAGCCATTCAACCCAAATGACCCCAAGCACCGCTCTCGAACTCCTTCATGGAGCACTGATGAACACGTTCTGGGTTTGCCTCCCACTGCTCCTAGTCGGCTTGGCGGTCGGCGTTCTCATTAGCCTTGGTCAGATTCTGACGTCGATTCAGGATCCTAGCGTGAGCACGGTACCGCGATTAGCGTGCTTTCTTCTGGCCGCCCTAATCTGGCTGCCTTGGCTTCTCCATCGGCTTATGAATTACACAATCGGTCTTTTCTCCGATTTCACGAGGTTTGCGCGGTAGAATGCCAACATATGCCAACATATTTAATCGACAATTCACTTGCCAAAGCCGCCTCCGCATTCCTCCTGACGCTCGCACGCATTGGCGGAGTCGTCGCATTCACACCGATCCCTGGTTTCCGCAATGTACCAGTTGCAGTTCGAGCCTTCCTCGCTCTCACACTCTCTATCGTCCTATTTGATCTTCGGGCGGCTGGTGCACTCAGAGAAACTAGTCTGCTGACCGCCCTTCCTGTTGAATGCGGGATCGGTGTTTGTTATGGGCTCGCAACTGCCCTACTGTTCGAGGGGTTCCAATTGGGCGCACAGATGGTGGGCTTGCAGGCTGGCTTCTCGTATGCCTCCACGCTGGACCCCAGCAGTCAGGCGGACTCCACCGTGATCTCAGTCCTTGTCTTTCTTGCGACTGGTTGGCTATTCTTCGCCACAGATCTCCATCACATGTTGATCCGGGCGCTTGCCGATGGCCTGGTCGCTACTTCCGTCGGGCGTGGGCACTTGGCTCTCCGCTCGATTTCCGGCACAATTCAGATCGGATCCGACGTCTTTAGGGTTGGGTTGAAACTTGCTGCGCCTGTATCGGCAATAATGCTGACTATCGATATCGGACTCGCGTTATTTAGTCGAATGCAGGCGCAGCTCCAAATAACCACGCTCAGCTTCCCTGTCAAGATTCTCGTCGCGCTCGTTGTCTTGTCGACCACCGTTCTCGCCATGGGGCGATTGATGCGGGCTTCGGCCGGTTCGTGGTCAGCATTGCTACACACGTTCGGAAACTGAGAGGAGGGCCTTGTCGGACACCGCACAGCGCACCGAGAAGCCAACTCCTAGAAGGCTTGACCAGGCATACAAAGAAGGACGATTCCCGATCAGCCGGGAATTGATCTCTTCGGTCGTCCTGACGGGGTACGCGTTGTCCCTGGCGGCCTTTGGTTCAAGCTGGTCGGACGCCTTGCAATCCGTAATGGAACTGCTGCTAAAGGCTGCCTTCACTACCGATCTATCGCCAAGAACGGTTGCGCAACTCTGTTATTGGGCCCTGGAGCGAAGCATGCTGCCATTTCTTCTTTGCGGCATAGTTGTCGCAACACTTGCTTTAGTCGCTCAGTTGGCATCAACGCAGATGAGGTTGCCAGGGCGTTTTCGTATTGACTGGACGAAACTCTCACCGATTCAGAGGATCAAGGGTCTTGGCGGGCAGAATAGGGCCGCGGTTGTCTATTCAGGAACCTTACTTGCTGTTGTGGCGTGGGTTCTTTGGAACGAGGTCCACGAGAAGGCGGCGCAGTTTCTGGCGCTTACGCAAGTCTCGTTCGAAGCAGCGGGCGCATTCGTTTCTTCGTCCCTGATGAACGTCATTTGGCGGGTAACGGCGCTTACTGCAGTGATCGGCCTAGTAGATGTTGTGCGCCAAAGGGCAAAGTTCATGAAGAGTTTGAAAATGACCAAGCACGAAATTCGTGAGGAAGCGAAGGACCAGGAGGGTAACCCTCAAGTCAAGAGGAAGATTCGTCGATTGCAGCGCGATATGTCAAAGCGACGAATGATGCAAGCCGTCCCGACAGCGACGGCTGTAATCGTAAATCCGACTCACTTTGCAGTGGCTATCCGATACAAAGCCGATAGCTCAGGAGCTCCTCAGGTTGTCGCCAAGGGTAAGGACTTGATCGCTCTCAGGATCCGGGAACTCGCGATTCGGAACCAAGTTCCGGTCGTAGAGAATCCGCTGTTAGCGCGGGCCATGTACGCCTCAGTCGAAGTTGGCCAGGAAATTCCTGGGCATCTATACCGCGCGGTCGCTGAAATCCTAGCCTACATCTATCGATTGACGGGTGGGGTTGTGCCCGGTTAGGCCCGTCAAATGCTAGTTAGTTATCCGGACAAGGTCATGGCATCCGTATCCAGTGAAATCGGGGCGCTCGGCACCAAGGCAGAACCCATACCCGGCGCAGACACGACGGTCAGCACTGATCGTGGAGGTCAGCGGCTGCACCTGCCAAAGAAGGCCGGAGCCGCACCGACTTGGCTGTCAGGGACGCCAGAGTTCGTTGTGCCGATGATCGTGCTTGGGATTGTCCTGGCAATGATCGTTCCGCTACCTTCGTTCGTTTTGGATTTGTTGATCAGCATGAACATTACGATCTCCGTGATCATTCTGCTGGTTTCTATGTATATCACCAAGCCCGTGGAATTTACTGTATTTCCGACGACGCTCCTGATCCTGACACTGTTCCGTCTGGCCTTGAACATCTCGTCATCACGGTTGATTCTCATTCAAGGAAACGCCGGCACCTCGGCTGCGGGTCACGTCATCGAGGCTTTCGGAAATTTCGTCGTGGGTGGAAACTACGTCATCGGACTCGTTATCTTCCTGGTGCTTATTGCCATTCAGTATGTAGTCATAAACCATGGTGCAGTTCGTATTTCTGAGGTTACGGCGCGCTTCACCCTGGACGCTTTGCCGGGTAAACAGATGGCCATTGATTCTGACCTGAGTGCCGGACTAATCGATGAATCGGAGGCCCGCGCCCGGCGTCGCCAACTAGCGAGCGAGGCGGAGTTCTATGGAGCAATGGACGGCGCATCGCGGTTCACGCAGCGCGACGCGGTTGCCAGTGTGCTCATTACTGCGATCAACATACTAGCGGGATTTCTCATTGGAGTCCTGCAGCACGGGATGGAGCTAAAGCGCGCGTTGACAACCTATACGGTTCTCACGATTGGCGACGGCTTGGTAACGGTGATCCCAGCTCTCATGGTGTCTGTCACTGGAGCCCTGATTGTGACCCGCGCCGGGTCGGAGTCCAAACTCGGAGCGGACGTGGTCAAACAAGTATTCAGCAATCCTCAGCCACTGTGGCTTGCTTCTGGTGTACTTGTTGCGATGGCGGTGCTCCCAGGAATGCCGATCATTCCCTTCCTGCTTCTCGGTACCGGAATCGGGGCGGCAGCTTGGCGGATGCGGCAAAATTCGGTCGCCGACGAGAAATTGCCTCAGGGGTTAGGTCCCGTGGCCCCTCCGAAGGAAAACCTAGAAGACTTACTCAAAGTTGAGCCGCTGGCGATTGAGGTTGGGTTGGGACTCGTCAGGATGGTTGAGGGGGGAGCCAATTCACCACTCCTCAGAAGGATAGCCAACCTCAGGAAGCAGCTGGCGACGGAAACCGGATACCTGATGCCCCCCGTCCGAGTGGCGGACAATCTCGGGCTCAAGGTTAGCGAGTACGTCATTCTGTTAAAGGGCGTAGAGGTGGCGCGCTTCGAGATCCTACCGAATTGTGACTTGGCGATTCACTCCGCCGGCTCGCCCCCGATCGCGGAGGCCACACCGACGAAGGAGCCAGCGTTCGGCATTCCTGCGATGTGGGTTCCGTCCGCCCGCACGGAAGAGGCGCGGCAGGCGGGGTACACCATCGTCGACCCCGTCAGCATATTGGGGACGCACCTGGCTGAAGTCATTCGCCGCAACTGCCACGAACTGTTGTCGCGGCAAGACACGAAGCGGATACTGGATCGGGTTGCTGAGGAGAACGGAAAAGTCGTCGAAGATCTTGTTCCGAAATTACTATCGCTGGCGGCTGTGCAGCGGGTCCTTCAGAATCTCTTGCGCGAAAGGGTTTCAATTAGGGACGCTGTCACGATCCTTGAGTCGCTCGGTGAGGCGGCTGCGATGACCAAGAATTCCGTTCTGTTGACAGAGTATGTACGGCAAGCGATCAGGCGCTCGTTGGTCAAGCCTTACCTGAGCGCAAATGGCGAGCTACAGGCATACTTACTGGACTCCAGCCTTGAACAGACAGTTGAAGGGGCCGTTCAGTTGTCGGAAACGAGCAGTCACCTGAACTTGGATCCATCGCGGATTCGCGACCTGATCGACCGCGTATCCAGGGCTGTTGGCGGTGGCACATCTTCGTCGGTGATTTTGGCGAGCAGCGGGGCACGCCACTTTCTTCAACAAATTCTCGAAGGCGCCCTTCCAAACGTCGCAATTCTTGCGCACAGCGAGGTACCAGCGGGGATCCGCGTCGGATCCTTGGGATTGATTAACTGATTGAACGCCGCGAGACTGCGCGGAAGGTGACAAGGAATGAATAGCGAGCACAGCACCACTGTTGTCATGAGCTACCAGGCGAGTCCTGCGCCGGCGGAAGAACGGGAGCGCATAATCCTGGAGCATCTCCCGCAAGTGCGCCTCATCGCCCGCCGGATTCACGAGAGGCTTCCAGATAGCGTGAACCTGGATGATCTGGTATCGACTGGCGTCGTTGGACTCATCTCCGCCATCGACCGTTTCGACCCCCGGCATAACGTCAAGCTTAAGACATATGCAGAGTACAAAATCAGAGGTGCCATTCTCGACAGCCTCCGCGGACTCGACTGGGCGCCGAGGCAGCAGCGCAAGAAAGCCAAACAAATCGAGATGGCGATTGCCATCGCTGAGCAGAAACTGCAACGCATGCCAACAGAGGACGAAATAGCGCACCAACTCGGCGTGACAATCGAGGAGTATCACGATTGGTTGGTAGACATCCGCGGCGTTAATCTTGGAAGCCTTGAGTGCGCTTCGCCGGACGACGAGAGTCGAGATCTACTCAAGTTTATTTCTGACGACGAGAACTCATGGCCATCGAAGCTGCTGGAAAGAGCGGAGTTGGAACGTCTATTGGCTGAGGGCATCGACCGGATGCCGAAGATGGAAAAGACCGTATTGGGACTATATTACCGCGAAGAGCTCACGCTTCGGGAAATTGCCAAAATTGTCAAACTTCACGAATCGCGGATTTCACAGCTGAAGTCGCAAGCGATCCTGAGATTGCGAACTTACATGGAGAAGCGTTGGCCCATGAGCCGAGGCTAGAGGCACCGCGCTGTTCCGAAGAACACCATGACAGGTGGCATTCACAATCCGGCGCACTGGCTGAGTACCGAGTTTGAAGAACGACTAGGACTCGTTCTTGAAGCAATGATCGGCACCCGCCCGACGATTGCTTCGACGGCGACCGTTGGTTCGCCCGACGCCGAGGACGGACTCGTTCTGGAGCAACGCCTGCGGGGGGAAGTCGGCTCGATCTGGATTCAGCTGCCGCACCCGGCATGGAGGATGCTTGCGTCAACAATTCTCGCGGCCGCAGGGCTGGTCGACGCAGACGAGGACACGTGCAAGTCCACATTCGTAGAGACCATCGGCCAAGCCGCCGGTGCGCTTTGCCAATCAATCTCGAGCAGCCTCCTCAAGGAGGTAACTATTGAACAATCGAGAGAAGGAGTAACAGCACCTGCGGACGTGAGTTGGGCCAAACTGGAGATTACTCTCGAAGATCAGAAGATCCCGCTTCAAGTCGGATTTTCGAAGGAACTCATCGCGGCCGCCATGCGAGACGAACTAGCGGTCGCACGGACTCAGGGACGCCCTCAAGCCAACGACAATGTTCCGGAGGGCGAGGCCCGGACACTCGACCTACTGTTCGATGTTGAATTGCCCGTGAGTGTATCGTTCGGACGCGCACAACTGCCCTTGAGGGATGTAATTAAGTTGACCACGGGCTCGATCATCGAACTAAATCGCGCCATTAGCGAACCAGTCGAGATCATCGTAAACAACTGCGTGATCGCCCGTGGCGACGTCGTGGTGGTTGAAGGGAACTTCGGCGTTCGGATTCAGCAAGTCATTAGCCGGCAGGAGCGATTACGCACTCTGAGCTAGTACATTGACAATGTAGTTCAGAAGCAGCACCATGGACACGCATTGGCCATCGAGGCGCAAGCAGCAGCGGAATCTATTTATGGCCGATGACTTTGCGGAACTGGCGCTCGGCGACGAGCAGGCTGGAGCCAACCCAGCGTTCGATGTGATCGCCGTCGCGCCAGCGCTTCACATTGCGGCATACGGCTTCGACGATGGAAAACGCGGACTCGATCACGTTGGTCGAACATAGCGTTCGGCGCAACTGGTCCGGCACCCGCAGTTTTTGAACGGTCAGCGTTTCTTCGGTCGCGGTAGGGACGGCCATTGCTGACCGCGCCCCGCACAGATCCGTACGTGCAGAGTTACCGCATACGGCTCCTGCCTAAGGTGGTGACGCAAAGAAGCGCTCCTCCGGATACGGATGCAGAACCCGGCA
>JAYVTO010000331.1:0-12481 GCA_043788745.1 Acidobacteriaceae bacterium
ATTCGCCACAGGAAGTGGCAGGGACTCTCAAGATGGAAGAGCGCAAGTTCGGTGAACTGAGGTTTGCGCTGGACTTGGAGTTTGAGGTGGCGGTAGCGCCGGCTCCGATTGTGCAGAAGGGCGCTCTGAAGCGGGGCGCGGAAGCGCAGTCTCTCGACTGTGTGAAGGCTTATCTGGCCATGCGCAAGGCGGTCCAGACGGCAGACCTTGCACTTGTCAAAAAAGTCGCCCGGTTCCCAAAGGATTTTGAGGGTGCCGACGGCGCAAAATTCCTGCAGTTAATGAAGGAAGAAGAGCCTACCGAAATTGCAGTCGTGGAAGCAAGTCAAGGGGAAACAACGGCCACGCTGACCGTAACCGGCAAGAGGGACAACAAGGTAATCCGGAAGACTTTCGACATGCAGAAGGAGGAAGGACGATGGACCACCAAGAACGACAACTGGGAAGCGAATTGAGTGCCCTGCCCTGCCCTGTCCTGCCCTACATTGTCAGTAGCAGCTTGCCCGTGGTCTTGCGGCCTTCGAGATCGGCGTGGGCTTGGGCGGCTTGCGCGAGCGGATAGCGCCCGCCGATGTGGATTTTGAGGCTGCCATCGGCGATCCAGTTGAGGACGTCGCCGGCGCGGTGTTCGAGTTCGTCGCGCGTGGCGGCGTAGGCGGCGAGCGACGGCCTCGTTAGGAAGAGCGAGCCCTTCGCATTCAACAGCAGCGGCTCGATGGCGGCGACGGGGCCGCTGGATTGGCCGTAGGAAACCATCATTCCTCTCGGCTTCAGGCAGTCGAGGCTCTTCAAAAACGTCGTCGCGCCGACCGAATCGTAGACGACGTCGACGGCTCCGGCCAAGCGTTTTGTTTCGGCGACGAAATCGTGGTCGGTGTAGAGGATGACCTCGTCGGCGCCGGCGGCGCGGACTTGGGCAGCCTTGGCATCCGTCGAGCACGTGCCGATGACGCGGGCACCAAGCTTCTTCGCCATCTGGACGACGAGTAATCCGGCTCCTCCGGCCGCGGCGTGCACGAGCGCGGTGTGCCCGCGGCGCAGCGGAAACGTCGCATGCGTCAGATAGTGCGCGGTCATGCCTTGGAGCATAGCGGCGGCGGCGAGTTCAAAGTCGACGCCGTTCGGAATCTTCACGAGCTGCCACGAAGGCACGGCGGCGTATTCGGCGTAGGAGCCGCGCGACATCGCCCAGGTGACGCGGTCGCCCGGTTGGCATCCGATGACGTTGGGTCCGATGGCTTCGACAACGCCCGCGCCCTCCATGCCGAGTACGGCGGGCAGGGGCGCTTTGTAGAGTCCGGTACGGAAATAGATGTCGATGAAATTGACGCCCGAAGCGGCAACCTTGACGAGCGCCTGGCCGTCCGACGGCACGGGCTTCGGCTGCGGGGCAAAGCGCAGGGCTTCGACTCCGCCCGGTTGTTCGATAAAGACGGAGTTCATGGATTGGGTCATCATGCGGGGTTCCTTCCAACGGTTCGGAGATGGATGCGCCTTTTTAAATGCTGCCAGGCGGCGTAGCCAACAAGATAGGCGAGACTCAGCGGCAGAAGAAGCAGCCGGACCAGAGTGGGCACGGCACCCGCGCCGGTGAGTCCGGCGCGAAAGAGAATGAAGTGGCGAAGGATGGGCCAATGGGCGAAGTCGAGCCAGAACATGTCGCCGTTTTCATTCAAGACGAAAACTTTGACGGGAAGCCGCAGGGCGAGCATCCACTTCCATTTCGTCATGATCGGCTCACCGGAGCAGATCATGCCGAGCGCATCATACCGGTTGGCGCGAAATTCGGCGACGAGCGCGGAGCGGGCCTCTGGGCTGCGGTAATCGGAGACACGGAAGACTGCGCCGGTCGATTCCTGAAAGCCTTCGGGGAGTCCGGCGAAGCAGGTGAGGAGATCGGTGCTGACGGCGCCCCCGTGGACACGAACCAGTTGCGGCAAGTAGTCGTTGAGCAGATTACGTCCGCCGCTTTCAATGAGAAGAATGCGGCGGAGCTCGGGTTGGCGGCGGGAAAAGAAGCCTCGCAAGCTATCAGTTTACGCTGCGCCGCACGACGCTAGAGTCGTGCGTTGTCAGAGCAAGATAAGAATGTCACCCTCGCTGGCAAGATAAGAATGTCCCCTCCCTTGTACGGTCGGGGTTCAAAGGGGCAGGTCCCCCTCCGAGGCTGTAGGTGTTGGACACCCCCACCCCCAACGAAGAACCGCGAGCGTAAGCGAGTGCGCACCGCCACGCGAAGAACCCCAACCGTGAAAGCGCCGGTGCCAGGGACATTCCGGGTACTCCCTATCCAGAACCGGATCGGCGGCTCGTTGATTCGGCCAAGCGGCTAATGCAAGATCCTCCTTATCGATTTCAACAAACGTCGGGACAAATTGTCATTCGAGCAATGCTGGAAGTCGCCGCGCACTCGAACTGGGTTTTTCTCGCTGTTCACGTAAGGACGAATCACGTGCACGCTGTCATTGAGGCCGATCGTGAGCCCGAGATCGTCATGAGCACACTGAAATCATACGCAAGTCGCGCCCTTAATCGCGAAGAGCTTGCTCGCAAACGATGGGCAAGACATGGCAGCGCTAGGCGGCTGGCTACGCCCGAGGCCATTCGGTCGGCCATTCAAGTACGTCGTTGAGAGACAAGGCGCACCGATGGCGGTCTGGGTGCGAGCGGCGAGGGCCTGGTGGGCAGAGCCCGCCCTGACGGTCGGGGTTCACGGCTCTGTTCATTGCGAAGTAGGCTAAATCCGAGCCGCGACCAGAGCGGCCCGGAGGGCCGCGTCGGGAGCGGATTCACCGGTCGTCGGCCCGCCCCGCTGCGGGGCCGACGCGGTAGACCGCTTACTACGCCCGACTTCGTCGGGGGAAATCGGGGCGCGGGAAATCTCTCCCCAGGACTCCCTGGCACCGATTTCCCCCCCTATCGTTGCCGCGTGAATCACGCGTCTGTTGAAGGCGTCTGCGATCAACCGGTTCCCCTGGGGATCGATGGTCACACTTTGCGGACGGCGCAATTGCCGACTCTGCTTGAAATGGACGGCTGCGGTGCCGGCGGGAACCTTGCCCGCAACCGTGGTGATGATCCCATCGTGAGCGAGCTGCGCGATGCCGAAAAACTGCGCATCGAGCGCCGGCCCCCCGTCACCGCTATAGCCGAATCGAGGAATGCCGCGGGCGGCCTTTTCAACCAAGTACAGCACCTCGACCGAACTGATTCTGGAGGAATCGGCACCTAGGAAACATCGAGTCGCTGTCGGCATTGGTGAGATCCCCTCACTTCGTTCGCGGTTTTTTGCTGACGAGCGGCTGGAGTATTTTTTTAGCAGATCCTTCCGCCCGGGGATGTTTCTTGCAGTCATGGCACTAAGCCCCTCGATGGCATGATCGTGGTATCCTTTTCCTGTTCGAAACCTCATCCAATGGTTATTTTTTCATGCACCACTTAACGCAGCTAACTTCTTTCAAGCGACACGCGATGCTGTTAGCCCTATTGACCGCATCGGCGCAGTTGCCACTTTCCGCCGCCGCCCTGGTGACCTTCAACGAAGCCACCGGTATCAGTGGTACTCAGAACAACCAAAGCGTTGGCTGGAGCTTCAATGTGACGAATGCCATCACTCTTAACGCTCTCGGTTGGTATGACCAAGGCCAGGACGGTTTGTCTGTCGCGCACACTGTCGGTATTTGGAACTCAGGCGGCACGCTGCTGGCGAGCGTGGTCGTTCCGGCCGGAACAACGGGTCCACTCATCGGGGTGTACCGTACGGCTTCCATCACGTCGGTCATCCTGAGTCCCGGAAACGGGTATGTCGTTGGCGGGGAAAATTTCTCGACCAGCACGGACAGACTGGCGCTTAGCGTGACCCAATCGGTCGATCCAAACATCGTGTTCGTTGACGCGCGATTCGGTCCGCAAGGCTCAGGATTCGTGCTCCCGAACAGCGTCGCGGCCGGTATCACCGGATTCTACGGGCCCATGGCCTTCACTGGGTCAGCCGCCGTTCCGGAGCCTGCGACGTTCGGGGTCGCCTGCCTGGGTCTGCTTGTGCTCGGTTGGGCGAAGTCGCGCCGACGTTGAAGCAAACAAGCCCGGCCCCTCGTCACGAGCAGCCGGGCGCAGAAAGTCACCCACGCTACCTTGTCCCGGAACCTATTTCGGGAACCCACGCTTCGCGCTGTGGGGCGCGACTCATGAGGCAACTTTCTCGCCTTCGAGCTTGTCCGCGACTGGAACGAGATCGATTCGCAGCTATACCGCGCTGAGAAGTTCAGTCAGCAGGCTGCTAGCTGCTTTGACCGCAAAGCGTCAACATTGCATCTGATTAGGGACAAGCAAAGCGTCAACTGTTGACCTGATTCCGAAAAGACTTGTGGGAGGCTGGAAGGAAAGTGTACCGTCTTTCTTGTCCATTAAACTACCCGAAAAAGCCCTCTGTAAGCAGGCGCTCTAAGTCTTGCCTTCCATGGACCACCCGAACCAAGTCAACTCCGTCTTGCAGAGGAAAGTAGAAAAGCAAAATTGTCTCAAATCCATCCGTCACGGGAAAACGGCGCATGCCTTGAAGCTCTGGTTTGGTGAACAAAACACGGTTTCCGCTTTCAGGCTGACGGGCCAGCATCGACGCCGTTGAGTCGGTAGCGGCAAGGAAGCGATCAGCAGTTTCGATATCAGCATTCTCGGCGTACCATACCCATTGCGCGATAAGATCGCGCTTTGCCGATTCACGTTTTCGGACGATGGCCATTAGGCCGTCTTCCGAGATTTGCGTGCCTCGAACTATTTAAGGGCTTCGGCTCGGATGTCCTTCCAGTCCTGTTTAGTCATCTCGGTCGAAGTGCCGCTTTGAATGCCTTCCATCAGGAGCGCTTCCAGCTTTTCTTGAGCTTTGCGCTTCTCGTCATCTCGAATAAGATCGCGGACGTACTCACTGACGCTGCTGTAACGTCCCGATCCGACCTGAACATCGACGAACTCCTTCAGCTGATCTGGAAGGGAAATGTTCATTGTTTGCATGTGGCCCCCTACGTGAAAGCTTTCAGCCAGAACGTAGCATGTATGGCAAGAAATGGCAAGTCCTGCCATGCGATTGTTTTGGAGCACATCTTAGGCGGCATCAACAGATTCAAAGACAGGCCAAACGAAATTCACGGCCGAGACCAAGATCCAAGCTGCGCGCGATGCATCCTGGATCAGACGCGCTGCCTGCGCTCAATAAGAGCGCAAGAAAAGCCGTACCCAACAATCCGTCAATCGGAGCGTCGACTATGAGGCAGACATGTTCTGCCGCCGCCAGGCGCGCCTACCGCTCTTCGACCTTGCTCAGAAACTGCCTGTGAATGCGAGGATCCGCCGTCATTTCAGGATGAAACGTCGCAACCAGAAACCGCCCCTGCTCGACGAGCACGGGGTCTCCGCGATAGCTGGCAAGGGTCGTCACCGCCGGGCCAATGCGGCGGATGATAGGGGCTCGAATGAAGACGGCTTCGAGCGGGACGCCGTCCAGTTCGATCTGGCTGACACGGGAATCGAGTTGGCGCCCGTAGGCATTGCGCTCGATCGTGATGTCCATCAGGCCGAGCGACTCTTGCCTCGGATTCGAAACTTCAGTTGCCAGCAGAATAGCACCCGCGCAGGTCCCGAACATCGGTTTCGGGTAGGCCTTGAGCGCGTCGAAGAGATTCTCCGTGTGGAGGATCCTGAGCATCGTCGTCGATTCCCCGCCCGGCAGAATCAGGCCGTCGGTGGCGTCGAGATCGGCGAGCGTGCGCACTTCGAGAGCAGCCCCGCCAGCGCGTTCGACGGCGCGGGCATGAGCTTCAAAATCGCCCTGGAGGGCGAGGATTCCGACTGTCTTCATTTGCCTCGGTTCTCTTCTTGCAAACAGATCTCAAGTCGCCGTTGGACGATGTCCAGCAAGGCGTCCAGCAAGGCGTCCAGCCAAGTGTCCAGCCAAGTGTCCAGCCAAGTGTCCAGCCAAGTGTCCAGCCAAGTGTCCAGCCAAGTGTCCAGCCAAGAACCGCGAACGAAGTGAGCGGATACTACATCCCGTGCGCCGGTCTTTTCAAGATCCGCTCACTTCGTTCGCGGTTCCTTGCTGATCGCGCTTGCTGATCGCGCTTGCTGATCGCGCTTGCTGATCGCGCTTGCTGATCGCGCTTGCTGATCGTTCGCAGTTCCGTGCTGAGGTCGTCCCCTCTCCAGGGCTCAGTGCAAACTGCGATCGGCCTACCAGCCGCGCGTGGCCATCTGCTGCTCTTCGGGCATGGTGCGGATGTCGAGACCAACCATGCCGTCCGGCAGTTCTTCGCTGGCTTCGAGGACCTTCACCGGATCTTTCCAATAGGTGGCGGCCTTGACGACAGCTTTCGCAAAACGCTCCGGATCGGACGACTTGAAGATACCGGAACCAACGAACACGGTCTCCGCGCCGAGCGCCATCACAAGGGCGGCGTCGGCCGCCGTGGCGACTCCGCCGGCCGAGAAATTCGGCACCGGCAGCTTGCCGTTCTTTGCGACGTACTCGATCAGTTCAAACGGAGCCTGATGCCGCTTCGCCTCGGCCATCAACTCGTCGGAGTGCAGCACGGTGAGCTGCTTCATCTCCTTCTGGATTGTGCGCATGTGGCGGACGGCTTCGACGATGTTGCCCGAGCCCGCTTCGCCTTTCGTGCGGATCATCGCCGCGCCTTCGCCGATGCGCCGCAGCGCCTCGCCCAGGTTGCGCGCGCCGCAAACGAAGGGCACCTTGAAGGGGCGCTTGTCGACGTGATTCTCTTCGTCGGCGGGCGTCAGGACTTCGGATTCGTCGATGTAGTCGACTCCGAGCGCCTCGAGAACGCGGGCTTCCATGAAGTGGCCGATGCGGCACTTCGCCATCACTGGGATCGAGACGGTCTTCATGATCTCGCGGATCGTCGAGATCGGCGACATGCGGGCGACGCCGCCTTCTTTGCGGATATCCGACGGCACGCGGATCAGCGCCATCACGGCGCAGGCTCCGGCCTTCTCGGCGATGACGGCCTGTTCGGCGTTGGTGACGTCCATAATGACGCCGCCTTTCAGCATCTCGGCGAGGCCGACCTTCAAACGAAACTGCTCATCCATGAACATGACGTACACTCCTTGGTTTACGCGCGAGATCGCGCTTCGATTGCTCACGCGTGACCTTACGGTCACGCCTCGGCTGGGGATTCCTTGCTCTACACCAGCGCCGCGGCCGGCTCGTCGCGGCGCATGTCGCGGACGCGGGCCAGTTCGGCGCGGAAGATCTCTCCTAAAACACGCAGGCCGCGCCGGATCTCTTCCGGAGTCAGGCCCGCAAAGCTTAGTCTGAATGCATTTGATTCGACGCGGCTCACCGCGAAGTACTTTCCCGGAAGATAGCTGACGCCTTCACGTTCGGCGCGGTTGCTGAGCTCGCCGGCATCAAGCGGTTCCGGAAGACGGACCCAGACATTCATCCCACCTTCGGGATGCGTCACCGTGGCTCCGGGAGGCAGATACTGATCGCAGCCGGCGAGGGTCGCGGCAAGACGCTCGGCTCCGGCGGCTAGCGCCTGCTCGCGATGGGCGGCGAGGCGGCCGGACTGCGCGAAGCGCAGCAGGACGGCTTGCGAAAGCTGGTCTGTATGTAAGTCGCTTGACTGCTTGGCTTCGGCCAGGCGCGCGATCAGGTGGCGAGGGCCGATAGCCCAGCCAACACGGAGGCCGGGGAAGGCGATCTTCGAGAAGCTGCGTAAAAGAATGACGTCGCAGGTACTGTTGGCTGTCTTCTTGACGGTATCGAGCTCGGCTCCGGCGTAGCGGAGCGGCGCGTAGAGGTCGTTTTCGATGACCAGGACTCCGGCTCGGGCGGCTACGGCGATCAGGCGTTCACGGGCTTCGGCGGGCATGGTCGCGCCGGTCGGATTCTGAAAGGTCGGGGTGACGACGATCAGGCGCGGAGCTTGTGTTTCTATGCCTTTAGCGGCAGCTTCGAGGTCGATTCCATCGGGGCCGACGGGGATGCCGAGCACTCTTGCGCCAGCGCGCTCAAAGACCTTGCGAAGACCGGCGTAGACGGGGTCTTCGAGTAGGACCGTTTCCGCGTTCGAGGCGAAGACCCTTTGGATGAGGTCGAAGGCCTGCTGGCAGCCGTTGGTGATCAGGATGTCGTCGTCGGGTCCGGCGTCTCCTTTGGCTCGGGCGGTTTCTAAGAGATATCGGCGGAGGGGGGCGTAGCCGTAGGCGGAGCCAAGTTGCAGAATCGCGGAGGCTTCGCTCGACTGGACTACCTCGTCGACGGTGGCGCGGAAGTCGGCTAGGGGGAACAGGAGTTCGGACGGGCGGGACGTGTCGAAACGAATCGAGAGTACGCTTAAAGTAGTTGCTGGTGTGCGGGTTACGGGGATCGGGTCGGCACTGCGGGTGATGAAGCTGCCGCGGCCGACGTGGCCTCTTAGGAGTCCGTCGGCTTCGAGAAGGTCGTAGGCGGACGAGACCGTGGCGCGGTTGACTCCGAGTTGCCCAGCCAATTCGCGGGTCGCTGGCAGGCGAGTGCCTTCGGGCAGGGTCCCCTTTCGAACGCCATCTCTAATCTGGCCATGGAGTTGGCGGTAGAGTGGCGTGTCGGAATAGGGATCCAATTGGATTAGATCAATCATGCCGATCCAATCTGGAGGGTATCAGATTCGGTCGGGGGACGCAAGGGCCAGATTTGCTTGGCGCGGGGCTGCAAAACGAAGCCAGTTTCGGATTAGTTGCTTATTTATGTTGCATTAAGAGGTGCTTTGGCAGCTTTGTTGCCCTTCCACCTCCTGGCGAGTTCGGGCTCCCAGCTCCTGCGGAACGAAGCGAATGGATGTCCTTGGATCGCTCTAGAACCGATCTTGGATGCCAATAATTGGATGGGCCAGCCATTGGCGCGCGGAGGTACAGGTCGCAGATTCGAGAACCCATGCGCGACGAACGAGGCGTGGCGGTGGTTGAGTTGGAAGGTGACGTCCGATGGGCGGGCGTATTCGTGCGAGGCTGGGGGGCCGATTCCGGGGTTGGAGGAGGTGGATGCTCGGCTAGTGGAGTGAGGTTGGGGGGCCGTTCCCTGACGGAACTGTGAACAAATCAACCCCCAACCCCCAACGAAGAACCGCGAACGTAAGCGAGCGGGTGCCCCCGACGCGGCCCTGCGGGCCGCTCTTGGCGCGACCGTAAGGTCGCGCGTACTCAATTCTGCACGGAACCTCGCCCGACAACCCCGCCGGGGCATCAATCAGAGGCTGGAATTAGTCAAAACGAACGAGGAAAACGCCGCCTAATCGCCAACGACCCATCCCGAATTCGCCAAGTAAGAGCCCGCAGGGTGTCTAGGTTCTTCTTTCATCGAGTAGTCATCGAAATGGCCGCTCTTCGGAGCGGCCATTTTTTTACCCGTAGGCTGTTTGTGCCGCACGTCTAGGATCCAGTGCGTCAAGGTTTTCTTCCCAGACAGCGACGAACCAACTTCTCCAGCCATTCCGTGCAAGAGCCCGCAAGCCGCGCACGCCGGCTATACTCGTCCACAATCGAACGCCGGGCGATCTTCTGGTCGCCTGGTCGCCTTGCGGCCCCCTTTGAATCCATTGGCCACATCTCGTTCCGCCCACCGCGCTCAAACCGTCGCGTTGCCTGCCGATTCCGGTCCTCGGGTTCTTTCTGAGTAGGGTGCAGCCGAGGATCTGCCAACTACCAAAGAACAACCAAAACCCGACCGCTCCCATGCACCTCTGATTCCAACCCTCGTAGTCAAAGTCTGCCTCGCCGCCATCGACCGCGTTGCAACACCGATTTCGGCCTCAGAAGACGGAAAGGCCGCCTGGGCTTACGCCCAAGCGGCCTCTGAAATCCGTATCCGATCGCTAGTTAGCTGGGGTTGGCAGCAGTCGTCATGACCGAACTAATCTTGGAAAAAATAGTCGAGATCGAGGTCGAAACGCCCGGCATGATCGCGCCCGCCGCGACTGCGACAAAGCCCGCCATCAACGCGTATTCGATAAGATCCTGACCCTTGGTGTCATTCCAGATCCGCAGCTTCCAAACCAAATTCATCATAGTTTTTCTCCTCTTCCCTTTCCGTGCGACATTTCTTTGCCGCTGATGCCAAGTTATCATCGCGCCCGATCGCTTGAAATCAGGCGATGTCCTTAGAGGCCCTATCAAAAACGTCTCAGGTGATTGATATTACTGCACCTTGCGCTTTAGCCGGACTAGACCGGTTACCCCCTTGGGAGGGGGATCGGAGGTGGTCAATCAGGCGACGGAACCCACGATAGGCGTGCTATAGTACTGAAATGCAAGGCCCTAAGTCTGTTGGGCAGGTAGCGATTGCCGTGCTTCTTTTGGTCGCCCTGGGCTTTTCCTGCCGATTGGCGTGGATCAATCGCGATGCCCCGCAGTTTGGCTTCTTACATGATGACGGTTTGTATCTCGTTTCGGCTAAATCACTTGCAGAGGGAAGCGGGTATCGCCTCGAAAACCTCCCCGGCTCTCCACCACACACTAAGTACCCCCCAGCCTACCCCCTATTCCTCACCTTGGCGTGGCACCTGGGTGGCGGCTACCCTGGGTGCCTGCCCTGGGCGACGCTGTTCGGCTGGCTGACAATCCCCCTGCTTGCTGGACTTAGTCTGCTGTTGTTCCGTGAGTATCACTTCAAAGGCTGGCGGCTAGCGGCACTTGGCACCGCCTTGCTGATCAACCCGTACATGAACCTCTTCGGCGTCAACCTGTTGTCGGAGAGTCTTTTTCTCTGCCTCCTGTTGGCTTCGTTCCTTCTCGCAGCCCGCACCCATACCTCGCGAGGAGCCTTCGCCGCGGGCCTCGCGGCAGCGGTCGCGTTTCTCACCCGCAGTGCCGGGCTTGTCCTCCTCGTAAGCACGCCGATCGCCTATTGGTACAAGGGCAGCCGGAGCCGGGCAGCCTGGTTTACGCTGGCCATGGCGCCAGCCGTCGCCGCCTGGATGCTTTGGTCGCGACTCCACATCCCGCCACCGGGTCCGGACTGGATCGTCGCATATTACACAAATTACTTGAGTTATCAGCTGCAAAACGCCCCGCTTTCGATCCTTCACATCGTACTTTGGAAGAATCTGGACGGGCTGCTCTACAGTATGGGCTCGTTGCTTTTCCCCAAGGTCTTCGATCTGCTGCCCGCCAAAATTGCCGCGGACGTCATCGCGCTTGCCATGATCGCGGGCGTCATCCGGCTGGTGCGCCGGGTCGAGGCCGCTCGGCAGTATGCGCTGTTCGCAGCGGGCTCGGTCGGATTGCTTCTGATCTGGCATTTCCCGCCGACGGAGCGCTTTCTGCTACCGCTTGCGCCGCTGCTGTTCGCAGGCCTGTTGACGGAGTTCGACCACATCGCGAGCCTCGTCCGCGTCGGGCTACGCCACAAAGATCGATCGCAGCGAGTTGCGGCCGCGGCGATAGCCTCCCTTGCCGTCGCGTTCCTGATCGCCTGCGCCGCATTGCAAATCTGGGTGGCGCAGTTCTACAGCCTCGAGACCGCGCAACAATGGCGCGACCGGCGCGTCGAACGCCAGCCTGCCTACGAATGGATCCGAACCCATACCTCTGCCGATGCCGTGTTCGTAGCCTATGACGACGGACCGCTCTATCTCGAAACCGGGCGTCACGCGTTCGCCGTTCCGTTGCCGACGCGGTATTGGTATCTCGAAGACTTCGCCCACCAAGTCGACGTATACCGGCATATCGATACCCTGGCGCGGCATCACGGCGCCAAATACGTGTTCTACAGTACGAACGATCTTGATCGCGACGCGGCTCCCGATCAGCGGAGTGCGGTGGAACAAGTGATGCGCGACAATAGACAGTTGCGGGCGATCTGGTCGGGCGGCCGGTCGATCATTTACGAAGTGACGCCCTGAAAGTTCTGACAACAGGAACGAGGCAGCTGCGAGATGTGGAATCGACTGATTTCCTGGTGGGAAGTAAGAACGCGCGGCAAGGACCTGCGAGGTCCGCTGCCGATTCAGAAAGACGTTTTGAAGGACCGGCATTCGAGCGCCGAGATTCAAGTGATGTCGATTCTGGCCCTGCTTCTGTTCTTGCCGCTGGTTGGCTTGGCCTACTACTGGTATTCCGGACCCCAGCGCGCCGAGAAGGAACTGGCCGATGGCATCCGGCTGACGACTCCGGGGCACTATGACGAGGCGGCAATGATGTTGACCAAGGCGCTCGGCACGCTTTCCGATTCGCATCCCAATCGCTACATGGCATTCCTGATGCGAGCGACGGCCAATCGCTATCTGGGCAACAAGGATCGCGCGCGCGAGGATTACGCCAAGGCGATCGAACTGCGGCCGGATTGCGCGCGCTGCTACTCGGAGCGGGCAAGCCTGCTGCGCGAACTCAAGGAGTATTCGTTGGCGCTCGAAGACCTGGACCGGGCGCAGGCGTCCGGCAAAACCGCGGAGGACTACGCGGAGCGCGCGTCCATTTACGAAGAAAC